>JAJAYZ010000091.1 GCA_027118455.1 Actinomycetes bacterium
GGCTGGAGCGCAACGCTGAGCTCACTTCCGCTGGGGCTTCCCGCAGTGGCCATCGGATCCGTCGGTCTGCTCATCGCCACCAGACGTCCGGATAACGCGATTGGATGGATCTACCTTGGGTGCGGGCTGTGGCTTTCGTTGAGCATCGCTGCCGACGGCTACACCGGTTGGGCAACCGTGGTGAGTCCTGGCGGTTTTGGCGGCACGACTACCGAGTGGCTCAGCAACTGGGTGTGGGCGCCGTTCTTGTGCGTGATGCTCACCTTCCCGTTCCTACTGTTCCCCGATGGCCACTTGTTGAGCAGCCGATGGCGCCCGGTGGCATGGGGCTCAGGGGCTGTCACGGTGATGTGGAGCTTGGTGGTGGCGTTCTCAAGCGCGGACTACTCCGATGCGGCTGGTCGCTCGAAAGCGAATCCCTACACGCCGCCGGGCCTGGAGGGTTTTGTCCAGTCCCTCGAGTTCGTGGCACTTGGCTTTCTGATCACATTGGCGCTGTCGGTGTGGTCCCTGGCGGTGCGCTTCCGGCGCGGGGGTCGTCGGGAGCAGTCTCAGATCAAGTGGCTGATCCTTGCTGGCTTAGTCATGGCCGTCTTCATGGTTCAAGCACTGGCCACGAACTGGTCGCGGAGTGACACAATTCTGTTGGCGGTGGTGCTGTCGTTGCTCCCGCTGTCGGTAGGGGTGGCGATTCTTCGCTATCACTTGTACGACATCGATCGAATCATCAGCCGGTCGACCTCCTACGCGCTGGTGACGGCGCTCGTGGTCGTTGTCTATCTGGGTGTCGTGGCGGCTGCGAGCGCGGTCATACCCGTCTCTGACGCGCTTCCGGTGGCGTTGGCGACCTTGGTGGCAGCCGCCGTGTTTCGTCCGGCATTGCGTTGGACACAGACAGTGGTCGATCGACGCTTTGACCGGACGCGCTATGACGCAGAAACCACCGTTCAGGTCTTCAGCCAGCGCCTCGCTCGGGAGGTCGACGCAGACATTGTCACCGACGAGTTGCTAGAAGTTCTGGACGAGACTGTGCAACCGTCGAGTGTGGGACTGTGGGTCGCCGGAGGCCAGTCGTGACATCGTCTCCGAAGACCTCCTGGCGGTTCTCGCCAACACCATGCAACCCTCGGTAGCCGGCCTGCGGGTCCGCGAGAGTTGACGTGCCTGTCCGGAGGGCATCTGCGACGACGTGAGGATGAGCCTTGAGCATGGATGTCGACACCGTTGTGGTCGGTTCCGGTCCCAACGGCCTCGTTGCGGCCGTCCGTTTGGCAGAAGCTGGGCAACGGGTGGTGGTGCTTGAGGCAGCTGACCGGGCCGGTGGCGGGCTTCGGACCGAAGAGCTCACGCTCCCGGGGTTCCGGCACGACGTGTGCTCGACCGTGCATCCGTTGGCGCTGGCATCTCCAGCGTTTCGAGCCCTTGACCTTTCGCGGGAGGGGCTGAAGTTCGCTCATCCTGCCGCAGCCTTCGGGCACCCGGTAGACGGACGCACCTCGGGAGTTGTCTATCGGGATCTCGATCGCACTGCCGGTGAACTCGGCCGCGATGGTGGTGGATGGCGAAGGGTCGTCGGCGGTGTTTCGCGCGGTGGCGAACGGTTGGTCGACGGTCTGCTGTCTCCACTGGACTTCCCTCCCAAGGCGCCACTCGCACTGGCCGCATACGGCAGCGTTGGAGCCTGGCCAGCGCGGTGGGTGGGGCAGGTAGCGTTCAGGGAGGAGCCGGCTCGCGCGCTGATGGCTGGGTTGGCCGCCCACTCGATGTTGTCGCTGTCGTCTCTGACCACCGCTGGCTTCGGGATGCTTCTGGGTGGGCTGGCACACAGCGTTGGCTGGCCGGTAGCAGTGGGTGGCTCGCAGGCCATCGCGGACGCGCTGGTGGCGCGCTTGCGTTCGCTCGGCGGGGAGGTGGTCACTGGCCACCGCGTGACGTCGGTGACCGACCTGCTGAAGGCGTCCAACGTCGTCCTCGACCTGACACCGCGGCAGGTCACCGACGTCGCGCGGGAGGTGCTGCCCACTGGCTATCGGAAGCGCCTCGAAGCCTTTCGGTACGGGCCGGGGGTGTTCAAAGTTGACTGGGCGCTGGACGGTCCCGTGCCATGGGGCGATGAGCGACTGTGCGCAGCTGGCACCGTCCACGTCTGTGGTACGGCCGACGAGGTAGCCCTCAGCGAAAAACTGGCTGCTGCCGGTGAGCACGCGGAGCGCCCTTATGTGCTCTTCGTGCAAGCCAACACCGCTGACTCCTCTCGAGCCCCTGAGGGTAAACACACTGGATGGGCGTACTGCCATGTGCCGAATGGCTCCCGGGTCGACATGACCGACCGGATCGAGGCGCAGATCGAGCGGTTCGCGCCCGGCTTCCAAGATCGGATCTTGGCCCGGCACACGATGGACACCGCCGCGCTAGAGGCGCACAACGCCAACGAGGTCGGCGGGGACATCGCGGGGGGCGCCTCTGACTGGCGGCAGTTCATCGCGCGGCCGGTGTTGTCCCGATCGCCGTGGGCGACACCGGTACCAGGGCTCTACATGTGCTCGTCGTCGACGCCTCCGGGCGGGGGAGTGCACGGAATGGGTGGCTGGCACGCCGCTGGACAGGTACTCGCCAGGGCCTGACCCGCCGTAACGCTTTCCGGACGCTGGCTCGTGCATCGTGCAACTTGCGGGCGGTTCGCGCCCCACGTCTTCGGAAGGTGTCTCATGCCAGTTGTCGAGGAGAGTGTCGTCATTGCCCGTTCGCCCCATGAGGTGTTCGCGTTCATCGTCCAGGCCGAGAACCTGCCGATCTGGGATTCGATGACGATTGAGGCCGAGCAGGTCAGCAACGGTGAACCCGGGCTCGGAACTCGTACCAAAGGAGTGAGCAAACTGTTGGGGAAGCGGCTGGACTGGACCTCTGAGGTGACCGCCTTCGAACCGGATGCCCTGGCGACCTACTCGACGGTGGGCGGAAGGCTGAAGTTCTCGGCCACCAGCAAGCTTGAGCCGGCCGACGAAGGCACCCGGCTGACCTACCGCGTCGAGGCTGAGTCTGGTCTGGCTGGAGTCTTCGGCAAGATGTCCGACCCCCTGGTGACCAGCGCCCTGGCCCGGACGGTCCGCGCCAACCTGGGCAGCCTGGCGGACCTGTTGGAGCAGTGAGTCTCCTCACCGCCGGAATCGAAGGTGACCAGGTGGCGTTGGAACACGTAGACTGGGGGCACAACTGCACAGGGGGTGAAAGGTTTCGACTTTGTACGTACCGTCTAGGGGAAGCGGGTCGAGGATGCCAAGGACGATCTCGTTAACCATTCCTTGGAAACCAATAAGTGCCAATACATCGCGCACTGATCTCACTCTCGCTGCCTAAGCGAGCTTGAAGATCCGTCAGCCCGGAGCTGCTTCCGATCCGGTGTCTGGCGTCGACTAGGAAGCTCAACCTGATGGCCCGGTCACGGGGCTAGCGGGAACATCAAACAGTGACTGAGCCCGCCGGCAGCTTGCCTGCGTGACTGCCGGGGCTGAGAAAAGCACAGTGGGCTGCACCCGGAGAAGCCCTGTATGGACGACGAAGGACGCGGGTTCGATTCCCGCCACCTCCACCATTCTGACCTGCGGAAACGCAAGAGCTGTTGACACAAGTGTGGCTATCTGTTGACACGGCAGCTATCTTCTTGGTTGATGGCCTCCATTCGAGAACGCCGCAGAGCAAACGGAACACTCTCTTTCGCTGTGCTGTGGCGAGACCCGGACACCCGCCGCCAAGCGTCCCTTACCTACGACGACCAGCGTGACGCCCTCGTTGCGAAGCAGTTGATCGAAGCCGCTGGGGGTCGTGCTGTTGAGGCAGCGCGTATCGCCGAGGCCGTGCGTGCTGCCGGACCCACGGTGGCCGAGCTGGTCAGTGAACACATTGACTTGCTGACTGCGGTAGGTCCGGACACTCGGAGCCATTACCGCTACCAGTTGAATCACCACATCACGCCGATGCTCGGCGCGCTCCCTGTGAAAGGCCTGACCTATCGACACATCGCCGGGTGGGTGCAGGCCATGAGTGAGAAGGACCTCGCACCCAAGACTGTTGCGAATGTGCATGGGTTGCTCTCGGCGTCGCTGACGACAGGGGTCCGGCTGGGCTACCGGACTGACAATCCGTGTGCCGGCGTTGACCTGCCCAAGAGCCAGTCGATTCGCGACGAGATGAAGGTCTTGACTCGGGAAGAGTTCTCTCTCTTGCTGGGACGAATCCCCGCGTTTTATCAACCGCTGGTGCTCACTTTGGTTGCAACAGGTCTGCGGTGGGGGGAAGCAACTGCACTAACCGCCGGTGATGTGAACCTGAATTCCCGACCGGCAACTCTGCGTGTGACGAAAGCATGGAAACGCGACGCGGAACGCCGCTGGTACGTCGGGCCTCCGAAAACGAAGCGGGCGCGGCGGACGGTGTCCCTGCCCGACGACATGATCGATGTTTTGATGCCATTGATCGCTCAAAAGGATCCTGATGAACTTCTCTTCACCAACACTCACGGCGGCCAGCTGTCCTCCTCGCGATTTTGGACGACGACGTGGACTCCGGCTCTGGATGCCGCCGTCAATCCTCGTTGCTCCGATGGCACCCTTGATCCCGACGCGCGACGACTCACCAAGCGACCCCGAGTGCACGATCTTCGTCACACTCATGCTTCGTGGATGATCGCCGAAGGCACCGATCTGTTCGTACTCCAACGTCGGCTGGGCCACGAGTCGATCACAACCACGACCGACACTTACTCCCACCTCCTCCCGGATCAGCAGAACGCCGCAGCTCAAGCGGCCGGGCGGTCACTTCGAGGTTTGACGGTCGCTTGACCGTCGCCGACCGTGTTCTGCTTTGACTGACTCCGCTTGTCGACGCGAAGGATCAGGCTTCCCCCGCACATCGGCGCTTCTATACAGCTCCGTAGGCGAGCAATTGCCGAGGCTCGGAGACCGAGTGGGGGACCGGTGCGCCTTCAGTGATCTCTGCGTCGCACCGAGCGCTTCCAAGGTGGGTGGTCTGATCGGCGCAGGAGTGACGGCGACATCCTTGGCGGGCTCGACTGTAGAGAGCCTTACCAGCGCATTGACCTGTTCCGGAAGGAATCGGATGCGCTGCCGACCGAGGCGCAGGTGAGGTATGCGTCCACGCCTCGCCTGCTCGCGAACCCACCAGGGCGAGGTGCCCAAGGTCCGGGCTACATCCTCTGGGCTCAACGTAGCTACATCACCGTCCATGATTGAACCTCCGTCGCGTCCACGTCTACCTAGAGGTGTGCGAATGACCCATCAACACTCGACTGGCATCGAGGTCGGTCCGGTCGTCGGTTTAGAACTGCGTGATGGCCTCGCCCTCGACGTGCTGATAGGGCTCATAACCCAGAGGTCGCAGGTTCAAATCCTGCCCCCGCTACGAACGTAAGTGCAAGTCAGGGGCCGGATCGCCAAAAATGGTGATCGGGCCCCTGACTCGTTTGACCGCACCTTGACCGCAAGCGACTTCCCGACTCGCCCGTGGATGACGGTGGACGCCGCTGGCTGACGCAGCAGGGCGCAGCTAGGTTGGATGCATTGAGTAAGAGATGGGGCTCCTTCAACGTTGGCGGTGGGGCCGGTCGACCCGGGATGAGCGCAGTGCGAATCCAACGGTTTCTTGATCAGTTTCCTGAGCGTCTCGTCGTGCCGATGCTCGACAAACTTGAGGCGCTTACCTTCCTGACGCGCGCGGACCTCGGCGAGCGACTCGCCGGTACCCTCAACTTCGACACCGTTGAATCCGTGAATGTGGCCCCGCTGATTTAGCGGCCGGACGAGTCGGCTAGTACCGCTACGTACATGCTGCGGCGAGACGCGGCTATTCCCTTCGACCTCGAGACTGGTCCAGAGGCCGCAGTAGCCAAGTTGCAGTCGAATGACACCGCGTCCTTGGTCCTCGTGGACGACTACTCGCTGTCGGGCAAACAGGCGCGCACGGTATTGCAGGCGTGGTTCGGTCTCGCCCTTGATCTCCCGGAGGAGCATGGGATCGCTTCTCAGCAGACTGAGGTAGTGCGCGAGGTACTTCGAAGCCGCGGGTTTTCGCTCGTCTTTGCGTATGCGAGTGCCGAGGCGGTTGTCGCGGTCGAGGCCCTTATGTCCGAAATCGGGCTGCCCGGGTCCTCGACTGTTCGTTCGCTCGTTCCAGCCGAGACCGTCGCGCGGATCGATCTCGATGATAGCTCCGAGCTGACGGCATTCCTCAAAGCAGTCGGGGATAGCCTGCTTCAAGACAAGAATGCGGAGAATCCAGGCAAGTGGACTCCCGAGTTGATCGCCTCACGCGCGCTTGGGTACGGAAACCGGGGCATGTTGATCACGTTCTTCTACACTGTGCCTACGTCGATGGTGACGGCTTTGTGGAAGTTCGGAAGGTTCCGGTCTTCCGATTGGCTACCTCTGTTTCCTCGTAGCGGAGAGCGTGTCCGAAGCCGCCAGCCGACGCTTGAGGGCGGGGTGATGTGGCAGTGGTTATCTTTATTCGCCTGCCGCATGTAATTTGCCTGTGGCGGCTGCCCGGGGCGGTTGAGCGTCGCCTTAGGTCAGCGGTGCATCGCCAAGGCCTTCGCAGACCGCCATCACGGGCTGGCGCGTCGGGAAGGTGCTAAAGGTGAATGGGATCACCGCAAGGCACGCCGTGCGCGGCTTCACCTCGGTTGACTTTGTGCGTAATTGTGACTGCCTTGCGCTGCCGGCGGTGGTCTGCTTGGCGCCGTCGTCGAGCCTCTCGAGGATGGCGGCGACGATGCCTGGCTTTCGTCGGTCGACTTGAACCGGGTGAGGGTGGCTCTGGCTGGACTCCCGCACCCTTTACCGCGAGCGAAGCAAGGCGCGCAATTGGGCTAAGTAGGCGTTGGACATTGCCCATCCTCAATCACCTTGATTCGGGTGGCTTGACCACTCGCCGCCACGATAGTCGACGAAGCGTGCGTTTGGACTGACCCTCCATCGCTTCGTACGGAAGCGGGCAGGTGGCGCGATGAATATCCCTAAGTTGTCGACTGGGACTCCGACCACTTGTCTGCGCGCCTTGCCACATGGAAGGCGTAACCCGATGTGAGTTCACTCCGATAAGGCGCACTCAGTCATGGCCAGCAGAGGTAGGTTGAGTGGGCCGCGTCGCGCTTCCCCGAGTGGAGATGGATGAGTCGACGCCGCACGGACGACAGCATTCAAGTCAGGCGCTAGCCGAAGCTGCACCGCCCTAGTTTCTCCACTTGACGCATAGGCTGCTAGACGTATGGATGCATCCGCGATTCTTCCGGCCGCTGGAGTATCCCTGCTCGGGATGCCGCTACTGCTTAGCGCCAGCACTCACCTACGCCAGTTCGGAGCCTTTAAAGCAGTGGTTGTAACCCAGTCTGTCGTCCCCTTCAGACTCCATCAACCGGCTGCCCTTGCCTTCGTCGTCTGCGAGCTGACGGTTGGAGTAGCTGGGGGCGCTGTGCTTCTTCCAATGGCACGGCAGGGAGTGGTGTGGGTCGTCGTCGCCGAGGCATCGATGTACCTAGGGCTCTCCCTATACGTCGGCACAATTGTCCATCGCGGCCTGAAGGTTCCTTGTGGATGTTTCGGCAAGGTGCGTCCCATATCGAGGCTCACCCTTCTACGGAACATCGCTCTCTTCGTGGCATGCTTGGCAGTGGGTGTCTGGATTGGAATTCCCTGATTCCTTGAAGCGATGCGAGGTTCAGATTCTCCCCGCTGAGTCAAGTCAACCCTTGACATCGGACTGTTCCCGCGACATCTTTGATCAATCTCTCACGGCAGGGGCTGGGGTTGTCTACACAATCAGGTGCGTTGATTGCCCTGTGGATCGTGGTGCTATTTCTGGGACTGGTTGTCGCCGCGCTCCTTCGAGATGTACGTCAGGTGCAACGCGGAATTCGTCGTGAGCGACGATCAGAACCGTGGCCAGCTTCGCTGGTAAGTCCCACGGGGGTATCACTAGTCTTAGTCGTGAGCGAGGGGTGCTCAGTATGCGCTGAGGCCGCGGTGACACTTTCGTCAGCGGTTACGAGGGTTGACGGCCTACTCACAGTCAGCATCCTCGCGGACACCGACTCAGTTCGCCATGCCTCGTCAGGTTCGGTCCGTGTTGTCACGGACGATGATACCTATGCTCGACTCTTCCCCGGGTGGGTGCCGGCGCTGGCGGTTTTCGAGGAAGGTGAGTTGAAGACCCTGCAACCCGCCGGTTCTGAAGAAGCTGTTCTCCATATCGTTGATACGGCGTCAAAGCGAGTTAGCGCGTGAACAGCCCGACTGAACCCGTCTCCGAGCCAAGACATTCGCGGGTGGAGACAGCCACTCAACCCGTCGTGATTGCTTGCTTGATGGCTTTTACGGTGATTGCAGTTGCCATAGGCGTTGTGCTGGGAGCGACCGGGTGGACCTTATGGATGTCGATCGCATTCGCAGCTGGATACTCCATTTCAGGGTCCGTATGAAGCCACAACTCAGCGATGCTCATCTCGTCGGTCTGGCGGGAACAGGCTCGAATGGTGTTCGTCTTCGGACTGCTTGTAGGTGGTCTCATTTCGGCTGCCTTGCTCGCGCTCGTCGGAGTGTTGCTGTTCCGCTGGTGGATCTCAGCTTGGCTGTCGATGGCCTTAGTCAGCGGGGCCTTTGTCCTTGCCACTCTTGCCGATCTGCGTGTGCTGGCGCTTCCGAAAGTCCACAATGCGCGTCAGGTGCCACAGGCCGTTCAGAGAAGAGGACCGGTGGTTGGTGCGCTGCAGTTCGGCGTGGAAATGGGAAGCGGTGCCAGGACCTTCATGACCGGTTACCTTCCTCTGGTGGTCGCGCTCGCACTCGTACTGATAGTGCCTTGGCAAGGAGTTGCGTTGATCGGGATATCTTTCGGTGCTGGCAGATCGATTGTTCCGCTGGTCAGAGCGTCAAGCCACAACGATTCACACTGGTCGAATAACTTCATGAGACATGCTCGTCTGATACAGGGGCTGCTGTCAGTTGTATGTCTCGCCGCCTGGGCATCTACGCGGGTCAGCTAGCTGAGGAGATGGGATGAATAGCACTGAATTTCTTGCGCCAGACGGGAGCCTGGTTAGTCTGGCGTTACCCAGCGATTACATCGTGGACTCCTGGTCGTCTCGGGCATACGTTGTTGCTCCCTTGGATGGACGGGCGCCTGATGCGGAGCGCATTCGTGACTACCACATCACAAGGCTCGGTAACTGTGACTACATACTCAACACGATGTACAAGACATATGTTGCTCAGGAAGTCAAGATGTCGGGTGGAACTCTAACGATGCACGTCAATGAGCACCCGAGCGGTCAAGGCTTCGTGGTGTGGAGGGGTCTGGAGCACGAAGTCTCTAGTTACATGCCCCCCGCCCTTGCACGTAATGCCGAGTTCGTGTTTGGGTACTTCTCCGGCCTTCACTTCGAGGAAGAGGCCGCAGGCGTGTTGATCACTTCGCCTGAAACTGGCGTCGAGGTGGGGTTCCGAGAGGCAACCACCTACGTCAGGGATGTTGGACTCGTGGACGTGAGGAGTCCCTCCGAGGGCTTGGCTCTGGTGCCGTCATGGCAAGGGGCCCAAGTAAGGGCGGGCGAGGTTTGGAAGGCCTCGCATGAGGGCGAGGAAGTGGCGCCCGACCAGTTCATCCTGGCTTCTGACACTGCGATCATGATTGTTAGCCCAGAGATGGAAAGTGGACTTGAGCCGACGGTCAGGTTCCTGGAGTCCATTGATCGAGTTTCGATTCAGGAGAGCGGGTGGATCAAGTGAGTGCCCTTCAGCTTGCTGATATTCCGAGCGCTGGTATACGACCGGCGCGCTATGAGCGAAGTGTTAGCCGCCGTGACCTAGTCAGAAACGGGCTGGGGCGCAGAAGCTTTCTGAGGATTAGCTTTGTTCTTGGATCGGCATTCGCGCTCACATCCTTCGAGAGTTTAGTTACACGATCACGCGCGTTTGCGGAGCCGGAAACCTGGAACAACTGCACAGCCTGGGATCCCTACAAGACGAACGGTTGGTGGGTCGAGTGCAACCCCCTTGCTAATGATTACTACGGCGGGCAAATCGACAGCCAGAACATCGGTAATCATCTATGCAACGATAATGGTTACCACCGCCAGGACACCACGTACGGTCCAGGGTCGATTAAGAGGAACCACCATCAACGTCTTTCTTGCGGTACCAAAAATGCTTGGGAATGGCGCATTACAGACAGCGAATCCTGGCAGAACAAGAGGAGCCGTCGATGCTCGGATGGGTGGTTCAAGGTCACAAACACCGATACGGGCAACGAGATCACTCGTTCCAACTCAGTTTGCATGAAGATGTTCCCCGGCTCTGACCCCAATCCGGGCGGGCTTCCCTTTAATCAGTACACACCCGACGGCTGCAAACCCGGTGCGGATCGGCCCGCGGATTGCTAGATGGATTCGCGGCACTGACGAAGTTAGGCGTGGCCTTGTTCGTGATGGCCGTGGTGGTGTCGTGTACCGAGGGTGCGCAGACGCCTCAACCTGCGGAGAGTAGCGCGTCGGAGCCTCCACACGGTGAACCTGATGTGTCGTGGGCCGAGACGATAGATGGCCTGAAGGTTCAGCAACCGAAGGTACGCAAGCGATTGCCTGGCTCGAACTTGCCGATCGAGGTACCCCGCTCAGGCGATGCGCTGCCGGATTTGCTTGACGACTTGCCCGGCCGCGCGGTTATGACGTCCTATAGCCCGCCGCGATGCGTAGTAGACAGGGGGGAGTCGTCCTACGTCCTGTTCTACGGAGTGGACGGTGAGTGGCGTCGCTTGATCATTTCGGACCTCGGCATCTCTGCCGTCTCCGAGGAGTACAGCTGCGATGTGCGAGGGTCCGGCGCCCTCTCACCGAATGGGCGGTTGTGGGCGATGCCGGCGGAATCGTCGTTGGTGGTGCTCAATCTCAAGACCGGCAGAGTGGAGAGTCGCCCGCTCGCAAAGGGCGGCCAGGTGTTCATCTGGAGCCCATCGGGTCAACAGTTAGCCATTTACGAAGAAGGCATGAAACTAGCCTCGTTGTGGACGTTCCCTCTGCGCAAGTTGACCAACCTGCCCTCTGTGTTCGAATACGACACGCTACCCGTACTGCTCCAGCAGGGCGGTTACGTAATCGGTCACGAACCTGACCGATTACGTCGCGGCGCAGATGACACGATGCGACTCGACTTCTTTTCACTCCGCGGTTACCCGCTTAGGAAGACCTTTGTTCCGATCCCACCTGGCGAAGATTGCAACTTGGCGAGCTCCATCGCGGACAAGGTTGTACTCAGCTGTAGATCGAAAAATGAAGAGCGGTTTCAGCTCTACGTTCTGAGCCTGTCCGACTGGCGGGCGATGGCATCTCTAGTTCTGCCGTCGCGGCAAGGCCTGTATCCGGGTGGTCCGTGGTTGGACAGCAGGGCTTGGCTGCTGGAAACCGGGATTGACGTGACCGTTTGGCGACCGAAGGCACAAGTGGTCGCTTCCATGGTCGATCTCCCGCCGGAGAGTGTCCCGTATTTCAGCGGCGGGTTCTCTCTTGCAGGGGACCTGGTATTCAGCCGCGCCAAGCGTGGGGGTTGACTGGTCTTTCGGAGGCCGATTCAAGAACTCAGAATTCGGCAAGAAGTACCATCACGCAGTCGCGACCTGGGACAGCATAGGAGCGGTTTATCCCGTTCCTGGCGTTCCCCCCCACGAACATGGCGTTGGCAAGTTCCACCCGGGTCTTTCATTTCTTGCGGTTCAGCAACTCAATCTGCATCAAGGACCAGAACGATTCCATCATCGCGTTGTCGAGCCCGTCTCCCACTGTCCCGAACGATGGCATCAGCCCGGAAGACTTCAGCCGCTGGGTGAGGTCAAGTCCGCGGATGTGGTGGATGAAGGTTGCCACGTGATCCGGTTGTTGCACTTTAGGCGGTGAGTGCGGGGGGTGTCAGTACCTCCGTCTCGGGCTCGGTGGTGATGAGGGCAAGTCGGGATTTGGCGAGGACTTCGAGGCCGAGGTAGCGGCGGCCTTCGATCCATTCGTCATGTTGTTCGGCGAGGACGGCTCCGACGAGTCGGATGACGGCGCCGCGGTTGGGGAAAATGCCGACGCTGTCGGTGCGGCGACGGATCTCGCCGTTCGGTCGTTCGGAGGGGTTGTTGGACCAGATCTGGCGCCAGATCTCTTTGGGGAATGCGGTGAACGCGAGGATGCCGGCCCGCGCTTCGGCGAGGTAGTCCGCGACGACTGGAAGCTTCTCGCTCAGGGTGTCCACGACACGGTCGAACTGGGCGTGTACTGCGTCGGGGTCGGGTTGGTCGTAGATCGAGTGCAGCATGGCCTTGACCCACCCCCACTGCGCCTTGGGGGTGATCGACATCAGGTTGGCCGCGACGTGGGTGCGGCAGCGTTGCCAGCCGGCGCCGGGCAAGGTGGCGCTGATCGCGGCGACCAAGCCCGGGTGAGCGTCGGAGGTGACGAGCTTGACCCCGGACAGGCCGCGTGCGGTCAGGTCCCGGAAGAACGTCAGCCAGCCAGCGCCGTAGCGCCATGTCTTGATCGCCTAGAGCTGCTCAGGCGAACCGAGCACCTTCACTGGTTGATCATTCAACATCCGCGCAGCTCCTCCTAACGCGACGGCTCCCATGCCGAGTGCGGAGTGATCGCGCATTCGACCGACTCGCTCGGTGGCAAGGTAGCGAGGAGGTGGGGTTCACCACCATGATCAAGAAGACTCAGTAAGGCTTACCCGCCAAGGAGGTCTGTCATGGGTCAGACGGTACTAGCGACTACTCCGTCGTCACGGATCTTCGGCCGGCTTCAGGGTCCTGGGCGTCGTCATGCTGGTAGGCAAGCCCGCTTCGGCAGCGCTCCCTTATGTCCGGCGTTACACTATCGAGACAAAGTGACTGTCCCGCTTGGTGGTGCAGGTGTTACGAGAATTGGATCCCCGATGATGGGGGGAGGAAGACTCGCGACGATGACGAAACGACGTAGGCATACACCTGAGCAGGTGATCCGTAAGCTCCGCGAGGGTGAGCGGCCGCTCGGCGAGAGAGCGCACAAGCGTCAAGGCTGCGAAGGGGTTGTTCGCCTCCATATGCCAGTCAATACCTCGGCAATCTTCCGCTGTGCTCGAGCCAAGAACCCCATGCCCCGTCGGGCGCCCTCTGTCGAAACGGCCACGCATTTGCCGGGCCGCTTATAGACGCCGCTCGCCTCGTTAGGCGGCACGGAGAAAGGTTCCGCTTCACGAGAGCTTGAGTGCCACAGGCGTTCTGGGTTTGGATTCCAGGGACGAGGGCTGCCGGTGGTCTGTCACCCTGAGCGTCGACGTACCTGCTTCGTGACCCCTGTGGTGTTTACGCGAAACCGAGCCATCTCGGATGTAACACCGAACTCGATTGCTATGTCCTCCTCCGTGTCACCCTTTGCTACTGCCGCCAACAACGCCGGGCGTGGCAGGAGAAGGGTTCCGCCATACGCAGTGGCCTGTTCCTCCTCATCTGGTTTGCAAGTTCGGAAGGCAGTTCCATTTACTTCTCGAATCTCTGTCAGGTCATGTTTAAGGAGGTGGTGGGAGATTTCGTGTGCGACATCGCTTGCAATGCGCCCAGGTGTTCGCAGCGGGTTGCTGACGATAATGACGCTGCCGCGAATCTCGAAGGTCGCGGCCGAGAACGCGAATGCCTGCAGTCGCTCAAGTTCTTCGATCCGACCTCGGTCGACGAGTTGTTCCGCACTAACGAGCTTGATGCCGACGTGTGTCGCTAGTTCCCTCACATCGAGTCGGCTCGTACGGGCAAGACCCATTTCGCTTCGCACTCGCGCGGCGGAGCGTTCGGCTTCAGCCTTGAATCCTCGGGGAAGTGTCACAATGAACCGGCCGACACCTGGTGATCGAGTTCTATGTGCATGTCTTCGAGCAAACTCGCCAGACGCGACGGCACCCCGGGTCGCATCACCGAGGCGGCCCTCAGATGGCAGGCAATGACCGGTCTGTCGGGTTGTGGCTCCAGAGCGAGGGCCTCATACATGTCGCGCAAGAACGAACTGAGTTTGTCGGCGGCCGCCGACGTCAACCGAGGATCAGTCTGCAGGTGGGCGACCGCTTCATCTAGCGGGGTCGGTTGCCTAGCCGAAACTTGTAGAAAGAACTGTCCAGCCTCTACCCCCAGCCAAGCACAGAGCGCGGTGAATGTGGAAAGGTCGGGCTGGCCACCCCCCTCAACCCTGGACAGGGTGCTGAAACTGACGCCAGCCTCGGCGGCGGCTTGTCGTATCGAAAGCTTGCCCCGGCGTTCACGAACTAACTGCCCAAGATTCGACACGTCGAAGCGCTCAGCCTCTGATCGTTGTTCTCCTCCGGCGGCTCTGCTGCCTGTGCCCCTGGTATCAGCCATGGGACCATTTTACTCATCGTGCATTGCATCTTGTGTGCAACACCACCGGTATGCCACACTGATCTTGCACTGCAGCTTTGCTGCAACAGCCTGATCGATGCCGTCACGAAAGGGAGATCATGACCGATCCAACGAGTCCATCGCCGGAGCCCATCGATACTACCGCCGACCAAGGTTGGCCCCAGGCTGGCATCATTTCCCGCCCACCAGAGCACATGCTTATCGGGGCCTTCAACTTCACGGACGGCATTGACCCGGCGACAGCTCTGACCTTAGTCAGTCAACTGCGGGAACTTTTTCGTCGTGAGCTGCGCAGCGATATCGACGAACTAACACCCGCTGACGAAGTGTCGCTGCCGACCAAAGACACTGGAACACTTGGTGTTGCTGATGGGTTCGATCGCGGGCACCTCAGCATCACCATCGGATTTTCACGTCCGGGACTCCGACTTCTTGGCGTATCTGATGACGACCAACCGCAGGACCTGATTGATGAACCTCCTTGGTCTGTCATGGGTGATACCACCGACCCCTGGGACCGCAGCCCCGGTCACATGGTGGTTCAGTTGTGTAGCGACGATGTCTACGTTGTTGAGCACACACTGCGTCGGATCGAACATGTCTTTACGGGGCGACTCGTCACCAAGTGGACGGTTGTCGGAGCTCAGCGTTACACCAGCCGTCAGGGCAGAGTTGCGGGCCGCGAGGCGCGAGCGCTCATCGGCTTTCACGACGGTCTGAGCAACCTTGACCCAGCTCACAACGACGCAGACAAGCAACTTGTCTTTGTAAATCCCGATCTCGTGTCCACCTACCCGCGGACGCCGGTCGGGCAACAGGGGCCGCCCCAAGTCGGTCAGCCGGCCTACAGTTCAGGCAACGGGGGACCGCGCTTTCCCGATGACCTTCGTCAACCGCCGACCCGAGAGCCGGATTGGACGCGAGGCGGCACCTACATGTTCATTCGTGCCAGCATCATGGAGATGGCTGGGTGGGACGAAGCGAACTTGGACACACAGCAGAAGGATGTCGGGCGTTTCAAGTACTCAGGGGCACCGCTCGATCGTCCGAACGACCCGGCGAACCTTCATGATGAACCTGATTTCGCAAGCAACCCGGCGAATACCACCGTTCCGTTCAATTCGCACGTGAGAAAGTCGAATCCTCGGTCATCTGCAGAAGACAGCCAGCGTCGTATCTTCCGGCGTGGCTACCCACTCGTGGCCGGCAGCGTGGAGGGAAGCTTGCGGCGGGGCTTATTGTTCGTTTCTTTCTCGCGCACGCTCAGCGTGCAGCCGGAATTCATCTTCCGCGGATGGTTGCGGAACAAGGATTTCCCCACAGCAGATGCGGGAGTCGACACGCTCCTGGCCCGCGATACCCGGGTCGTTGGAGGGGGCTACTACTTTGTTCCACCACTTGAGGAATTCAGGGATGCCGGGAGCTTCCGCCTACCGCCGATCGGGAGTCCGGCATGAGCATCCATGAACGCAGGTAACAAAGGTTCTGTGGATGGCCAAGGACAGACACTCGATACGCCGTCAGTTCGGTAGCTCGGATGGTTCAGTTCAAAACGTCGAACCTCGGAAGTGCAATTGGAACTCAAGGTGACTGTCTCGACCGCATGGGACGCGACAACCAACTGGGAAAGCTAGTCATTATTGGCCTCGACGCCTGCAGACTTCCATGATCCACTTGCTTCACCGATTGGTCACGTCCGGCAATGCAGCCGTGGACGTTTGACGTCGATTCGGAAAGGCGGGCCACGTGCTAACCGACAACATCTCTCAGACGACAGAAGACCTATTGGCTCAGGCATTTCCGGTGGTCTTAGACTTTTCACCACCCGTCGCCCCACCGGAAGTGGCGGGTGCTGGAGGGCGCACGGAAGCACCGTCGATCGCTGACGATGGATTGGTGGTCGCCACGCCCTCGTCGTTATGCGGTCAGATCGCGCTCTTTGCGCGAACCCAGTACGCCATGTACGTCGGCTTCCAAGTCCTGGTTTTATTGCTCGCTGCCGCGACTGCATGTGCGCTCGTCTACTTCATCTACAGAGCGACGAACGATGTGGATGTTCTAGCTTCGGTCGTCGTTCTTGGGGGAATCTGCAGTGGTGTGGCTGCGGGAGTCCTGCAAAAACTGGCCAGTGACGCCAGGACTAGATACAACGAGGCGATGGCAACGTGGGCGGGGTCTAGTTGCAGCTGATCACGCGTCAGGTGCGCGCTCGTTACGTCGGTCTAGGCATCCGCTTGACGTACGTGGCCTTGGTCGGTGGTGTAGTAGCCACTGTCGAGGGTTGGCCGCTTCGTCGACTCCGGGAAAAGCGAGGTCGGGTACAGACAGTGCTCGGAATATCGCAGCTGCCGCGCGGCAGGTAGTCGACGTTCACCAGATCGCGAAGGTCTTCCACGCCCTCTGAAGTGATCGGTAGGGCCTTTCGGGGAACGCGAGGTCCGACGACGTCGTGTGCGCCGAAACCGGGTTACGGTGGCCGGCATTATCTGAAGACTCCGCAGTTCAGCTCAGGCAGCCGGATCGGGATGCTGGCGTCGCTGCCGGTTGACGTAGTCGGTGAGGGCGTCAGCGGGGATGCGTCGTAGCCGTCCGACGTGGATGGAATCCACCTCACCGGAGGCAATGAGCTCGTAGAGCAGGCTTCGGCTGATCTCGAGGCGGTGGGCGGCCTCAACGACGGTGAGCAGCAAGCGTTCGTCCGCCTGAACCGTCACGTTCACGACCGGTGAGCCGGTGACGCCCGATTGGCGTCGATCCGTCGTCGTCGCGGTGATGAGCTTTAGCGTTGGGACGGTGGTCCGCGCTCGTGCCATGGGGCCTCCTTGGTGGGAGGAGCCACCGTTCCGCGGCCCGGTTGCGACGCGGCTGGCGTCACGGATGTCGCGGCGGAAATTTCGGCGAAGACCGGGTGAGCCAAGTTGCAGGGGGCTTGCCTTGGGGCTGGCGCGAGGCTTCCGCGGGCGCAAGCCTGGACAGTGCGGTCGGTGAAGTCGCAGGTCACAGCGCTGCCGGTTCCGCGCCAGCCACGTGACAACCCCCCTTGCGCAAAGTTCCGGTGTCCATCACCCACCGGGAGGTCCTACATGTCCGCAACCGTCACCGTTGCCCAGATCAGCGACAGCGTCGACTCCGGCGCCGAACTCAGCTCATCCATCTCTCGTGACCGGGAAGGTCTGCTCTCGGTCCTGGCTGAAGTCGACCGGGAAGGCTGGGACAGCCGGACAGCAGAGAAGCTGCTCACCTACGTCCGAGCCACGGTCGTTCGGCCGAATGTCGCGGCGACGGGTCTGGTCGGACCGGCTGCCGAGCAGGCCGAGGCCACCGCGTGGGAGGCAAGTTGGGAGGTGTTGGCTTCACCGTCGCTCCGGTCGGCGAGATCGCCGTGGGGCGTGCTGTGGGCGACTGCGCGGCGCGCTGCCCTGGGCGAGGTCGTCGCAGGTACCTACTGCATGGATGTCCGAAGCGGGTGGCGGCTGGCGCGTCCTGGCACGGACGCCCACGTCGGCCGACTTGGGCTGGCCAGAGATGTCGGGGCCGGTCGGTACGACCCGCCGGTGAGCCTGGATGCCATGGATGGGCGCGGCGCTGAACGCACTTCAGACTCCGAGCCCAGCCGACACTCATCGGGCTCGGTCCTGTCCGACGTCGTCCACGCGCTCGTCGACGCGGGTTGGTCGGGACATGCGGCAAAGGTCATTGTTGAAGCAGTCGCAGCTGGAGCAACCAGAAAGAGCTGCACCGTTTCCGGAGTCCGTGGATGGCGACGCTTAGCGCAAGCCCTCGACATGCCGCCCTGGCAGGTGCGACGGGTGATGGTGGTCATGCTTGGCGCTCCGGGCTGGCCGGGGCTCGTCGAACGCCTCGTCACCGACGGCAGGGCGATTCTGGACGAAAGCGACATGCGTGCTGCCCTCCGGTCGACCCTCGTCGCGTCGTCACCCAGCCCGGCTACTGCGGCGCGGCACGCGCAGTCCTCGAAGTCGCCGGCACGTGAGTACGCAGCGTGATCGTCGATGCGTCTTATCCCACTGGTGTCGTGTCCGTCCGATATCCACATGCGTGCGACGAGGGGGTGTCGCGGCATCGTCATCCGGTGTAGAACGGTTTCCGAGACGGAGCCAAGCCCCGCCAACAGGTGGGTGTTGCACGTCTTCGAGGCGGTGATCTCCATGGGAGGTGCGCACCGCAGGTCCCTCGGACCGGCGGTAGCAATGGCTCTCGCCGTAATGACGGCGAGCGCATGCAGCGGCGCCCCGACTCCCGAGACTGCACCTTCTCCTGATGATTCGACGAGCCCGGCTGCAACGAGTTCACCGGCCGGCTCGGCCTCACCGAACCCGACGCAGAAGGCAACGGACACCGTGCTTGCGAACTACGACAAGTTCTGGGCGGCGCAAGTCAACTCGCAGGCCGCCCCGCAAGAGCGGCCGGACCCGGGCCTCGCTCGACACTCGGTTGACAAGGCGCTGGCCGACGCGCAAGCCACGATCTTCCTGTTCCGCAAGAACGGAATTGAGATGCGTGGGCACCCGACGCATGACGTCGAGGTGACCTCCCTGACGCTGTCGGATCCACCCACGGCGTCTATCACCGACTGCGTGGATTCGACGAAGTGGCGACCGGTTTACGCCGCAACTGGCAAGTCAGCTCGCGCTCCCGGTCAGTCACGGCGGGTGATCGTAGAGTCCACGGCCACGATTTACGACGGCCGCTGGGTCATCAACACCTCGATTGCACATCGGGACCGGTCATGCTGACCCGCATAGGTCTCACCGTCATCGCACTGGTTGCATCGGTTCTCGGAGCGGCTCCGCTGGCAGTGGCCGGCGACGGCGACGTCACGTGCCCACCGAACCAACCGGTTTGCGTCGTCATCGTTGACGACCCCGGATCACCCGGCACAGGCGGTACGGGTGGTTCGGATGGCTCGGGTACCGGCAGCACCGTCTGCAAGGTGAGCGGAACCGGGGAGACCGTGCCGTGTTACGACCCGGCCTGGGGATGGTGGAGCAGTGCTGATGACTGTTACTACAAGGAAGTTGTACCTCCTCCGCCCGCGACAGCGCCGCAGTGGGGCGGGCACTACCCACACGGCAGCATCTACGCGGCGATGTGCCCGGCATCAGGTGGAACCGGGGGAGGTTGGACGTGGTTCGCCGATCCGCCCGACGGATACGGCGGGGCCGCACCAACACCGGCAGCGCTTGCGCAACAGGCCATCGACACCATGCGCCTGTCGGGGCCGACCATCGGCATGGCGCCGACTGACGGCAAGACGGGCCTGGTCGGTCTACCTGTGTGGCTGTGGACCGAGGTGTCGGCAACGACTTGGGGGCCGACGTCCGCCACGGCCTCGATACCGGGCTTGTCCGTGACGGCCACGGCACGCGCCAAGCAGATTGTTTGGGACATGGGGGATGGGCACACCGTTACATGTATCGGCCCCGGAACTCCGTACACGACATCAAAGGGCGACGCCCAGTCACCGACGTGCGGCCATGTGTACACCCGTTCATCGGCGTCGCAGCCGGACCACCTCTACACGGTCACGGCAACAAGCACCTGGATCGTCAACTGGTCCGGCGGCGGACAGTCCGGCCAACTCGCAGTGCCGCGTAGCTCAACGGCTCTGGTGCGAATCGGCGAGCTCCAAGTGCTCGTGTCCTAACCCAGCTCGCAAAGGCAAGCAACGGAGGAGGCGCAATGACGACGGCGACCAACGGGTCCAGATCGCCCCAAGCACCCACGACCACGCCGTCGTCGGCCCGTCCCATGCCTGTCGCACCGCGCGTGGCCACACCCAAAGGCCGGCGCCGACCAGGACTCCTTACGCTAGGGATCGCACTCGTTGCGGTCGGAGCGCTGGCGGCGGTGTGGCTGGTGAACTCTGCCGGGCAACGAACACCGGTGATAACTGTCGTCCGCGAAGTGCCCTATGGATCGGTGGTCACCGAGGCCGATCTCGGAACCGCAAACGTCTCGGTCGATGCGACTGTGCAGACCATCCCAGCCAGTGAGGCAAGCACCATCGTGGGCAGTGTCGCTGCGACAAACCTGGTCGCTGGCTCACTGCTTGGGCCTGCGCAACTGACGACCACTGCACCGCCGGGGACCGATGAAGTACTCGTAGCTGTCGCCATTCCAGCGACCCGGATGCCCGCCGGTGGGCTCCAAGCCGGAGACAACGTGCTGGTCGTCGACACACCCAACCCAGACGCAGCCCCCTCCGGTGAACCACCTGGAACGATCCCAGCAACGGTCGTGCGACTGGGACCAGCTGACGTAAACGGCATCACCGTCGTCGACGTCACAGTCGCAACAGGTGACGGTCCGGCGCTGGCTGCCCGATCAGCCACAGGGCGGATCGCGTTAGTCATCCAACCGAGTGACGGCTGACATGACCGTCATTGCGCTCGCGTCCTCAAAGGGCTCTCCCGGTGTGACGACGACTGCATTGGCGTTGGCGTGGGTGTGGCCCGAAGTCGCGACCTCCCGGCGCGTACTGGTCGTCGATGCGGACGTAGCCGGTGGTGACATCACCACTGGTTACCTACGGGGAGCGGTGACCTCAACCGACGGCCTGCTGGGATTGTCCAGCGACCGAAGCGGCGACGCGACGGCTGCACTTTGGGGCCACCTGATCGCCCTCGACGACGATGCGACCCGGCTGCTGCTAACTGGCGTCAGCGACCCAGCGCAGGCGCGCTCGCTCGTCGGCACCTGGCCCAACCTGGCCAGCGTGTTTGCGAAGCTTGATGAAGAGGACGCACCCGTCGACGTCATTGTGGACCTCGGTCGTATTGGCTCCGCGCACGAGGCCGCAGTCCTACGACAGCGAGCTGACCACGTCCTGCTGGTGATGCGATCGTCGCTCACATCGACGGCATCCGCCCGGTCGGCGGTGCGCCGACTTGCAGAGGAGCGAAGTGCAGCTCAGAACGAACTGCTCGGTTTCGGCTGTCTACTCGTTGGCGAGTGCCAGCCATACAACCGTGCGGAGATCACCGCTGCGGTCGAAGCCCCGGTCGTGGCGACTATCGCGTGGGATCCGGCTGCGGCTGAGGTGTTCTCGACGGGATCGCCCGCCGGTTGGCGGTTCAGCCGATCCCCGTTGCTGCGCTCAGTCCGAGCTACGGCTGCCGCCCTCCTCCCTGCAACCACGCCAACACAGGTGCCCTCGGCGCAACGTGAACCGATACCGGCGGTCAGCGGAGCTCACGGTCGGGGAGTGGCGACATGACAGAACAACTGCGCGCCTGGGACGTCGACCCTCTTGTCCATCCCGTGGGCCATGGCACATGGTCGGCGGAGGTGGTGACCTCCGAATGGCCGGATCCGCAAGCGTCCCCCGAGCCTGCGGGTGTCGACCACGCGGTCGTGCGGGACACCCGCCGCCAGATCGCTGAGCAACTCGCCGCCCGGCTACAGATCGAATCGATCAGCGATGCATCTGCGCGACGCGAGCTCTGCCGATCACTGCTAGCCGATCTGCTCACCACGCAGGCGCGTGAGCTTGTTCGGGCTGGGCTCGACGCACGGACCGTTGAGGAGGAATAC
Organism: Actinomycetes bacterium; assembly: GCA_027118455.1. Lineage (GTDB taxonomy): Bacteria > Actinomycetota > Actinomycetes > JAHEKZ01 > JAHEKZ01 > JAHEKZ01. The sequence goes on from JAJAYZ010000091.1 coordinate 22,003, forward strand.
GCGCTAGCCGACGCGGTCATGGCCGCGCTGTTCGGACTTGGCCGACTCCAACCCCTCGTCGACGACCCGGACGTCGAGAACATCGAGGTGAACGGACACGACCAGGTCTGGGTGTCCTACGCCGACGGCCGCGAGGAGCCAGGTCCACCAGTGGCCGACTCCGACGAGGAACTCATCGAGCACCTCCAGCTTTTGGCGGCCCGGGTCGGCGGTTCCGAGCGGACTTTCTCCACAGCCAACCCGCGGCTGCACCTCCGGCTCGAGGACGGCTCACGACTTGCGGCGATGGCGTGGACGACGCCGCGTCCCCAGGTCGTCGTCCGCCGCCATCGTGTCCGCGACGTCGACCTCGACGACCTGATCGAGCTCGGAACCCTCGACACCTCGCTCGTCGCGTTCCTGCGGGCAGCGCTGCGGGCCGGGAAGAACATCGTTGTCACCGGCCTGCAGAACGCCGGCAAGACGACCCTCATCCGCGCGCTCGCCAATGAGTTCCCACCGATGGAGCGGTTCGCCACGATCGAGCGCGAGTACGAACTGCACTTACATGAGATGCCCGAGCGACATCCGCGAGTGGTTGCCATGGAGGCGCGCGAGGGGAGTAGTGAGAAGGATGCCGCCGGTCGCCGTGCCGGGGAGGTCACCCTGTACGACCTTGTGGTGGATTCGCTGAGGATGAATCTGCGGCGCATCATCGTCGGCGAGGTCCGCGGCAGTGAGGCCATCCCGATGCTTGAGGCAATGAGCACCGGTGATGGGTCGCTGTGCACCGTCCACGCCAGAACCGCCCACCACGCCCTCGACCGGCTGGTCACTTTGTGCCTGTCTGCCGACATCGGTATGACCGACGTCTTCTCCTACCGACTCGTCTCCGGGTCCGTCGACTTCCTGGTTCACATCGATCTGCTTGACGAATCCGCGATCGGCGGCCGCCGACATCGGTTCGTCTCAGAGGTTCTGGAGATCAACGGGATGGGCGAAGGGGGACGCCCGACGATCACTACCGTGTTTGGTCCCGGTTCGGACGGTCGCGCGGTTCCCACACATGCTCCGGCGTGCTTACCCGAGTTGCTCCGGGTCGGCTTCGACCCCGCGTTCCTTGATGCGCGCCTGGGCACGTGGCCGGCACCGCTGCACACGGTTGGGATGACGCTGTGACGGCACTGATAGCGGCGATGACGGGCGCGGCCATCGTGGCCGGACTGCTCGTCATCGTCGCCGGGTTGCGACGTGTACCCGCGGACGCACATCACCGCCTGCGGATACCAATCGGCATGAAGGGTGGAACTCGGTGGCGGGCCACCACCCCGTGGTCGCGGTGGCGCGGTCCAGTCGCGTTGGGGGCAGCCGCGCTGGCGTGGTTGCTGAGCGGCTGGCCCGTCGCCGGCCTGATCGTCGCGCTCACCATCTGGGGGCTGCCCGTTCTGCTGTCGACGTCGCGGGATGTAGCCCACGCTATTGACCGGATAGAGGCAGTCGAGGAGTGGGCTAGACGCCTTGGCGATGTCCTCGTTGTTGGCGTCGGACTCGAGCAGGCCATCACGGCGACGGTGCGAACCTGTCCTGAGCCGGTGCAGCCGGAGGTCTCAGCGTTGTCGGCGCGGCTGACCGCACGTTGGCCGACCGAGTCAGCGCTGCGCGCGTTTGCCGATGACCTCGACGATGCCACCGGGGACCTGATCGCTGCGACCCTGATCCTCGGCGCCCGCCGTCGAGGTCCTGGTTTGGCCCGAGTGATGGCCGCCGTCGCGGACTCAGTTGCCGAGGAAGTGGCCATGCGCCGCAAGGTGGAGGCAGAACGAGCCAAACCCCGTGCGACCGCCCGCGCGGTCACCCTGATTACGTTGGGCGTAGTCGCGATCGGTGCGCTCAACGGCACCTACCTGACGCCATATCGCACCACATTGGGGCAGCTCGTCCTCGTCGCGATCACGCTCGGGTTCGTCGGGGCGCTCGCATGGATGCGCGCACTGACTCTGACCAAACCCGAACCGCGATTCCTCGTCAGTCATGTGAGACGTGGCCACGGGCGATCCGCCCCGACTCCTGAGGACTCCGACGTACCAAGTCACGCGGAGTTGACGTGATCAGCGCACCGGTCGTCCTCGCGGGTGCCTGCGTCGGCGCTGGGATCACCCTCGTGGTCCGTTCCCTGGTGCAGCCAGCCCCTGATCTGCGGTCGGCACTCGAGCACATCGACGGCGTCGGTCAGACGCTGCCCGTCAGCCGAGATAAGACTCTGCCTGGTCAGTTGGGTCAGGTGGCCGCGCGGACGGCTCCGCGCATCGTCGAATCCCTCGGGCTTCGCCGATTCCACGCGGACCTCGAACTGGTTGGCGAAACGCCCGAGACCTTCGCAATGCGCAAGGTTGGTTACGCACTGCTCGGGCTGGCGTTCCCTGTCCTGATGGTGATCCTGATGGCGGCCATGGGGGTGCTGCCACCGTTGGTCATCCCGTTGGTTGCTTCGTTGGCGTTGGCCACTGTGCTGTTCTTCGTCCCCGATGTGGACCTTCACAGGAGAGCCGCGACCGCCCGCGACGAGCTGCGTCGCGTTGTCTGCGCCTACCTCGAACTCGTTGCCCTTGAACGTGCAGGTGACGCTGGCACGGTCGAGGCACTCGAACGGGCTGCCACGGTTGGTAACTCACCCGGCTTTGTCCTCATCCGTGATGCCCTGACTGGCGCTGAACTCGCCGGCAAACCGCCGTGGCAAGGCCTTAGCGAGCTTGCCGATGATGTGGGTGTCCCCGAGCTGGGTGACATCGCCGACATCATGCGGATATCCGGGGAGGATGGCGCCGCGGTCTACGCAACGCTGCGCGCCCGTGCTGCCTCGCTGCGTACCCAACTCCTGACCGCCAGCGCCGCCCAAGCGAACGCGGCGTCCGAGCACATGATTGTCCCTGTCGCGCTGCTCGGTATCGCGTTCATGGCCCTCATCGGCTACCCGGCTTTCGCACGCATCCTTTTCGGCTGACCCCATGAAACAACAGGAGCACGACCCAAACAAAGGGAGACTGGATATGAGCGACGAACTGATCCATCCCACCTACATCGTGCTGCGTGGGCTCGCCGAACGGGCTCGAACTGGCGTGACACAAAGAGTGCGCGGAGCGGAACCTGACAGTGGGGTTTCGACTCTGGAAATGGTGATTATCGCGCTCGGGTTGGTCGCGGTCGCCACCTTGCTGGTCACTGCCATCACCGTCGCGGTCACCCGTCGCACCGACCAGATCAAGTAGCTGGTCCCTCCCACATGTTCCGACGCCGATGTCAGCCTCTTGAACCTCACCGGGCGCGTGACCGCGGCTCGGCGAGTTTAGAGATCGCCATCTTGGCCCCGGCGTTGCTGTTCCTCATCTTCAGCATCGTGCAGGCAGGGCTGTGGTTCTACGCCCGCAGTCTCGCCCTGGCCGCCGCACAAGAGGGCGTCACCTCCGGCCGCGCTTACGGCGCCGATCCTGACACCGGGATCAGTCGCGCCGAGTCATTCCTCGACCAGCAGGCGGGGGACTCACTCACGCGAACCTCGGTGAGCAGTGCCGGCAGCACTGCGACCACGGTCCGCATCGAGGTCTCCGGTCGTGCACTCTCAGTACTGCCCGGAGTGCCGGGCCTTGAGGTCACGCAGTCCGCGGTCGGGTCAGTCGAACGCTTTACGACGGATACCACCCCATGACGACGAACCGTCGTCGCCGCGACACAGGCAGCATCACCCTGGAACTGACGATCCTCGCCCCCGCCGTGCTTGCGCTGCTGGGACTGGTCATCGTTGGCGGACGCATCGAGATCGCTGGTGGGGCTGTCGAACAGGCGTCGGCAGCCGCCGCACGTGAAGCGTCGCTCGCCAGGTCCCCGGAAGCCGCACGTCAGGCAGCCACCCGCGCGGCGATGGACAACCTAAGCGACCAGGACCTGCACTGCACCGATCTCGTCGTGGTCGTCGACTCCGCCGAATTCTCCGTGCCAGTGGGAAGCCCCGCATACGTCAGTGCCCGAGTGTCGTGCACGGTCGAGCTGGGCGACATCAGCGTTCCCGGCATGCCCGGTAGCCGCACTCTGACGTCAGAGACGCAAAGCACCCTCGACAGGTACCGATCACGATGACCACCGTCCGCGAGCGCTCGCATCCACCTCGGTCAGACTCGGGGTCGGTGACGCTGTTCCTCGTCATCTCCGTCGTGGGACTCCTTGCGCTGGTTGGGCTCGTCGTTGACGGCGGAGCGAAGGTCCGGGCCGTCCAGCGCGCTGACACCTTGGCCGCCGAAGCTGGCCGAGCCGGTGGCCAAGCCATCAACGTCCCCGCGGCCATCACAGGTGACGCTCCGACTGTCGATGCCCGCGCGGCCGTTGCCGCAGCTCACGACTACCTCACCCAAAACGGTGTCAACGGAACTGTCACGGTCACGGACGCCGGACGCACCCTCATCGTCACAGTTACCTCGACAACAGAGACGATTTTCTTGGGGATCATCGGAATCAACGCTATGACCGTGCACGGCCACGCCCAGGTCACACTGGTCCGTGGTGTCACAGGAGCCGAGACATGAGCACCCACATTCCAGGTCCCCTCCACTCCAAGCGGCGCAGTGGAACTGAGACCGACCCCGTGCCGGTCGCGTCCCGGCGGACTGCCGCGGACGTGGTCCGGGGCGTCGGAGCCTTGACGCTGTTGACCTCGCTCGTGGTTGGCATCCCTGCTGTGTTGGTTCTCGCCTCACCAGTCAGATCGTTGACGCTGCCAAGCTGGACCGGGATCACCGACGCGCTCACCGGACCGGACGATGGGCACTTGTTCCTGACAACGCTGGCGATTGTCGCCTGGCTGGCGTGGGCCGCCTTCACCGTTAGTGTCGCGATCGAAGTGGTCGCCGTCGTCCGAGGCTTGCCCAGCCCACGACTGCCACTACTCCGCGTCCCGCAGCGCGCTGCCTCAACGCTCGTCGCCGCGGCGGCAGTGGTACTAACGGTTCAGCCGCTCCCAACGGGTCCTTCAACGGCCCACGCGGTTCCCACCTCATTCGCGAACAATGCGCAACACACGCACGCGGTTTCAGTGGACCGCGGACCAAGTAGGGCGTCAGTACTTCCCCCGAGGAGGGTTTCCCTGGCAGCCCCGGCTGACACGGGCCTTCGTGCGAACTTGTCTCCGACCTCGCGAGCCGCCGAAGTTCGAAGCCCGCTGCATGCCACCGTCACGGTTCGTCGCGGCGACACCCTGTGGGCACTAGCCGAGCAGCACCTGGGTTCAGGTAGCCGCTACCGGGAGATCGCAAAGCTCAACTACGGTCGCGTCCAACCGGACGGCCGCACCCTCACCGATGCGCACTGGATTTACCCCGGTTGGGTACTGCAAGTTCCCCCTGATGCCACCGGCGTCCGGCAGGGTGTTGTGGATGAGCCGGCCGTAGAGGATGAGCCGGCGCCTGCGACAGAAAGCAGCTACACCGTCCGACCCGGCGACACCCTCTGGGGAATCGCCGAGCAGCGCGTCGGTGATCCACGGCGGTATCGCGACATCTACGAACTCAACGCCGGACAGCCGCAGGACATCGGCGGGCACCTGGCCGACCCCGCTGTGCTCATCCCCGGATGGGTCCTCCGCATCCCGGCGACCGACCCAGCAGTCCAAAACACTCGCCCGCAGGCGGAGCCAAGGCTGACACCCCCTGTCATTCCCCCGAAACCAAATCCGGCGGTGTCGGACCGGCCCGACCGGCCAACCGTTCAGCCGTCCCCGCCCAGCGCGGGGGAGGGTGATCCCGTCGACGCGATCGGTTCCTCGCCGAGCACGGACGACCTCGACGAATCCTCATTTCCGCTGAATCAGCTAGCTCTCGGTATGACGGTGCTCGCCTCGGCTGGGCTGATCGGCGAAGTGGCCCGCCGACGTCGGCGACAGCAACGGCTTCGTCAACCGGGAAACCGCATCGCGCTTCCCGACAGGGAGGCGGCCGTCGTCGAACAAGCGCTACACGTTGCACAAGACCCGGTCACGGTCGAGACACTCAGAACTGCACTTGGTGCTTTGGCGACCAACTGCCGCACGAACGGCAGGGACTTGCCGCGGATTCTAGCGGTCAAGGTCTCGTCGGATCGCCTCGACCTGCTCACTGACGAACCGGACGATGCCGTCGAGCCGTTCGTGTCGGTCGGAAACGGGACCTGGCGACTGGACCGATCTAAACCCACCGGCGGCCGGAACGATGGTGACCTTCCTAACCCTTACCCGGCGCTCGTCACGGTGGGGGTCGCAGACGATTCTGTGGAGTTGGTCAACCTCGAGGCCGCGGGAACACTGACCATGGTGGGGGAGAGTCACGTTGTCAACGAAGTGATTCGTGCGTTGGTGGTGGAGCTGGCAACCAGCAACCTCACTACTGGAACGACCCTGGTTCTCCCTGAGTCATTGTCTGAGTTGGCCGATAGCACCGACGCCAGTCGCGTTCAATGCGCATCAGATGGGGAAGCAGCGCATCGAGCCCGGACGCGGGCCGCGAACGTCGCCGCGCTCCTGACCGACTCGGGGGCCGCCGACCTCCATGATGCGCGGTCTCGTGGCGTGGCTGCTGACACTTGGACTCCGGAGATCTTCGTCGCGTCTGCGCCGATCGATGCTGAACCTTGGTCTGGTATCGCGGTCATCGGTGGCGGCGAAGAAGCCAGGTCCGGTTGGACTTTGAAAGTCGACTCCGGCGGTCGCGGGAGACTCGACCCGCTCGGTATCAGCATTGACGTGTCTCGGCTGAACACCGATGACTACGGCTCCGTGACCAAGCTGCTGAAGTCCTCCGACGTTGGCTCTGAACCGTCCGTGCCAGAGCCAAGTGCTGATGGGCTCGACGGGGTTAGCCAGGTCGCCACCCAGGATCTTCCACAGGCCGTCCTCACTGCGCTTCCGCTTCCGCCCCAAGGCCTCCCGAGGGTCGTCGGCGAAGAGTCGGAAGTGAACAAGGCGCCCCGAGTGAACGTTCTCGGCAGAGTTGAGATCGCGGGGCTTTTGGCAGGAGCGTCGAGTAATCGACGGGCTCGAGCCACGGAGTTCGTTGCCTACCTTGCCCTTCACCCGGGTGCCAGCGCTCATGAGATCGACGAGGCCATCTGGCCCGGCCGACGGGTCGCGAAGGAGATGCGAAATTCCTTCGTGTCTCGCGTCCGTCATTGGCTGGGCAACGACTCTGACGGCCAACTGTTTCTTCCGTTGGTTGGGGACCATGGCGACTACCGACTGAGCCCCGAGTTCGATTGCGACTGGCACGTCTTCCTCCGTCTGGCTCGCGAGGGTCTCGCCAGGGGTCCCAATGGAGCCGACCTGCTAGAGCAAGCATTAACGCTCGTGCGTGGCCGCCCGTTCCTTGGCGTCGACCCCACGACATACATCTGGGCGGAGGCGGACGCCCAGGAGATGGTCAGCGCTGTCGTCGACGTCGCCCATGTGCTGTCAGCGCTCCAACTCGGTCTCGGGGATTCTCGCGCGGCCCAGGACGCGGCTTCCCGGGGGCTCCTCGCCGAACCTGGCTCGGAGGTCCTTCATTGCGACGCCATCCGTGCGGCGGCTGCCAGGGGTGACTCGAAAGAGATCGTCCGCCTGTCTGCTCGCCTTCGGGCGCAGATCGAGGCCATTGAACCGGACGGGGGGTTTGGCGAGGAGACGATTGAGCTGCTCAGGCAGCTCAGCCCGAGATGCGGTGATTAGTGGGGGTTCGCGGCCAATGCCAGCAGGCTCGCGCACCTTGTCTAGACGCCGCCACAGCCATGGAAGAGTTCCCGTTGCTTCTCGGGTCGAGCAATGCCACGCGGCCTCCAGCAGGACCTCGCCGAAGCGCTCGGTCGGTTTTCCTATGCCGTTGACGCATTCCAAGTGTCACCCTGCGTTAGCGCACGGTGATGAATTCTTGCTGCGACGACGCTGCAATGAACTCACCAATAATGGGGTAGCCAGGAACTTCGCCGGCCACAAGCAGCCCGCCGGACGTTTGCGCATCTGCTAACAACATCAGTTCGTCGTCACCCACGTGGGTTCGAACGTGCGGTGTTACCCACTGCAGATTCCTCTGAGTGCCGCCTGGCACGTATCCCCCGCTCAGAGACATACGTGCACCTTCGAGATATGGCACGCAACCAGAGTCAACAATTGCTGCTACACCGCTGGCTCGCACCATCTTGAGCAGATGCCCCAGAAGGCCAAACCCGGTTACGTCTGTCGCCGCTCGACAGCCAGTACGTAGGGCGGTTCTGGCTGCATCCCTGTTGAGAGTGGTCATGGTCTCGATAGCCTGCGGAAAGACTTCACCTGTCACTTTGTGGCGGTTGTTCAGCACTCCAAGCCCCAATGGTTTGGTGAGCGTGATTGCCGTCCCGGGCTGAGCGGCATCGTTACGGAGCAAGTGGTCGGGGTTGGCCCAGCCGGTGACTGCCATTCCATACTTTGGCTCGGGGTCGACGATGCTATGGCCACCCGCTAGTGGAACACCGGCCTCTTGGCAGACGGCAGCGCCGCCGTCAAGAACTTCTCGCGCGATGGCTAGATCCAACTTCTCGCTCGGCCAGCCTAAGAGGTTGATGGCCAAGATTGGTTCCCCGCCCATGGCGTACACATCAGACAGGGCGTTGGCGGCTGCGATACGACCCCAATCGAAGGGATTGTCAACCACTGGCGTGAAGAAGTCGGCGGTGGAGATGACAGCCCCCTGCGTGCCCAGCCGTACGACTGCTCCGTCATCGCCAGATTCCAGACCCACTACCAGATCCTTGCTCGGCGACTGCTGTGCCAGTCCGGCTAGCAACGACTCCAGATCGGAGGGTGGGATCTTGCAGGCACATCCACCACCTGCCGCGTACTGCGTCAGTCTCACGCCAGCACTCCCAGGTTCTGGCATTCGGTGACTCCCAAGGTCTGCGGCGAATGTCGTTACTATAGATGTGGAGGTGTTCCTCATCTGGTGATGGGCGCGGTCTTCAAAGCTGTTGTAGGCGAGTATCTCGCCTAGGCGGGTTCGATTCCCGTCCACCTCCGCCACATCGCAGAAGTAGGGGAGGGACGTTGGTTGAGTCGGACCCTCGCCGGCTCACGCCCAGGGTCGATAGCGTCCTCATGAACCCGCGTGTGGCTCAGCTGACCTCCATTCTTGGCGACCGGTTCGTGCGACACGTCGTTCTGGATGTCCTCGAAGTTTGCCGCCGAGGCGAACTCGACCCCGACCAGGTCGTTGACGAAGTTGTATTTCGGCTCCCTACTGCCCCAACTGGATTGAAGCGCGTGATCAACGCCACCGGGATTCTGATTCACACCAATCTTGGGCGGGCACCGCTGTCTCAAGCCGCGATCGACGCTGTTGCCCTTGCGTCCAGCACGACCGATCTTGAGTTCGATCTGGCGACAGGTATGCGCGCAAGTAGAGGGACCAGCGCACTGGACGCTCTTTCACGGGCTGTCCCGCCAGCGGAAGCTGTCCACGTTGTCAACAATGGGGCTGCAGCTCTGACGCTGGTCGCTGCGGGCTTGGCACGTGGTCGCGAGGTGGTTGTCGCTCGCGGTGAACTGATCGAAATCGGAGATAGCTTCCGGATCAAATCTATGCTGGAAGCCGCCGGAACACAGGTTCGTGAAGTCGGGGCCGCAAATCGCGTGCACCTGCGGGACTACCAGGAGGCACTCAACCAAAGAACCGGATTAGTCTTAAAGGTTCACCCATCGAACTTTGCGACCACCGGCTTTACCAAGAGCGTCAGCACCCGCGAACTGACCACTCTCGACGTTCCCGTGGTCGTGGATATTGGCTCCGGTCTGCTCAATCCCCACCCGCTGTTGCCGAACGAGCCTGACGCCACCTCGACCTTAGGTGAGGGAGCGGATGTGGTTTTGGCCTCAGGAGACAAACTGCTTGGGGGACCGCAATGTGGACTAGTCTTGGGGCGCCGAGTCCTGATCGACCGTCTTCGGCGCGATCCCCTGGCCCGCGCCCTCCGCGTTGGGAAGATGACGCTCGCAGCTCTTGAGGCAACCATCGACGGCCCACCATCGCCGGTAGCTACGGCATTGCGTCTGACTCAAGCTGAGGTCCTTGAGCGAGCTCACGCGATCGTTGGCCAACTGTCGCACGACATTGACAGTGGGGTCATTGACACGGTCGCACGGATTGGCGGTGGAGGCGCCCCAGAAGTCTCCCTGAAGAGCGCAGCGGTGAGACTGTCCGAACCGATGGCGGCGCCTCTGCGCACCGGACGCCCAACGCCGGTAGTCGGCTACCTCCGGCAGGGCCATCTCCTGCTCGACCTGCTCACCGTTGCCCCGCAGGATGACGAGGAAGTACTCAAGTCCATCCTGGGAGCGCACCGACAGTTAAGCAACCGATGAACGTAGTGGCCACCGCTGGTCACGTTGACCACGGCAAATCGCTCCTGCTGTCCGCGCTCACCGGCATGCAGACCGACCGTCATGTTCAGGAACGTCAAAGAGGGCAGACCATCGATCTCGGGTTCTGCTGGACCAATCTCGGAAGTGCCGGTGATGTTGCTTTCATCGATGTGCCCGGCCACGAGAGGTTCATCAACACCATGCTGGCGGGCGTCGGATCGCGACCAGCGGTTCTGTTCTGCGTTGCAGCAGATGGCGGATGGATGCCTCAGTCCGCAGAGCACCTTGCGATCCTGGACGCCATCGGATGCACCAACGCGGTAGTAGCAGTCACTCGCACCGACTTAGCCGACCCAGCAACGGCCATCGGAGAGGCTGAGCGCGAGTTCGCGGCGACCTCGATGTCTGGTGCGGCGATAGTCCCGGTTTGCGCTAAGGACGGAACAGGACTGTCCGACCTACGGAGTCGTCTTGCTCAGATGCTCGAGGTGATTCCCCTTCCACATGCAGACTCCGATGTTCGCCTGTGGATTGACCGCTCATTTGTCGTGCACGGCGCGGGAAGGGTGGTGACCGGAACTTTGCAAGCTGGCACGCTGACCGTTGGAGACACGCTGCAAATCCAAGACACGCAAGTGCGCGTTAGGGGGATAGAGACGCTGGGGCGGGCGGTGAGCTCGATCGTTGGGTCGGCGCGGGTTGCGCTCAACGTGGCTGGCCCCGATGCCAGTCTGGCCGGTTCAGGAATGTGTCTCACGACGCCAGATAGGTGGATCTACACCAGCGAGTTCGACATGCGACTGCGATCTGGAACCGGTCCTCTACCGCGACAGGTTGGCCTTCACTTCGGAACCCATCGAACCTCAGCCAGGGCAAGAACTCTGGACGACCGTCACATCCGCGTAATGCTCCAGACAGCTATCCCGCTTCGAGTCGGCGACCGGGTTGTCCTGCGTGATCCCAGCACGCGCGTCACCTGGGCAGGTTCGGTCCTGGACCCGGTGCCGCCGAAGTTGACCAGAAGAGGCGACGCCAAGCGCCGCGCCACAGTCTTGGCGTCCGCGCCGAACAACGCCTCGCTCGCGTTCGAACTACAGACACGCGGTCTCGTACAGCGCAGCAAACTCGTCCAGTTGGGAGTCGAGGTCCCGGTGAGTTTGACGGCGGAAGGCGGCCCCTGGCTACTCAGCGATCAGAAGGCAGAGAAGATCCGCGAGGGACTCCAAGAACTTCTTGATATGAACAATGCTGAGCCAGTCCCGGTCCCTGAAGTCATGGGATGGCTGGGTTGTGAAGATCTGGCGATACTTCAAGGCGTTGTAAAGCCACCACTGCGAATGGAGACAGGCTTCGTCCTCGGCGAAGGGACGTGGACCGTGGTCGTCGATGAGCTTGTTCGCGGCGAGTGCCAGATTCGACCGATAACAGTGGAATGGCTCAAAGCCAATGCAGTCAGTCCGCGGGTTTTGCGGTACTGCACAGCGAGCGGAGTCCTCGTGCCGATAGTGAGCGGTGTTTGGCTCTCGTCCGCTGACGTGGGGCGGCTCCCGAGCGTTCTCCGCGAACTGCCCGACCCATTTACCGCAAGTGAAGCGCGGCAAGCCCTTGGCCTGAGTAGGCGCTGCACACTACAAATTCTCAATCATCTGGACTCGCGTGGAGTGACGCTTCGTCACCAGGACAGTCGACGGAGCATCAGGTCATAACTGTCGTTGCCCAGGTGCCTATCGTCCGGGCCTACGACCGAGGTAGTTGTGAGGTCGAGTGCTTGAAGCGGGAGCGCGTCCAACTGCGCCTGCGCGACGGCGGCGCCCAAGGGAAGCAAAGACCTCTCGCGGAGTGCCCCCAGCCCGCCAGGCGACGATTCCGATCTGACATGACCCCCTGCCCGTCGATTTGTGTTGAGCGGCAGCCTTGCCGACACGTCGCAGCAAAAGGGCTTGATCGGTGTGACGACCAAGCGCAGACGTATCCCACGGGAGGCGGTTGGCAAATTGGATTTGGCGAATAAGGACGCTCACTGACGGCAAGGAAGCCGCTGATGTGTGCCGACGGCTGTAGGCACCTGACCAAAGTTCTGCGGATGGCGGAGTCAGTACGGCGGTTGGCCGTCGATGAGTCTAGGTGGCTGAGAGACTTGGCGAAGACGAGCACCCATGGGAGAAGGTAGGGAGTGGGCCGCTGGGCGCCCCTCGTCGTCATCTGGATAATGCTCGCATGAACATGCTGGAGATCGTCTCCGCGGTGTTGACGGCAGTGGGGGCCACGCTGCTCCTATTGGCGGGGACAGGGAAGCTATTCGAAGTAAGGGCTTGGAGAGACGCTCTGGCCCAGCATGGGCTGCCTGGGTGGTTGTACCCCGTTATCCTTGTCGGCGTCCCTGCTGCCGAACTCGGCATTGGAATCTGCACCCTGCTCATGGTCACCCTGCTTGAGACCAGTCCCTCCTCGTTGATTCTTGCGGCACAATTCTTCTTGGGCATGGCGCTCTTGGTTTACTCCGCCCAGCTGAAGCGCACTCGACCGGACGCGGACTGTGGCTGTTCCCCCGGCTCACGCAGCGATTTCGGTGAACGGTGCTTTTGGGCGATCGTAATTGCGGCGGGCCCCGCAATTTCATTCTCGAGTGGAGACCACACCATCGCTTCGGAGTCGAACACCGTGGTAGCGGCGTGTTGTGCCATGGCCGTGACTGTGAGTTGGCTCATCGTGACGTTACCGGCGGCGCGGATACTCATTCGTGATGGCTAGCGCCCGAAATCATGCGTCAAGATTCGTAACTCGGCGGTAGGTGTCCTAATGGGACGACTAACACCGGGCTCAATCATAGAAGCAGGAAACCCATCGAATCTTCCCACGGACCCCTGTTGCCTCATGTCAATACCTCCGGCATGGCTAGGTCGTTGCCTCATTTGATTTCCTCGGCCAATCGGCCTGGTTCCAGGCGGTGTTGACCGCGGGTTTGTGTCGGGGTGCCTTCTTGGCCTGAGCCAGTACTTCGAGCTCGCCGGTCAGCGCCAGGATGTGCCGTGAGAGTGCCCCGGGTTTGATCTTCTTGAACGCTGCGTTCATCGTAATGATCGGGCGTCTTCGCATCGCCGGATGAGTCACCGCTCGCTGGTGAGGCGTGGTCGCGGTGTCGTGCTTCTTGGTCACCTTGGCCCCGTGGCGCTGCTTGAACACCAGCTTCTGTTGCGGCAGGAAATAGTTGGTGAAGAGCGCGTCCAGTTCCCAAATCTCGTTGAGTTTGGCCAACTCACTGGGGGTGTCGTAGCGGTAGTAGCCGACCAGTTCGCGGACCCTGGCCCAGTTCTTCTGCTTCACGTGCGCGCCGTCGTTGGAGTTGCCTGGCCGGGAACGGGTGAACGTCACCTTCTGCTCGATGCACCACTTCAGCAACTGGTCGTTGATGAACTCGGTGCCGTTGTCGGAGTCGATCCCCACGATCGGGAACGGAAAGACCTCCACCACATGCTGCAACGCTTCGAAGACCCGCTTCTGGGCCTTGTTCCGCACCGATCGGTTCACCGTCCACCCGGTGCAAACATCAGTCACAGTAAGGGTAAAACAAAACTCACCACTGGCGTTGCCGCCCTCATGCCCGACCAGGTCAATCTCAACAAAGCCGGGCACCGCATCGTCCCACTCAGCCCAGGTCCGCACCGGGATCTGCGACTTCAACAGACTTCCCGGTTTGGTGTGGGAACGACCCCGCGGCATCAACTTCGCCCGATGCTCAGCCAGCCGGCGGTCGATCGTCGCGGCGCTCATCCGACACAGCAACGCGGCCTCGGCATCGGTCACATCAAGCTCACCGTCGCGGCGCAAGATCGGCACCAGCACCGGCAGCATCGGCGCCAGCCGCTTACCAGCCGGAGCCCGAAGCACCGCCCAACACTTCACCAACGCCGCAATCACCGACGGCCCATACAGCGGCTCCCGTCGCGCACGCGGCTTGACAATCTTCAGGCGTAACGCCTCCCGCAACGCCACCCGGGCGTAGTCACGGTGCCACCCGGTCAGCTCGACCAACTCATCGAGAATCCGGGTCTTACCCGCCCGATCTGCCCGGGCATACCCCCTCGCCTTCGCCTTGCTGACCGCCTGCCGCTGACTCATCGAAAGACCCATCTTCTGGGCGTAGACCCGACACGAACCAACCCCCCAACGACACACCGCAAACGGAGGTTTCTAAATGAGGCAACGTATAGGCCCACGCGGAGGTTTTTGATGAGTCAACGCGGGACCTTGACCGCCACCCTGTCCGACTGGTTCTATCTCATCAAGCTTAGGAGGTGGGGTTGTGGAGACGACTATTCAAGCCCCCAGTGGTAGGCGGCTGGTGGTGCGCTTCGGGTCAGAAGCTGAGACTCTCAACGTTGCTGCCTTTGGATACTTTGCCGGCCCCGGCCAGTCGGTCAAGATCATGATTGGTGGGCCAGGCTACTTTGAAGCATCTCGCCAAGATCCAGACTTCAGGCCCAGCGTAGTGGTCGCACGGGAGGTGTTTCAGGGCCTGGAGATGGTGACGGCTCGACACGAGAAGGGAACGAACGTCCTCGTTGGAGTACTGGGCCCGTATCACGAGGTGGTCTACGCGGTAGGTGGTCCGTCACCTTCGATGGAGCAACTGAGGGCCGCCCTTATGCGCTTTGACTTCCGCGACGAACCGAGTGGGATGCTCGTTGATCCCGCGGGCAGCTCGGATCTCATACAGGTTGGTGAAAACGTAGACATTTCGTTCTCAAATGGATTCGACCTAAGCGTGTCCGACCCGGAGGCGGGACGAAAGTTGCTACCAGAATTCTCCGGCGCTACTACGCAATACGGCGAGATGTGGAAGGAGATTGTGTCTTTCGGCGACGATGCGGCCATGGAGTACCTGAAACTTATCCTTGGCTGTCCTACCGCTACAGGGGAACTTGTGCTCCACGATGAAAGGGAGGAACGCCAGAACGACGCCGTCAAGTGGCTGAGCGAAGTGTCATTGGCTTGGGAGGTCTAGGTGTCGGGTCAAGCCGCCCTAAACGTCCTGCTATTGATTGGAATGGCTCTCACCTTTCTCGCGAGCAGCCGCCTAATGTATGAGGTGCTGCAGTTGCGCACCGACGTTCGACGCCTCACGAGCACGAACAACGGGGCAAGCGCGGTGGAGCGCATCCGCTTTGAGGATTCACGACTCGCCTCACGGTTGGTAATCGTCGTCGACGGAAGCTGCGAGACCTGCGTTGACGTCCTGCAGGCGGTCTCGGGTGGAGACGTAACCGCACAGTCTGTGGTTCTCTGTCCCGAGAGCCAGGCCGGCAAATGGGACAAAGTCTTGGAGGGGAGCGGTTCGACCAGCGTGGTGGCTCACGACCAGCTTTGGGCAGTCCTTCGTCCGCTCCACCCGCCCGCTCTCGTTCTTACGGACAACTCAGGGTCGGCGATAAGTCTTGCCCTGCCTCACGACGGACCATCAGCGCGCGAAGCGTTGGCCAACTGGGGCTTGATCAGGAGGAACTCAGATGTCACTCACACTATCTGACCTACCCGAGCGGCGGGGGAAACCTTCCACGACCGCAACGGCAACTAGAGCCATGCAGGGTTGGTCGCCGCAACCAAGCCGTCGTCGAGTCCTTCAAGCCGCAACCGTGGTGTTCCTCGCCGCCGGTACCAGCGTGCTCAGCTGGGGCGGGCGACTCACCAACAGGGCGTGGGCGGTTGATGGGCCCGACGGCCTGACAGGTCACCTGAACTGCGGAGGGAATGATTATTCCGGTGGCACCCCTGACACTGGTGGCGACTACAAACACTCCAATGGCTGGCTAGCGGCATGTCTGAGTGACGGAGGGCTTATCAGCAGTCACTTCTGCCGGACGAACAATCAAATTTCTTGGCACCGTTCCGACACTATTACGATTGACACCAACGAAAGGTACAAATTCGAGCCCGTCGAGACTCTATGTTGGAGCGGCACCAACGATATCCGCAACGCATGGACATGGCCGTCAAAGCGTCACGATATCAGCAACCCTCCGGATCGGGACTTCAGGTGCTCGGACGGCAAACGTAAGAGACAAGTTTGGGTTGAGTCACATGGGGGTTTCTGGGACACGCGCGAAGTCTGGGATACGATCTGTCGTCGGTGCCTCGATTGCCCGTGAGTCTCCTACAGCGGACCTGGCACCAACCTTCGGCTTTCCTGGCCTTGCTCCTATTCGCTTGCGCCGGCGCACTAATAGCGAGTATTGCGAGTGGCAGTGAATTCGGCGTGTGGCTCGTGGTTGGCGCTGCGGCGGGCTACGCACTGAGCGGCTCTACTTGAAGTAAGAACTCGGCGGCAATGTTCGCAGGGTCGGTCCGGCCTTCTTTAGCCACTTTTTACTACACTTGTGGTCTGGTATTGGGTTCGTCGTCTACAGCCGTGATACTTGTGATCATGAGTTCCCTCGCGCATATTCAGGACATCTCGGGGGAGATGCGTAAACTCTTGCTTGTAATTGTCATTGGGATTTTGGCGGGAAGAGAACTCGGAGTTCTTCGATTTCCCCTACCTCAGAATAAGAGGCTGGTCCCGATCACCGTTTTCAGACTCGGAGAGCGGTTTGGACCGATACAGTTCGGCTTCGAGATGGGTTCGGGCATCCGAACCTACGTAACGAGCTCCCTGCCGTACCTGCTGGTCGTCGCGACCGTCTTACTTGCGAGCTTGCCCGAGGCCCTCGTGGCCGGTGGTGGATTCGCTATAGGTCGATCAGCCATGGCCATCCAAAGCGTGCGGGTCGGGGATGTTTTGGACTGGACGGGCAACTTTAACGACGATGCTTGGCTCAGACCCTGGCTCCTCGGGTTGACCCTAGCCGGACTAGCGGGTGTTCTCTTTTCGACTTGATCGCACGGTCGTGATTTACGGGGACCTTATCGCCAAACGAAGGGAATGCTCGGAGACGATAAGGGAGTCTGGAGGAGAAGCCCGCACTTACCATCGTCAGTCGTGCAGCCGAGGATGAAGCCCATGAATGGGTGTTCACTCGAAGAGCCCACCACCTTGTCCGCAGGGACTACGAACGAGTAGAAAGTCTTCGGGGGGACGCGTGCTTGTGAGTCAGGGATTCCTCGCCACCACGCACCGTAACGCACGTTCATCTCCTCCGAGAGGCCCAGCAGACCATCGGGCAATTGAAGTTCTTGTACCTGCTCGCCCGACTCCAGGTCGTAGATTCGACCGTCGTCCGCCAAGGCCAACTTCGGTCCGGGGATCCAAATAGGACTCAGACTGATCAACGCGTTATCTGCGCAGTGAGTTGCAATCAGATTTACTGCTCCCTCTGCCGTCAGTTCATAGACTTTGGAGCATTCTCCGTCCTGAACGATGCCGCGGCCGTCGGGCTGAAGGTTATAAGTGCTGTCTAGTCGCTCCGGCGCGGAACCGGGATTCCAGAGCCAGGCGCTGCCTTGCTGGTCTTGGTAGACATAACCCGCGGGAGTCCAGGCTTGCGTCTTGAACAGGTTCTCGGGTACCGAACCGATACGTTGACCAGACTCGTCCAAGAGCGACGCGCCCATGTTTATGTACTGACCGTCAGGGGATGCTGCGAACGCGTCGGGATTGGAAGGATCTTGATTCGGAAACGGTCGAAAATCCCCGCCCATATCTCCCAGCCAGCCAGCAACCGGCCCGTTTCGCTCCAGTTGGATCATCCAACCGGGAGGAGTCCCGACGATAACCCGCGAAGCCTGAACTGAACCAGGGACGCCATTTGTCATTTCCTTCCATGCCCCATACCAAAGCCGGCCATCGACAACGTAGGAAGGACTGCTGTCCTCGGCGGAGTGGCCAGGGTAATCGGGGTGGGTCACAGTTTGGATAACATCTTCGACCGTCGCCTGCTCGGGTGGTGCTTCGGATTCACCAGCAACTATTTGCGAGTCACCCACAGGCGGAGTTGTCAGGTGGTTGGCGACCAGCACCACTGCGGCCGTTGCGACGGCCACGAGTGTGGCTGAGGCAACTGCCCGACCTCGCGTGTGACTCCGAGACCTGGCCCAAGCCTCCGGCGCCATGTCCATCCCTGAATGAGCGTTGCCCGCGACCTCAACCAGTAGCCGCCTGACATCAGATTCGTTCGCTGGCATCTTGATCCTCCCACTTCGTGGTGACACTCCTGAGACGTGTCAGCGCTGCTGCACTGTGGCTCTTCACGGTTCCTACTGTCACTCCCAGGACCTCGGCGGTTTGCTGTTCGGAAAGGTCTTCGAAATATCGAAGAACCAACACCGAACGCTGCTTCTTTGTGAGGTGAGCAAGGGCCGCGATTAGACTCTCCCGCTGAACGATCCGGGCACTGTGATCCGGTTCCGCCAGGTCCCGGGACGCCGCAACTGCGGGAGTGCTGTTGCGCTTCAATCTGCGCCATGAAACGAAACTGTTGAAGAGCACCTTACGGGCGTAGGCTTCGGGATTCTCGTGCTCTAAGCGCGACCAACGCTCGGCAACCTTGATCAAAGTCTCCTGAACAAGGTCCTCGGCTTGTGGCTGGCTCCCCGACAGCAGGAAGGCTGATCGCACAAGCCTGGCCTGGTGCATTCGTGCCCAGGCTGTGAAAGTCGCCTCGCCCGTGTCCAAAGTCTCTCCTCCGTCTTCTTTTATAACGCTTTGAGTGACGTGTTCGGATGGGTCTCACGCGCACCAATCATGCCCTTCTCTCCAAGTTGGACGCCATACGCCGGCAGAGCCCCGCTGACAGCTGGGCTCTGAGGTGATCTTCGGGTTCAGACTCGCTGCTGTCGATCGCGGCAATGGCGTGATTATCGCTGAGTTGGGAGGGCTTGGCCCAAGAGCCTTCAGTGAGCTAGCCGCGGGACTGAGGTTTACTAGTTCAAAGCCCGATGCGGTCAAGCTTGCGAAGCCTCATCTTGCTGGGGCTCGATCGAGCTGAGCGCGGGTCGCCACCAGTCGGGCGCGAAGAACTGATTAGTCGCGATGCCTCTGACGACGACGTCGCTGTTTGACCACTTTAGCTTCGTGTAGTAGGCGTAGACTGGTGTCTTTACCGAGGCAGTACTTCTCCATCAGTTGGGGTGAGGTCTTCCCCGCTTGGTAGTCGGCAACGATCTGCTTGGGACCTTCTGCCCGTAGCCTGTGCTCGATCTCTCAGTTAACTTCGGAGTGGGCGAGCAGATGATTCGCTTTCGGACAAACGCTACCGGTGCCGTGAAGCGGGTAAGGAGAGGCTCCGCTCGTCCCAGGCGATGGGAAAGTCTCGCGGGCAGGTAAATGTAGGTCGTCGGCAGTCAACTAGCCGGCTAGGTAGGCACGGCGCGCGGCCTGCGCCTTCTTCCAGTCGTCTTCAAACTCTGCAACGGTCGGTTTGGTACTCATCTTTTCTGCTGCATGTGAATGCCCGGACCTGCGATCGCAGGCGCGAGCAAAGAGCGGCTCTATGACGGCGGTTGCGGCTTTGAGGTGGACCGCGTCGATCTTTGCCAACTTGGTCATCATGATGTTGTGTCGGTAGCGCTGGGTAACGCCTTGGAGGAGTTCTTGCTCCACGAACGCTTCGCACCAGGCGCGCAGGGATCGTATGCCTCCTTGATGAGTGCGTCTTGCACGATTGCTTCAGCCTTAGGCATGATCTGGACCTTTGCGTTGATCCGCTTCGCGAGTTCTGCCGGTGTATCGAGTTGAGGCTCGACATCGGGCGCGAGGATTCCCTTCTCCTCTCCGCCGTCGCGCGCTTCGTATATCTTGACTCGGAGCTTCTTGTTCTGGCGAGTGGCGATGAGCGCTGACGCGAACATGATGTTGTGAGTTAGGACGACGACTTGATGTGATTCAGCCAGATGCTGGATTCGTGCGGCGACCTCATCAAGCCGTCGATAGTTCAGGCTTGTGACCGGGTCGTCGAATACAAGCAGGGCCTTATTGCCGCGCATGCGGCTCTCGGCTAGGAAGTCAGCGAGGGCCAGCACCTTCTGCTCTCCCTCAGAGAGCGTGAACACGCCTGAAGTCATAGAGCTGCGCCAACACCCCAAGAGGCTCACACAAACTGACCGGGTAGGCACGTAGCTCGCTGTGCCGTCTTACTCAAATTCTGGTCCCAGGGGCGGCGGGGGGTGAGTTCCCAGGAGTGCCTGGCTAGGAACTCTGATCACCCGATCCGCCCCACCAAGTCTGGGCGTGTCGCCTAGTCAACGACGTGTAGCAGTTGCTGAAGCTGCGGGGCGGTAAGTCCGAGGACTCGACTAGGCGTCCGACGCCTCCTGCATCCCGGCACGTGTCTAGGTCTGCCAGCGCTGTCCCGTAGGGGAGGATCGCGGCCCGGAACGCGTCAAGTTCTCGGTTTTCGCGAAGGCGCAGATCTTGGAGCCTTTTCTGCACACCTCCTGACGGGCTGTCCCACATCGGGCACCCCGCAGGGCCTTCCTGATTGCGAGAGGTGGCAAAGTCATGGCGCGGTTACTGGGTTCGGTCCTGGCCGCCGATCCAGGGGTCAACCCCAACAACAGCGGATTGCCCGGGCTCAGCGTGCTCAAGCAGATGGTCGGTGCGCTGTTGACTTGGGGGCTCGTGGCGTGTGTCGCCGCTTTGGTGGTGTCGGTGATCCTCTGGGCGCTTGGGCATCACGGCGGCAACTACTCGCAGACCACCAGCGGCAAGACAGGTGTACTCGTGGCGTCGGGCGGCGCCCTCCTCATTGGCGGGGCCAACGCAATCGTGGCCTTCTTCTCGGGCCTTGGCGCGGGGATTCACTGACATGCCATTCCCGACGGTCGACGTGTGCGTCGGTCCACTAGACCCGCTATGTCAGGCAGTCGACGGAGCTGCTGGCTCGGTGGGTGACGCGGCATCGGACGCTGTGCTCGGAGGGCTGGGCTCGGCGTTCGTATCCGCCGCCGATGAGGTGTCAGCGACGGCGCTCGCCGCCCTTGACGCGACCACCCGGATTGACCTGACTGCGTCATGGTTCCAGCAGAATGTCGCCGTCATCGCGGCAGTCACGCTCCCAGCGGTCGTCGGTCTCTTTGTACTTCAGGTGATCGCGTCGGTCCTGCGCCGAGAGCCGGGTGGACTCGTTCGGGCGGTTGTGGGAGTAGGCAAGGCGATGCTTGGCTCAGCCATCGCCATCGCGGCGACCCAGACGGCCTTGCTTTCTGTCGACCAGATCTGCGAGTTCATCGCCGCGTCCGCGGGGACCACTGTGGTGGGTGCCGCATCACAGTTCCTGGATCTGACATGGCTTGCAGGGCCGGCAGCAGGTCCTGTCCTTCAGATCTTGTTGGGGCTGGCGATGATCGTCGGCTTCCTGCTGATGTGGGCCGTGCTCCTCTTCCGCAAGGCCGCCCTGATGTTGGTGGCGGTCTTTGCGCCCATTGCGTTCGCCGGATCGGTGTGGGACCACACCCGGATCTGGACGCGGCGTTGGATCGAAGTCGTCGTCGCGCTGGTGTTCTGCAAGGTGGTCATCGTTGTGGTCTTTGTCGTCGGCGCGAGTGCGTTCTCCGGTGTTGGTCCAACTGTTCCCGGAGGCGATATGACGGCAGTTGCAGCAAAGCCCGCAGCGTCACTGTCGGATCTGCTCGTCGGCCTTCTCCTTCTGACCATCGCTGTGTTTGCTCCCTGGGTGACATGGCGGTTCGTTCACTGGTCAGGAATGGAAGCGGCTGCAGTGATGCATGGGGCTGTGATGGCTGGCCCTGTTCCCAATGCCGTTCGTGCATCCGGTTCACAAGCGAGGTTCATGGCGCAATCTGCCGTCACCACGATGGTTATGGAAGGCGCTGGCGCAGCTTCCGGTGGAGGCGGTGCTGCCGCTGCGTCTGGGGGTGCGTCTGCGCGCGCGGGGGGAGGGCCCGCGTCGGGCGCGCTTTCTGGCGTCAGCCCTGCGGCTGGTCCCGTCGCGGGAGGTTCGGGCAGTCGCTCAGCCGCCGGGGGACACAGCGCCCCGGTGGTCGACCAGCCAGCACGTCGTCCCAGCGACGAGGACCGGTCATGAGCTCGGCCCCCAGCGCAACGGTTCGGTTCGGACGTCTCGAACGTCGGGGCGTGCTGCTGGGGCTCTCAGCAGGGCAGCTGACCGCACTTGCTGGTGGGCTGGTCGTCTTGGTCGCTGCGGAGTACACGGCGGGCGCGGTGGGCGTGCTGGCCAGTGCCCCGGTGTGGGTGACGTTGGCGGGTGTTGCCCTGATCGCAGTCGCCGGTCGACCGGTGGTGGCTTGGCTCCCGATCGTTGGAGACTGGACGCTACGCCGCGCACTCCGTCAGACAGTGCACGTCACCCGCCCCTTGCGTGAACTGTCACCGGATGCACTTGCGCTCCCGGGCATCCCGGGTCCGCTCGACGTGATCGTGTCATCCGCCAACGGCGCCGCGTACATCGTCGACCCTCGGTGGTCGACCGTGACGGCCATCGTGGAGGTGAGTGGGCGTAGCTTCGTCCTTGAGGACCCAGGGACGCAGGATCGCCACGTTGGCGGCTGGGGCAGGGTCCTTGCTTCGCTGTGTCAGCAACCCGAGGTCGTCCGTGTGCAGGTGCTGCACCGAACCTCGCAGGGTGGCGCGACAAAGGTCCGGCGGTGGTGGGCTTCCCACGCGCTTGCTGATGCACCATGGGCCTCCCGCGTGGTGGCCGAGCTAATAGCAGATGCCGAGCAGGTCGCCGACCGACAAGAGTGCCTCCTAGCTGTCGCGATACGCCTACCCCGCGCCGGTCGACGAATTAGCGGGGCGACGCTGACCGCGGTCGACCAGCACGTCGGTGCGATTGTCAATTCCCTTGCGTCAGCAGGCTTGGATGTGCACGGCTGGGTGGCGCCCGCTCAGTTGCGGCATGTACTTCGGACGTCGTACGACCCGAACGGGGCAGCGGTCGCCGACGTCAGCAAAGCGGATGACCGGCAGCCCTCTCCGATGGTCGGGCCGATGGGGGTGTCGGAATCGTGGGATTCGGTGCGTACCGACACCGCGCACCACGTCGTCTACTGGGTTCAGGAGTGGCCGCGTAGCGATGTGCATCCGGGCTTCCTTCAACCACTGTTGCTGACACCGGGAGCGCGCCGGTCGTTCACGCTCATCGCGGAGCCGTTGCCTCCGGCCAAGGCGTTCCGTGAGATCCGGCGGGCGAAGGTCGAGCACACCGCCGACGCTGCCCAGCGCGCGCGGATCGGTCGACTGGAGGATGAATCCACTCGAGCCGAAGCTGCCGATTTGGTGCGCCGGGAGCAGGACTTGGTGGCGGGGCACGGTGATCTGCGTTTCGCAGGACTGGTTACTGTCAGCGCTGGGACACGTGACGAGCTGGACGCGGCATGCCGGGCCACCGAGGCTGCGGCCGGCCAAGCGATGTGCGAGTTGCGTCGACTGGTCGGTCAGCAGGGTCAGGCACACGCCGCTGCGGCGCTGCCGCTGGCGCGAGGTCTCCTGTGAACGGGCTGATGACGCGGCACCGAACTGTTCGCCCTGTGACCTTTCGGTCGCGGGCGCCGCAGTGGCGGACCTGGACACCGTTTCGACTCCCGGCGCATCGAGCGAGCTCGGCGACGCTGGCTGGGGCATATCCGTTCCTGGTTCCAGCTCCGTCCGACACGGGCGTCTATGTCGGTACCGATGCGCTCACCGGCGGTCCGTTCTGCTTCGATCCATGGTCCCTATACACCGCCGGAGTGCTCACCAATCCGAACGTTCTGCTCGCGGGGGTGATCGGACAGGGCAAGTCGGCCCTAGCGAAGTCACTGGCAGTGCGGTCGATCGCTGCGGGTCGACGCGTCTACGTGCCCGGCGACCCAAAGGGGGAGTGGGCCGCCGTTGCAGACGCTGTCGGAGGGACGGTGGTCTCGCTCGGGCACGGCATGACGACGCGACTCAATCCACTCGATCCGGGTCCGCCACCCCGCGACCACGAGTCTTCCGCGTGGGGGTCGCTGGTGCGCGGACGACGCCTACGGCTGCTTTCCGCTGTGGTCGAGCTGACCCTCGGGAGGGAGCTGCGTCCGGTCGAGCATGATGCCCTTGACGCGGCGCTCACCGTCGTTGAGCAAATGAGCGCGCCGACGATCCCCGACGTCGTCCGCTCGCTCACCGATCCCGATCAGGTTGCTGCGACCGCTGATGGCACGACTGTCGCTGAGCGTGCATTGGACGGACGAGACCTTGCCCATGCGCTTCGCCGTTTGGTGCGGGGAGACCTAGCTGGCATGTTCGATGGTCCCTCATCTGAACGGCTGGACGCTAGTGCGCCCATGGTTGTGCTCGACCTTTCCCGGGTCGGGTCGGACGACTCTGCGCTGGCGCTTGCCATGACGTGCGCGTCGTCCTGGCTCGAAGCAGCGCTCACCTCGGACACTGGTGGGCAGCGGTGGGTGGTCTACGACGAGGCCTGGCGCTTGCTGCGATCTGTGCCGCTCGTGCGACGAATGCAGGCGCAGTGGAAGTTGTCCCGCTCATATGGCATCGCGAACCTACTCGTCATCCATCGGCTCTCCGACCTCGACGCGGTGGGCGCTGCTGGCAGCGAAGCCCGTGCCATCGCCGATGGTTTGCTGGCCGACTGCTCCACGCGCGTGGTGTACCGACAGGAGACCGACCAACTCATCGGCACAGGTGACGCGCTGGGCTTGACCACGACCGAGCGCGAGCTACTCCCTGCACTGCCAAGGGGTACCGGGTTGTGGAAGATCTCAGGCCGCTCATACATCGTGCGCCATCAGCTTCATGTCGACGAGCTCGCCGTGTTCGACACGGATGCGGCCATGCGCGATCTGGGACGTTCGCTTCCCGTGGGTGAGCGATGAACGCGGTGCATTTTGCTGAGCAGGCGACTCTCGGGTGCCTCCTGCTCGACCCCGCTGCCGCAAGGCCGGTGGCGACGGTGTTACGCGCGGAGGACTTTGCCCATCCCTGGCACCGCGCGGTCTTCACCACCATCCGGGAACGCCACGTTGCTGGCGCCCCACTGGACGCGAAGATGGTGGGTCCTGCCCTCGTCGAACGACTGGGGCAGCGTAAGGCCGATCTCCCACGTGTCCTCGATCTGCTGCGTGCGGCGCCGATTCACCCCCAAACAGAGCGCTACGCAGCGATGGTTCTCGAGGCTTCGCTGCGCCGCCAGGTCGCCTGCCATGGCGTCCTTCTAGAGGCAGCTGCTCTGTCCGCGTCGTTGTCGATGAAGAGTGGCCCAGTCACACGGGTCGCCGGTCTCGTCGACGCTGCGCTTAGGGACGCCGAACGTCGCTGGCTCATCGCCAGGGGCAGTCACTCGGATGCCGATGCCGCCGCGCAAACGGACCCATCGACTCGGCTCTTCGATACCGCGTTGGGAGCCGATCGGCTCCTGAGGGCTCATCCGCCGATCGATTCGACCGAGGCAATGCAAAACGAAGCGCACCTGGTTGCGGCCCTGGTCACACATCCCGCTGACGTCGCGACCACCGCCGCGTGGCTGCGACCAGAGGCGCTCACCGATCCGGCCTGGCGACCGGTATACGCCGCACTTGTCCAGGTGGCGGAGTCAGGCGAGCCCATCGACGTCGTGACGGTCAACTGGGAGGTGCGTCGCGCCTCCGCGCGGATGGGTCAAGGGCCGGGTACCCGAGAGCTCCGTGAGGCAGTCGACTCGGCCGCCGCGAGCGATCCCGGATACCTGAGTCGCGCTGTCGCCTCTGACCAGTTGCGGTCCACGGCTGCGCACGCTGCGGATGCCCTGCGTTCGTGTGCGAGCAACCCCGGCATTGACTTGGTCGACGTTCTGCACACCGGTCATCTGTTGACTAAGGCGCTGTGTGAGAAGGCGAACGTCCTTCCGGAACGGTCGTCTGGCAGTCCCCCGCAGAGACACCTGGCGGCGGTGCACGACCGTACCCAAACGCGGGACATTGAGTCGATGCGTGGGGTCCTCGGGCCGGTGGCCGGATGACTCCCGCACGCCGGTCTCCAGTTCGACCATCTGGCTCCTACGCGACGGGTTCCGGCATGGATTACGCGAACTGGGGCCTCTCCGCACTTCTAGCCTTGTTGGCGTTCGCTTGTGTTCAGTGGGCAGGGGCTGCGCTGGCCGGTGTGGTGACTGGTCGAGGAGTTCCACGCGGCGGGATGCTGCCCGCGTTGGTGGCGGTCACGGATTTGCAGGATCCCTCGACAGCTTGGCCTGAGCCGGCGCAAGTGCCCGCGTGGATTCCGTACTGGGGCTGCACCCTGCTGGTGTGGATCGCCGTGGGAGCATTCGTCCTCCTCGGCAAGCACCTGTGGTGCCGCTTTCTGGTTCCGAGTTCGTCCGCAGTGGACCGCGTTCGGTCACTACCTGGGTTGGCGACACCGAGCGAGGCCGAGACTGCCTCGGGGCGCAAAGCCCTGCAACGTCGCGCAGCTGTCGCACGACCGTCGCTGGTCGGGAAAACCGCTCCCACTGACGTCGGCTATCGGCTCGGTCGGGTGCGCGGCAAGGATCTGTGGTGCTCGGTCGAGGACTCGGCGTTGCTAGTCGGACCACCGCGCATGGGCAAGGGCCTTCACATCGTCATCCCATGGGTGGTCGACGCTCCGGGGTCGGTGGTGGCGACGTCGACGCGACCGGACACGCTCGCGGTCGCCTTCCACGCCCGTGCCACACACGGCGAAGTCGCGGTCTTCGACCCACAACGGCTTGCAGGTCTGCCGGGCGGTCTGCGCTGGTCGCCGGTGCGCGGCTGTGAATCCCCTCAGACCGCTCTCGTCCGGGCGCGAGGACTGGGGTCCGGCGCCGGATTCGGCAAGACGGTGTCGGACTCAGACTTCTGGGCCGGACAAACCGAGACGGCGTTGCGCTGCCTCCTGCACGCCGCAGCTTTGGACGGTCGGCGAGCGGTCGACTTGTACCGGTGGTCGCTGAACCCCGCACTGGCTGAAGACGCGGTCACGATTCTCACTCGTCACGCAGACGCTGCAACCGGCTGGGCGGACGCCCTGGAGGCGGCCGTGCATGCCGATCCGCGGACGCGCGACAGTGTCTGGCTCGGTGTGCGTCAGTCGCTCGCCGCACTCGCTGACCCCGACGTGCTGGATGCCGTCGATCCTGGCCCGGGTGAAGCCTTCGACCCGGTGGGCTTCTTGAAGAACTCCGGCACCCTGTTCCTTCTGGCGTCGTCGGTTGCGTCGTCGTCTTGCGCGCCGCTGGTGGCGGCCTTCGTCGAGGACATCACCGAGACTGCACGGACCCTGGCCGCCCGCGCCACCGGTGCGCGGCTCGACCCGCCGCTCCTTCTTGCACTGGATGAGATCGCCAACCTGACCCCGCTTCCGTCCCTTCCGTCGTTGATGGCCGAGGGCGGCGGGTCGGGCATCACCACTCTGGCTGTGTTGCAATCACTCGCCCAGGCACGACACCGGTGGGGCGAGCACGCTGCCGACGCGATCTGGGATGCCGCCACAGTCAAGCTCGTCCTCGGCGGACTGGCGAAACTGCGCGACCTCGACGACGTGTCTCGCCTACTGGGCGAGATCGACGAACCAACCCAGACCCTCTCTCGCGGTCGAATGGGGGAACGCTCCTCGTCCACGAGCCTGCGCCAGATGCCGGTTATGCCGCCCTCAGTTCTGCGAACCCTGCCGTTCGGAACCGGTGTGCTGCTCCTGCGACACGCCCGCCCCGTCGTCATCGACCTTCAGGCATGGCCCGACCGACCAGACGCCGACCGACTGATCGCGGGACGCACCGCCATCGAGGCCGCAACTGCAGCGAGCCCGCTTCCGAACTCGTTGGCCGAAGTCCAATGAGCAAACTCGTGGGGTTCACTGTTCTGATCGTCGGCTTGATGGCCGTACCTGCCATCGCACTACTCGCCCTCATCGGACTAACCGCCAACGCGATCGCTTGCACGCAGTTCACGGGCGGGTCGCTGCGACCTTCAGCGCCAGTACCTGCGCAGGCAAAGTTGTGGATTGCCTTGGCGCAGTCGGCATGTCCGGACCTCCCAGGAGCGTGGATCGCTGCGGTCATGGCGCAGGAGTCGGGGTTCCGACCGAACGCGTACGCCGACGATGTCAACGGCGGAACGTGGGGGCTGTTGCAAATCAACGAGGGCATTTGGCGCGCCACTTACGGAGCTGGTTGGAACGCCGACCGCAACCACAACGGTGTCTGGGATGTGAAAGACCCCGAGATCCACGCTGTCGTCGCCGGAAAGTACCTGTGCGCACGCCTTGATGGCGTACGTCGCATCCGTACCGAGCATCCCGACTGGGTGTCCACTCAAGACTTGACTGAGCTCGACGCACTCGTGGTCGCGCACAACGCGGGGGAGTCCCAGCTGGAGACATACCCATCGATCCCCAACGTCACAGCCGACTTCATCCGAACCGTTCGTCATCATGTCGTGGCATGGTCTGGACCGACAGCAAGTGGGTCAAGCGCCGTCGCTGCCCCTGACCAGCCGACGGTCGATGCTGCCTGCCTTGCGAGCTTGGGCCCGGCAAGCGGGATCGTCGTACCACCCGGCACCCCGGCTGACGTCGCGACCGCGGTTCGCACGTCGCTCGGCCTTGTCGGGTCTCGCTCCGGCTGGGCGGGGATGTGCGACCGTCTGGCCTGCCGGGCGTACGGATTCGACAACAGCGGCTACGCATCGGCCTCCGTGCACTGGGCGGCCATGGTTGCGTCCGACCGAGCCCACGTTGATGACCGGTGCCCACCGGTCGGGTCATTTGTGTTCTGGTCCACCAGCGGTCCATACGGTCACGTCGCACTTGTCGTTCAATCCGACAGTGGCTGCGATCCCGACCAGATCAAGCTCGTCAGCAACGACGTGCTGGACAGCCGCACCGGTTACGACGGCGGTGTGTATCTCGTAACGCTCACGCAGATCGAGTCGGGCTTCATGTCACGCACCGGTTATCTCGGCTGGTCGGATCCCGTCTGCGCGGGCACCCCGCTGCCATCAGCCGCGTCGAGGGCGCGGCGGGTCGCCAGGGCCGGCTGATCCGTGGTGGGGGCTGCCTCGGTCGATCGAGTCGATCGACTCACGCAGTTGCATGAGCAACTCACCACTGCTGTGGATGAGCTCGCCAACAGTGACGCCTGGCGCCGCATGCTGGAGGTCGCCGCGCGGATGCCGACCTACAGCCCGTCTAACGTCTTGCTCATCGCCGTGCAGCGTCCGGAGGCCACGCGAGTTGCCGGGTTCGGTACCTGGAAGTCGCTCGGGCGCCACGTCTGCAAAGGCGAGAAAGGCATCGCGATTCTGGCGCCGTGCCTATACCGGGGCCGTGACAACGGGGAAGCCGATCGGGCGGTGTCGCGTGAGGAGCAGGCGAACGCACACGAGGAGGCGAAGCGTGAGCTGCGAGGGTTCCGGGTGGTGCACGTCTTCGATGTGAACCAGACCGAGGGCGATCCGTTGCCTGACGTTGCACCGGACCTGCTTATCGGAGCAGCCCCGGACAGGTTGTGGGAGCAACTCGTCCGTCTCGTCGAAGCGGATGGCTTCGTGGTGGAGCGCGGTGCGTGTGTGTGGGCCAACGGGTACACACGCTTCGACGACTGTGTCGTCCGGGTGCGCGACGACGTGGATCTAGCCCAGGCAGTGAAGACACTGGCGCACGAACTCGGTCACATCCGAGCCGACCACGGGACACGTTTCGCCGACACGTACCACCGGTCCGTGGACTGCCGTGGTGTGGCCGAGATTGAGGCCGAATCCATCGCATACCTCGTGACTGCTGCGGCTGGGCTCGACGCGGGTGGTTACTCCGTGCCGTACGTCGCCGGCTGGTCCGGCGGAGATCCGGATCTGCTTCGCGCCACCGCGACCAAGGTGCTAGCTACGGCGAGCAAGATTGACGAGGAGCTCGCCAGCACCGCGCGACCTGGGATCCCAGATGGGTCCACTGGTGTCCGCCGGCACCCCATCCCGTTCCGTCAAGTTCCTGGGCGGAGCCCTGTGGGCCGGGCCGCCGGAGGCTGAGGGCCGTGCTCCCTCGTCTGCAGATGACCGGAATCGGCTCCGGTCTAGCGAATCAAGGGGACGCCACCTGGCACGGTCCCGTCATTAGTCTTCGACGTGCGTCTATCCGCCCATTAAGACGCACGTGGGCAGCGCTATTGAGTCGATCGAGGCTTTCAAGACCGTCGTTCAAACCCACGGATGATGCAAGCTCTAGGCTCCGATCGTGGCGATCACGAGTAGCGACTTCTTCACGAGCGGGTCGGGCGGTGACTGGTTGGAGCCTGTCGAGCCGGAGGAGCTCGACCGCGACAGGTTGACGAGGCTCCTCGAAGCAGCAGATCCTGTCGAGCCCGACATCGACGTCACACTCGCCTTGATGGATCTCGTCCGAGACGACCTCACAGCCTCGGGAACCGGAGGGGGTGAGTCGCTAAGCGACCAGGACATGCGCCTCGCGACACGGGTCCTGAGCTGCGTCGCGGACCGTGCGGGCTACGAATTCAAACTGCCTTTTCGCGATCACACGAGTTGGCGTGCTTGGTGGAACCGGAACGACGGATACGGCTCGTGGCAGGCGCGTCGCGATTTGCTTGGCGGTCTATTCGACGAGACCTACGCTCGCTTAATCGCAGCGCAAGAGCAAGCGCTTGACGCCACGTTGGCCGAGGCGATCTCTCCCCACCGCACTCTCGGTTGGCCCGACGTGGACGCCGA
The DNA here is from genome assembly GCA_027118455.1 of Actinomycetes bacterium. Classification (GTDB taxonomy): domain Bacteria; phylum Actinomycetota; class Actinomycetes; order JAHEKZ01; family JAHEKZ01; genus JAHEKZ01. The sequence goes on from JAJAYZ010000091.1 coordinate 52,973, forward strand.
GATAAACGAGCTCCGCCGTCAGTTCAGCAGGGCCACGACGCCTCAGGACTGCGCAGCCGTCGGCCTCGTCGCGGTTCGTGTGACCGAAGCCTTGAGCCGGAAGGTCTATGTGCACGCGGTCCACGGCGCCCCTGGAGAGGAAGAGCCGAAAATCTCCGACACTAAGAAGCGGCTCGGCTCATACGTCGTTGCCAAGTTGCCAGGCAAGGGGAACGAAGAGCTGCGACGCCTCGCCAAGACGACGATCGAGGCTGCTCAGGCTATGAAGCATCGGGGAACGCCTACTCGAACCGAGGTCGGGGTAGCCGCCGACGCCGTGATTTTGCTCGCGAACATGCTGCGCCGCCTCGACGAGTAACGCGAGCTAAGGAGCCCCAGCGTGGGGAATCGGCGACCAACAACAGAGCTCGGTGGCGTCGTAGCGTCAGACGTCTCGTTTATCATCGCCATATGGCGCAATGCACAGCACCGTATAGAGGTCATCGGACCGCGAGTGGGCTGGCAAATTGCCCTGCGTGCGCTGGTAGGCGGTACGGCCGCTCGTCTTACTCGTCGTACTCGCACAGCGGCGGGTCATCGAACGGCGGCAGGGGTAGATCGAGTTACGGCAGTTCGTCCGGCGGTAGTGGCGGAGGCTCGCGTCGGACTAGGACCGGCCGGTCGGTGTCGTACACCCCGACCGAATGGCGCACCGTCGAGCCCTTCACGGAGAAGGCCAGTGAGCAGGCTCAGGCGCACCCCGAACGTCGCGACCTCTTTTTGTGCCACGCCTGGGACGACCGAGAAGGTAGCGCGAAAGAGTTGCACGGCCACCTAAAGGCGAATGGCGCGTCGGTGTGGTTCAGCGAAGAAGACCTTCCCCTTGGTTCGCTCATGATCCGCGAGATTGACAAGGGACTACGGAACTCCCGCGTAGGGATAGTGCTTGTCACGCCAGCGCTGCTCAAGAGCATCGAGGGCGAGGGCGTGGCGGAAAAGGAACTCGCCGTATTGCTCTCGACCCGTCGCGTCATCCCCGTACTGCACGGAGTCAGCTTCGACGACCTGAACAACGTCAGCCCCATGCTGGCTTCGCACGCTGGCCTAGACGCGAAGGAGTCGTCGCTCGGCCTGATTGCGGCGAAGGTTGCCGCCGCTGCCGCCGCGCTCCCCGCCGCCTAGGGAAAGACGCAACAGGTCGATTGCGATATGGACCTGCTTAAGGTGCGTCACTTCGCCACTAGCCGACCTGATGCGGAGATGGCTCCTAGGGTGTGAGGAAGGCCTCCCTGCGGGTGTGTCGCCCGGACTTCTGGCTCGATCCCTGCTGGCTGCTTTGGTCAGGGAGGATCGAGCCCCGCGGACAGAGGTGAGATTAGACGGAAGTGAACAGAGTCCGGTATCTCGAATACTCCGGGTCGTGGTCATCTGGGTGGGTGTGGGCAGTCCAACCCAGCGAGTGCCAGAACGGGTCTGAGGTCGCGTTCAGAGACATCGCAACGACTGGCTGACCGTAGTGCTGAGCGATCAACTCGACTACTCGCATTCCGTATCGTCGTCCGGACTTTCGGAGGTCATCGCGAACCTCGATGAGATCGATTTCTGCCACACCAGCGTGGGGGCAAGTCCACGACGTGTACCCGCGGTAATGGCCGGAACGCGGCAGCACTTTGGCACGCGCCACCTCTTCACCGTCGTCCACGGCGCGGCAATAGGAAACAGGACTCTTTGCGCTGCCGCGGTGCCACCAAGAGAAGTCGAAGCGGGGGTCTTGACCAAAGTCGGGAGTCACGAGCTCTCGGCGAGCGGACAGACTCTCAGCGACTATCTCAAGTGCAAGCACCACAGGAGAATGGTCCCATGGAGCGAACGCCTCTTTGCTAGCGCGTCATCCCGCCGCGACTCGGTCAGACACGTGATTTGGGTCAGCCCCCGTGAATAGACTCAAAGTGTTGAGCTGTCGATGGTTGCCCCCGAAAGCGATCTCTCGCGTCGATTAGATCTGGCAATTCCTGGTTCGCCATCCGGTTCCACTGGTAGAACGACGGGTGTGGAACGTGGAGTGGGCTGGGCGTCAGATCGGGGATGGCCGCAGCAACCATGAGCTGCGCGAAGGTGCCTGCGGCCACTACTCGGCCGTCGGAACGAGTAGCGACACCCGAGAGCCAATTGCGGAGCCCGTCAACGAGAACCTCTGAAATCGCCCGTGTCACAGCTCCTCGCATGGACGAAATTGAGCGCGCCCTCGACCGGCGAACCTTTTCGATCAGAGTCCACTCGTCTTCTCCGAGGTCGGGGGCCTCGACGTCGACGAAGGCGGCTTCCTGCATGGGAACGTTGCTGACGTTCAATATGGCAATACGACCGTCCCCAGCAGCGTGACTCTGCTGGACGAAGCGCCCGAGACTCCGGTCCTTTGGTTGAGCTGGCTGTAGGAAACGAAGGGCACTCCTGCCGGCGGTCCCAACGACGGGCAGTCCCTTCCTCAGTTCGTCGACATGGGGTGACTCGAAGACGAAAAGGAGTTCCACGGCGCGGTTGGGTGGCACGAGGTCGGGGACATGCCACCGCGCATAGATCCCGCTGCCGTCCTCGCTCAGATAATTGATGGCAGTCATGTCAGATCCGTTTGTAGGGGCACGTTGCGGATCCGATTGTTGCGCGGCGGCCGCTATCGGGCGAGTCGAGCTCTCTGCGTCTTTCCCGCCGCCTGCCGTCGTGGGTTGAGCGTGGGCCTAGCGTCGGTGTGTTGGGGTGCCTCGCTGTGTGGGTGGCGAGCACGGCGCGGCCTCACAGTAGATCGTCGCGTGAGGTGCTCCATGTCCACCACATCGCGGCTGTTGCCGTTCCAGCCGATGGCGATGACTGCTGCGCAGCTCGCGACCTTCTCGTGCCTTGCCCGGTATGCCGGGCACACCCACGAGCTGTACTGCTACCAGCTGCGTCTCTGGTTCCAGTGGTGTGAAGGCAACGGGCTGGATCCGTTGGTCGGGATCCAACGCGCTCACGTTGAGCTGTACATTCGCGGTCTGGGCGAGGCGGGGCTCATGGCGTCCTCGACCAACACGATGATGCACGGAGTCCGCGGGTACTTCCGGTTCGCCCACATCGACGGCCTGATCCCAGCCGACCCCGCCGTCTACGCGCGGCTTTCGCAGGTGCACAGCGACGAGTCGTGGACCCATGGCCTAGACCGGTTTGAGCTGATCTGCTTCCTCCAAGTCGCCCAGACCACCACCGTGCACCACGGCGCCCTGGCCTCCCTGCTGGGAATCAACGCGCTGCGAGCCTCGGAGGCGGTAGCGGTCCGCATCGAGGACTACGCCGAGACCCTGCGCGCGACCGGGTCCTGCACCTGGTGGGCAAGGGCGACAAACCCGCCTCCATGCCGTTGACCGTCCCCGTCCTGCGCGTCCTAGAGGCCTGCCGCAGTGAGCGGACCACCGGCCCGTTGGTTCGGCGGCCCAAATCGGGCGCCGATCGACCACCGCGACGCCTATCGGATGGTCACGGGGTCGCGAACGCCGCATGGGTTCCCCGACACATCAGCCCAATAGCTGCCTCATCCGGCGATCACCAGCCCACTCGACGTCGGCGTTCCGCTCCGAGACGCCCAGAACCTCGCCCGTCACGCCGACCATGAACCACCGAGCACTACGACCGTGCCCGCGACAACCTCGACCGCCAGGGAGCCCACTTCCTCACCGCCTACGTCGCCGGGGTCTAACCGACTCGGCGGGTACATCAACTTCGCCCAGATTGATGTATCAGCAACGTCCTTGGAACGCGCTCCGTCGACCCGACCTTAAGCCGTACGCGCGACGCATCTCAACCGATGCGAACGAGTGGAACGCCACCGCGTGCAAGCTCGTCGTAGATGTCTTGGATAGGACTCTGCGAACCGCGTTGGTCGCACTGCGTGAAGATCAGTCTTTCGGCAGCGCGTGAGACCCCAACGAAGAAGGCCATGGTGGAGTCGATGGTCTCTCTCGCATGTGCCCACCATTGGTCGCCGTCGAGCCCGACGAAGAAGACCGTGTGGTACTCCAGCCCCTTGCTACGGTGGATGGTGAGCAGGGGGACGGCGTCTTCCTCGATGAAGGCACCAGCTACTTGGTCCCATGCGTCCGCGTCCGCGATCACGGCCCCGAGGCGGAGCTTGAACGCATCCAGGGTGATGTCTAGGTCCTCAGGTCGGTCGGTGAAGACTCGCTTGTGAGCGAGGTCGTCCAGCTGCACGAACTCAGTCAGCAGGTCCGTCAGATCGTCGGTCAGTTCTTTCACGCGTTCAGGGGTCGGTGACGCCACAATGTGATTGTCGAGGAACCTAGCTGCGAACCACGACCGTAGTTGGACGAGGAAAGCCGCGAGCGAGTCGTCGGCGCGGCTTCCGACCTCGCGGTTGAGTTCTTCTGGGATGAACTGAGCCAGGATGCCTACGACGTCGCGCCATGCTCCGGGTTGTCCCCCTCGCGACGCACCGAGGCGAATGAGCCCCACGAGCAGCCTTATCAGTTCGTCCTTGAGCAGGTCCTGGAGACGAACCTTTCCGATGAGCGCGTCGTCGTTGCGTAGCTTGAGCTGTTGCTTGGCAAGGGAGCTCGCAAGAGCCGGCTCCAGGTCAGCGACCTTCTGGCGAGCGATGAGGGCGTATTTGGACGCCGGACGACCCGATTGCTCGATGTCAGCGGCAATCCACGCCGCGAGGGTGTCGGCCTCGAGCGTGGTGGTTGAGAACGACCAGATCGCTGTCGGGCTCTCCCCGAGAGTTGCGGGAACCTGTGAGATCTGGCGTTGTGCTTGCGGGTGGAGAAGCTCCGCGAACCGATGTTGTAGGTCGACGAGTTGCTGGGTGGAGCGAAAGTTCCAGTTCAGTTCGAAGGGGGAGGCACTGAAGTCGTGCTCGAACTGGCTGAATGCGTCGTCGAGCGCGCCGGCCCATCCCATGATGCGCTGTTTGCGGTCTCCGACCACGGTGACGATGGTTTGAGAGCCACCGAACACCGAGTGGAGGAAGGAGTACTGCGTGTAGGTCGTGTCCTGGAACTCGTCGACGAACACGTACGGGTAGGTAGCGAGCAGTGCACGTCTGAGCTGGGGATTTGTCCGGATCAGCAGCTCTGCCAGACGGTTGAGCATGACGAAGTCGACCGTGGGTACCTCGTGAGCGAGGTACTTCTGCGCCCACCAGCTGAGCACTGCGTATTCAGCAGGAGTGGTTGTAGCACCGAGTTCAGAGGGAAGCTGAGTCGGTCCGACCATGTCCGAGATGAAGGTGCCGCCCTTGATCGCGTTAAGCGCCGACTGCAACCCTGGGTCGGCGCTGGCAGCGAGGTTGTCTAGGAAGTCGCGCACCTCCCTGACGCTTGAGAACCCGACCCTGTAGGGCCTCTTCATTGCCCAGGTCACTGGGAGCAGGTCCTTGAACCGGTCGACGAGGGACTTGGTGAAGGCGTCGAAGGTCATCGAGGTGAAACGGTCGGCATGCTCGGGGATTCGCCCCCAGACCCGTCGCCGCAGGTTCGCCGCAGCATCGCGCTTGAAGGAGATTGCCAGGATCTGCTGGGGTGGCCGGCAGATGCCCGTTTCGAGGAGATAGCTTGCCCTTTGCGCGAGGAACTCTGATTTGCCGGCGCCCGGGCCGGCTGTGACGCTGGAAGTGTTCGCTCGTAGGGCATCCCACGCCGCCGGCTCCAGATCGTCGATGTCGCGTGGTCGCCACTCGGCTGGGTCAGTCCTCACGCTGGATCGACCGCCTTGGCGATGGCGTCGAGCAGCCTTCCCAGCCGCTCTGGCGGCCTGGCTAAGCCAGAAGCACTGACTTGGTTGAGGGCGCACAAGTGAGTGCCGGGCTTCGAGTGGGTGAGAAAGAGGTACCTGTACCAGCGCAGGTCCTCAAGCTTGTCGTCCGTAGCCCAGATCGGAACATCCGGCCTGACCTTGGGCTGGCCGAGCACGGCATCGCGAGGATCGCCCTCGCTACTCGGTCCCTTGGCGCCCGGCTCAAGGTTTGTCGTGTAGGCATCCCTGAACGTCATGAGAAGCGCCATGTCGAGGTCGAGTGGGGTGGAGAAGAAGATGTTCCACTTCTCAAGATGGTTGAGCCAAGCGACGAGTTGGTCCTGGTCGAGGCCGTCGATGTAGTCTTTGGAAGTGAAGCCTTCGATACCTTCAAACGGGTCGTAGCCATTCGCGGCCAGCTGTTCGCAGACATCGCGGATTCGGCCCTCGCCGCCGCCAGCACGTCCCCAGTCGAGGTCGAGGAGCGTGGCGTAGGGAATATCGAGTTGAGAGAGAAGGCGCCAGAAGTGGTTGGTGTGCCGTCCGCCGAGCGGCACGACAGCGACGAAGGATTGGTCGATGTGCATGCCTCGACCGGCCGCCAACTTAGGCAGAACCAGTTCCTCAGACGCTCCCTCGCCGAGCACTACGAACCTGGCAAAGTACAGTTCCGGGTGCGCACGGACGGCTTCCCGGATGTATTTTCCGGCCTCGGTGGAGTCGTCGGGCAGGACGATCTCTCGAACCTTGGACGTCTTCGTGGACTCGTCGAGACGAAGGTGTCGGATCTTCTCTGGCTCGATGCGCGCGACGGCGCTGGCTGAGTGACTTGAGATGACAGCCTGGGCTCGGCCGCTCGTGGTTACGTCGAGAAGTTGCTGGACGACGCGGGAGAGGAAGTATGGGGCGAGGTTGTTCTCGGGCTCCTCCAGCGCCAGCAGGGTCAGGGACGGGAGGTTTTTATTTGACAGGTCGAACTCGTCGTCGTGGTCACCGGCGGCGATTGCCGCTTCGATGTCAAGGATTGCGGCCGTCAACGCGATGTAGAGCAACGACTGCTGACCATCACTGAGCTCCTGCGCCGGGCGGGTTCTTCCTGCAGGGGAAGGCTCGAAGATCAGCTCGGCGCTGGACACCAGCACGCTGACGTCGCGATTGATCGGCTCGAAGGACGGCTTCTGGTCGGCGACCGCATGATGGAGTTGTTGCCAACGACTGGAGATGGCCTTCGTGACCGCGTCGACAACAGGCTCGTCCTTGAACTTGTCAGTGAGCTCCTCGGCTGCCTCGCTGACGTGGGTACGGAAGGGCTCTGACCACTGGCTGGCGCGCCAGACCCGACCGCGGAGGAAGGTGCTGACCTGCCGGGCGCCATCACGGGTCGCAGGGACGTAGACCATCTGGATGCGATTGCGGTCCGAGGCGCGAAGTTCGACCCAGCTCTCTCCATATTCTTCTTCGAACGTATGAACGACCCGCCGACTCTCCTCGACCGTGCCAACCACCGGGCCATCCGCTGACCAGACGGCTTCGAGCACGATGCGCAGCTTGAGCTGGCCGTCTTCATCCGCAGACATCTGTGCGAAGAACTCCGGCACGGCGCCGGGTGGGGCGTCATCTTCTTCCGCAGCGAGCTCAGGGAAGGCGAAGACTGCCTCGATGGTTAGGGCCCGCTCGTCGGGCTCTTCCTGTTCGGCGTCGGGAACGTGGAAGTCCTCGACCCGCACCTGGCGCTGGTCCGAGACGACGCTGAACAGTCGCAGTAGAGCCTGGCAGACAGCTGTCTTCCCACTCGCGTTGGCGCCGAGCATCGCAGTGAGCTGCGCATCGAACCGGATCGTCGTCGGCTCCGGCCCGAAGCACTGGAAGTTGGTGACGGTCAGACGCTCTAGGAACAACTCGGCCTCCGACCTTCGTGCCCAGTCACCCAGGCCAGTTATGTGAACGATACGAAATCTGACATGACTACGTCGGGTCGACATCCGAAGTCGCAGCTTCGTCTTCGGTTTCGGAGTCAGATCGGTTGCAAGAAGGTTGCCGCCTCGGTCAGGCGCAGCGCCACGCAAAAGTCGCCGAAATTCGTGAGGTCGAACCTCGGTCCGGTGGCATCCTTGGACCGTGACTGACTACGCCACTGACCCGAAGGGGTATGAAGAACGCCTGCTGGCGAAACTTCAGCCTTCTCGGGTTCGTTCGACCCTGGCGTTCACCGCCCTGTTCCAGCTCACTCACGAAATGTTGAAGTCGATGGTCCTCGACGACGTGAAGAGCTTCTACGGGTACATCAACCTCGGCGGAGACGTCCGATGGTTCCCCGAAGGAGGCGAGGTCGAGTAGCAACGGAAGGTCTTGAACCTTCACACGAACAGATTCACCGCCTCCCTGCTGTGGCTCCAGCAGATGGATGCGCTCACTGCTGAGCCGGCGGCGCGCCTGCATGACATCTACGAACACCGGCATGACCTCACCCATGAGCTCGCGAAGTACCTGGTGGACCCGAACCTTGAACCCAACTTCGACCTGTTCATCGAGGCCCTGAAGACGCTGAAGGCGCTGTCGCGGTTCTGGACCGAGGTCGAAGCCGGCTACGGCACCTTCGAGGATTTCCCCGACCTCGACCTCGACGAGGTCAAGAACGGCCGGATGATTCTGATCGAGCTATGCATTAGCGCGTACGGGCACGGTCTCACCAACGCCGACACTTGACCCCGAAACCTGCGTTCAACACCGCTGTCGCCATGAGAGAGTTTCTCTTCGACACCTGGCACGACCGCGAGAAGAAGGGCGCCGACACGTAAACCCGGCCGCCCGAACGAACCGGTTGCGCGATGCTGAACCCGTGACGGAGAAGACGAACCAACTGGAGTTGCCGCCGGGGTTGGACCGGCTGGTCGCGCACGCGACCGGGCAGGCAGTCTTCGGTCTCGGCGTCCTCTCCACGCTCGTCGCTGGCCTGGAGGAAGAGCTTGCTGCACCACCAGGGTTTCGGTCCCTTGAGAAGGCCGTTCTCGGGTGCGCGATGTGGACGAAGCGCGCCCAACTATGTGTGTCCCGCCCGGTCCCTATGGAGCGAGTCGATCAACTCCCGCGTCCTCTCTTGAACACTGCTCCGGATCTCGATCGACCGGATGCTTGCCGACACCGGGAGGCGGGTTGACGCCAGACGGCCGGCGAACTCCTTTGACCGCGAGTTCCAGAGGTTGAGGTTGAACTGAAGCGGTCGGTCGGGGATCGGCGTGGGGTCCCATGTCATCCGTTCGTAGACGACCGCGCCGTCCACGAGCCAGCGGATCGCGTTCGGCTGCCAGTCGATCTCGTAGGTATGGAAGTCACTGGCGGCATCGAACCCGAGATCGACCAGAGTCGGCGTGCCGCGGTAGCCGTACTCGAGCTTCGTGCCCTCGGGACCAGGGTTGTAGAACACGTTGATGAGCATCTTGCTGGTGTCCTTGCCGAGAAACTCGATATCGATCTCTTGGCGTGGCCCGTTTCGATGAAGGAACATGCCTGTCACGAGTCCATGCACGGCCGGAGGACAGAGGTCAGCCTTGAACGTTCCGTAGCGGTAGGCGGATCGGGTGGCGATCGCTCCGGACGTGAGTCCACGGACCGCGGTCCGCTCCTGACGGAGGGTGAGCAGGGCGCGGTCTCCGCGCTGACTGACGTTCGCTGGCGTAAACAGCGCCATGTTGCTTGGGAACGTGTCGTCGCGGAGTATCCAGGCTGCGTCGTCGAGTCCGGCGTCAAAGGCCCAGTCAACGCGTTCAAATGACCTGGGTGAATCGGGAATCGTGCCGACGGTGATGCCGTCCCATGCGCGGGTTGGATTCACGATCCACGGCCCACTGTCGCGCTTCAGATCGGTCGATTTGCGAGCGCCTTGCGTAAGCGACCGGATGCCAACGGTGCGGACCCCGATGTCGTTGTCGGTCGGATAGGGCAGCGCCGGATAGTCGATGCCGAGGAACTCGCTAAGGGCCGCCCACTTGTCTGTCATATCCGGCGTAAGTGTGAGGGCGCGATCGTGAAGGGCAGGAGGCAATGGACGATTCGCGGACGTGAGGATGAATCTCGTGCCGGGATTCGTCTTCGCCGCCTGCCGCAGAGCTTCCGCCGAAAGCGAGGTGATGTTGACGTAGGCGTTGAACAGGCAACCTCGATCACCGCGGAGGAGGGCTTGCTCTTCTGCCGTGGGCAAGTGTTCAAGGTCGTTGATGCACGTGTATCCGAGCATGGATAGGGCGGTACTGAGCGCGGTCAAGCCGGTCCCGGGTTCACCGACCGCTAGAACTGGGCCGGTCAAGTGTTTGGTTGCTGGGACGAGTGGCTTCTCGCGCGTGACGACCCCGACTTGGGACAGCACGGGCAGGACAGAGTACGAGTTGGTCGTCGGCTCGTCGATGCGCTGCTCGATGAGCGGGCGTGCCGCGATGAACGCACGCACTCGACCGAACTGCATGTTGAGCCACAAGTCGACTGGGCCGTATACGGGTAACTGGTCGAGCAGTTTTCGAGCGCCGATGCGGCTCAGGACATATCCGGAGGCTTCCCAGATCCCCGGGTGCCGTAGTCGCCGAGCGCCCGTTCCCTCGTTGGCGGCTGAGATGCTGCCGACTTCGTTGAATGCTAAGAACAGGAGTTCGAAATCTGGCTCGTCGGCCTCTTGGTGCGTGAGCGACGACCAGGTCGTTTCAAGATCGCGAGCGAAGCCGAATGTCATGAACACGTCGTCTTCAAGCACGAGCGCGTTGGAGACATCACCGTGGGCTATTAGTTTCCAGACCTCGATGTGAGATAGGGCCACAGCGATTTCTTGCTTCGTCATCTCGATCTCACGGGCCCGCGTCTCACTGTTGATCTGAAGAAGCGGGTTTGGGTCGACCGTGAGCTGGTCGGCCAGCGTGAATCGCGGGATTAACACTGCGGGGCCTGGCATCGACTCCAAGTACCTTGCGTCAATGGCAGAGAATCGTCGGGCAAGCGTCGAGAGGCGTTCTCCGTGCCGGCCTCGAAAGCGATCGAGCTCTCGTCGTACCCGGCGCCAACGGTCGGGCCGCCGGTCGAGATTGATCACATAGATACGACGCAAGGCAGCGGCCTCGTCGCTGCGGCAAAACACGGCTGCGCGTCGGCGCCAGTCGAATATCCGAAGGCGAAGTCGTCCGTGGTGCAGGAGGCTCTGCCGACAGTCCACGAACGCGAGTCGGTTCATGGACGGTCTCTCTTCTCCTCGCCGCGAATCCAGTTCCTCCAGTTGCGTCCGTCGCCTCGATAGTCGAGAGGCCACTTGCTGACGGCCACCGTCTCCCAGCCCATGAGGAACTCGAAATCCCGCGCTGCACCATCTGCCTCCAGCTCGACGGCGTGCGCCGCGAGACTGGCCGTGAGGTTGCCCGGCCCGGTTACTGACTGGATGTCACGAGCCGTCTGCCTCGTGGCCAGCAAGAGCGTCGTCGAACGCTCCAGAGCCCTGGCGATCACCGGGTGCCCAGGTCCAGCGACAAGCGGATTGTTGTTGACGTAGAAGATTCGCTGCGCACCTGTCCGGTCCGCCAGTGCTTCCGCCACGTCAATCATCGAGTTCGAGGAAATGTCGAAACACAGCGCCTGAAGGAGTAGCCGACCGGTTCGCATCAATGGGTCGATGTCCGCACCCTGGTACTCATCGTCGGCGTCGACGTACAGACCACCGACGCGCAACATGAAGCAAAGTCGAAAGTAGTCGGCGCGCATTGCAGGGTGATCGCAACGGTCGAAGGCACGGACGTGCCGGGAGCTGAAACGATCCCGGATGAAGTGTCGTGCTGAGGCGTCGTCGAACAACATCCGCTCGAATCCCACAGCCTCAATTGCTGCCCAACTCTCCAGGCACTGTTGGACATCGCGGGGGGCTTCGGCCTCATCCCAGAACTGAACGAGCACGCGAGGCGCGATAGAACGACTCTCAGCCTGCGACGGACTGCCCGACTCCGTCATGAGCTCACAAATGAACTGGGACCTCGAGCTGCCACCTTCGGCAATCCCTGCGCCACCGTGAGTTGGTGATGTTCGCCGCCGGATCACTGTCTGTGCTTCTCGACGCGCTCTTGCCAGACAGTGAGTCCCTTGAGTTCGAGTCCGACCATGAAGCGACCGTAGACGACTCCGCCGACAACTGACGCAGAGGAGCGGGAGTGCGTCATTCCGCCGCGATTGATGTGAGCAACCGAGCCGGCCTGCCTCGGGTTCGTCGGGCAAACGAACTCACTTGCCGCTGATCAACTATCGCGCGCGCCCCGAACGGCCACTCAGCCGCTAGTCGAGTTTCAGTTGCCCCGGTGCTCTCCCGGTCGGCAGCCGGTGCGGGCTACCCAGTCGGCGAGACGTTGACGTGAGCCCGCGAACTCGGCGTGCCAGCGGAAAGGGGCGTCACCGGTGGAGTCCTCGGAGTAGGCGGTGATCCATGCGGTGCGCATTGCCGACAGCTCCTCGACCAGCGAGCCGTGATGTGGCCAGCACGGCGGGATCGTCCGGTGGTCGAGCCTGTAGCGGTCGAGCAGCCAGGTCACCCAGTCGTCGAGGGCCTCGAACTGCTGGATCTGCTCCTCACCGGCAAGCATCGGCCAGCAGACCGGAATGGGTGCGAACTGCTCCTGTCTGAGCCCAATGACCGGCAAGAAGCCCTCGTCCACGTGCTCATGGTTCATCGGGCTATGACGTTGTTGGTGGGTGACCGGGTGAGCGCAAGTGCGGTTGTCGAGGCTCGTTGAGCGATGCGTCGCTGCTGTCGGTATGTCTCGTCGCCGCCACGGTCGACGCCGAGCGGTGCGACTGACGTGATCTGGTTGACGTCGCGGTAGGACGCAACGACTGTGACGGCTTCACGCCACTGTCGCGATGCCGGCTCGGTGTCCGGCTGCTCGCCGAGCGGGCGTGTCCACGCGGGTCGGGTTTGGATGGCATCCAACGTGATTGCCTCAACCCGGCTTCGCATCAGAACGTCGATCTCGCCGATCGTGTCGAATGCGGGGTCGTCGGGATCTGCGGAACTGGTCGCCAGGATGCTCGGGCGCAACGTACTCGTGGCTCCCCAAACCCGAGCCTCCTCCACAGGTGGTGCGTCGCTCTCGAGCCACCTCGTGACCCGTTCGTGCAGAACCGCTGCCAGGTCGTGCACGGGATCGTCGGGGTTGTCGAGTGAACGTGCCACTGTCAGCTGTGCGAGGACTCGGGGCATCGGGTGCCCTTCCTGTTCGCCAGCCCGAAGGGCGGCGAACAGGGCTCCCGCAGAGGGAGACGCCAGGACCTGAGTTACCTGGACGTCGGAAAGTGCGCATGAGGGGAGAACCCGCTGCCACTTCCGGGCGTCGGCGTCGGCCAGAAGGGTGGCCTTGATCGGTTCGAGCGTCGCGAGTGATGTGGCGTGATCCTGACGGCGCCGCAGGGCCTGCGTGGCGGACAGCTCGGTGCCATCGGTGTTGAGGATGCGCTCCAGGACTTCGCGCCCGTTGAGGACTGAACCAGGGTCGGGCAGTTCGTCACACATCGGGTCCACCGCATCGGTAGAGACGTACATGTGGTTGCCGGCTCGGCCCCGCGTCATTCCTACGTAAAGCGCCTCGCGGGTCATGCCCGGGGCAGCGAGGACATACGCGTGCTCAACGGTGAGTCCTTGGGCACGGTGGACGGTGGTCGCGTAGCCGAGCTCGACGTTGTCCGCCACGTAATGCGCGGGCAGGGTCACCTCGGGTCGTGCTTCGGCTGTCGACGTTGCAACGCGGTCGACGGGGGTGAGAGTGAGTGACCCGTCGGTGTGTGTCGCTGTCACGTGCCAGAGAGCCCCGTTACGCAGGTGGCCACCGGGAACAGGGATGCGCCTGTCGTTCTTGCGCGTGACGACCAGGTCTCCCACGGCGACGGTCACGCCGTCGGCTGCTGGGATGCCGTCCGGGGCCACAAGTTCTGCAGTGACCCGGTCGTCGTGTGCTCGGGTGTTGAGGGCGCGCACGGTGTGGCTGTCAGCGGCGAGCAGAATCGCCGACTGCCCGGACCGCTCGCTGTTCTGCCAGCCGACGTAGGCGTCCTCGAGCATCGCCTCTGCTTCTCCGGACGTGATTCGGTTGTGGTCGGCATACTGATCGATGACGCCTGGGTCACCCGAACGGAGCAGCCTCGTCGCGTTGGCTTCCCAACGGTTGCGAAACCGCCACAGTGACCGCAGCTCGCTTGCAGCTCCAGACTCGGCGAGCAGCCCGAAGGCGCCTCCGGCATCGACGGCGGACAGTTGCTGTTGGTCACCGACGAGCAGCATCTTGGCGTCGGCCGCGGTTGCTTGGGCGGTGAGTGCGTCGAGCGCGAACGTCCCGGCGAGGGATGCCTCATCGATGATGAGCAGGTGGCCGGGACGCAGCGTCCAGGCCACCTGCTCCCGGCGCAGCGCAGCGGTGGCTGCGTCGATTCGTCGTACGGCCCTGAAGTCGCCGTGACTGCTCGCCTCGGCGCGACGCTGGGCCAGCCCATCGAGGATCGCAGTGCGACTTTGCGCTCCCGCCCCGGTGGACTCGTGCAACCACTTGGCGGTGTTCTCGCAACTGATGTTCAGGGCAGCAGCCAGTTCTTGTGCGGCGGTGGCCGACGGGGCAAGGCCGATCACCGAACCGCGGCCATGCGTCGCCTCCCAGGTCGCGCGCAGTGCTCTCAGAGTGGTGGTCTTCCCAGTGCCGGCTGGGCCGACGAGAACGTCGAGGCGTCGTCCCGAGGTGGCGATCGTGATGACCGCGTCGACCTGGTCTTTCGCGAGACGGACGGGCGCATCCCCGTGACGTGCTGGCTGAGGGCTGGTGGCGATGCGCCGGGCGGTGTCTTCCATCGCGGTGGGCCCACTGGTGTTGGCGTGCGCATCGAGGAGTCGCTGCTCGGCGTCCAGCACTCGATCATGTGTGAACGCTTCCTCGCCTGGCCGCCGAAAGGCACTGCTGCCGTCGGCTCGTCGGTAGGCGTCCGGGACCGTGAAGAGATCCGGTGGCTCTAGCGAGACGCAGGAGGCGAGGGCTGCCTGCACGACTCGGTCGTGGAGGGCATGGCGATCGGCCGGGGTGGCCATGCGCAGACCGCGCGTCGTGCGGGCGGTCTCGGCAAGCAGGTTCCAGCGCGTCCAGGTCGAACGTCGCGACATGGCGCTGTTCACCGTCTCGGCGGCCATCCTCGTCACGAGGGCTTCGGATATGTCACCGCTGCGGAGTGCTTTATGAACGGCGCGGTTGCGACGTTCTCCGCTGATGGCGAGTTCAGTGAGCTGCTCGGGAGAGCGTCCGGTGAGGGCGGCGGCACGATCTCGCCAGGCGTGAAGTAGCTGAGTGAGCGGGTGGGCGGTCTTGGCGGGACGCGTTGTCCGGGTCACGTGCTGGCGCAGTCGGACGACTTCGACGCGGTTCGGGCCGCGTCCGCGGGTGGCGTAGAAGTCGGTGACGGCACCCTGCAGGGCGGCGTCGATGTGCAACGAGCGGGTAGAGAACTCGGCGAGAAGCTCATCATCGACGCCGTCGACTTCGAACGCTGGCGTTCGGCGTGGTCCTCGTGGACGCCAGGACCACGAGACGGGAAGTTCACGGGCGAGGGAGTCGGCGAACAGGTCGTCGTAGATCTCCGACACCGCAACGACCGAGTGGTGCAGGGCGCGCGAGTCCACGGATCGCCAACGCCCGTCTGGTCCCTGGACCTTGTTCGCGATGACGACGTGGGTGTGCACGTTCGGGTCGGCGGTTCGGGTGTCCCAGTGATCGAAGGCAGCCGCGACCATGCCCCGAGTGGGGACCTGAACGCACGAGCGAGCCCCTATGCGGGTGAAGAGCGCTTGCTCTTCGACGAACGTGAGTGCTTGTTCCACCGCGGCCCTGTGCGCTGCGAGGACGGCGGCCTGAGTCTTGGGGTCGCCGAGCGCCCACAGCACGCTGGCTGACTTCGGTGCGGTGAAGGTTAAATCGAATCCCGCGACAGCTCCCGGCATCCGCCGTTCGGTCTCCGCTTTGACGATCTGGGCGACCGCCTGTGCCTGCCGCTCGTGGTCGAGGTCGGGAGGCAGGGCGGCTGTGCGGCTTGCGATCCGTTCGGTCACCGTCTTGTACTTCGGGTAGGCCCGGCCCAGGGGAGCGTCGGTGATCGGGTCGCGACCGGTGCTGTAGAGAGCCGCCATCTGCTGCTCCGTGACCACAGATCCTGGCGGAAGCCCTTCGTCGTCGCCGAGTCCGTTGAGGCCAGTGCCCAGCCAGCGCCCGGGTGGGTAGCCGGCGTCGGTGTAGTACGCGGTCAACGGGGTCGAAGGGTCGCGCTCCACGTCCCCGCACGCCGTGTGGCGCAGCAGGTACTGGTAGCCAGCACCCGCCGACATCCGGTGCAGCGACATCATCCGGCACCGCCGCCCACAGGCACCTGCCGCCGGTTCGTCCGCCCGATCTGGGTCTCGTTCGTCATAGCAGTAGGTGTGCAGAAGCCCCCGCAACATCCGGTGTCGAGCGGCGCCGCTTCCTCGTGAGCCAGACGAGTCCGAGGAAATGATCTTGGATGTCGACCGGGTGTTGGCGGGCTGTTGTGCACACCTCTTCCTGGAGGGTCGGTCATCCACAGATGTGCGCTTCTTTGAGCGGGCGGTGGGTGAGCGGTTGCAGGTTCGACATGACGACGGCTTGCCCCAGTGCGGCCGAGATGGGAAGTGGTCGCGATGAGTGTCTTGTGGACCGAGCCGGCGAGGGTCTTGGTGGACCGAACGGATCGCGGGCTCGCCGGCCTGTGGTCGCTGGTGTTCGCCGCGCAGCACGGTGCCTTGCGCCTGGCGTTGGATCGGCATCTGGACGGTGATCTATCCCTGACCCTGGCGGCCATGGATTTGGGGGAGGCCCTCGAGGACCTCGAGTGGGCCCATCCGGACCTCCCCGTCGTCGCCGTCGCCGTCGACCTCGGATCGGTGCCGGTGGACGCGGTTGGCGACTGCCGCGTGGCCATCGGGGTGCTGCTCGTCGGCGGGCTGGCGATGACCGCGGGACTGCTGCGTGACCCGTCACAAGACCTCGAAACCTGCGATGTCCTGTGTCTAGCCCGGGTCGTTCACCTGCTCACCGACGCGCACCTTCGAGTTACCGGTCGGATGCCATGACCGCCCCGACCGGCCGAACCAGATACGGCGACCTCATGGACGAGGCTGCCCGCCACGTTGCACTCGCCAGCGTCGCCCTGAGCCGCGAGCCCCTGTCGGACTCGGGGAACGCTCGCGCGACCCTCGAGTCGTACTGGCAGCTGCTGAAGGCGCTGCACCAGCATGCGTGGCAGCTGGTCGGAGGCTCCCGACGCATCGAGGGAATCAGCGCGTCCGCCAGTCCAGATCTACCGGACGCCGCATCAGTTCGGTTCATCGACGCTCTCGCTGGGACAGCTCGGCATCCAGCCAGGGGGACGTTCCTCCGGTGGCGGGTGTTGCCAGGGCCTGGTCCTCGGCAGCAGCATCGATTCGGACCGCGACGGACCTGCTCTCCACTCATCGCAACCCGCGGGGTGTCAGGCTCACACCCGAAGCGGCGCTACTCGACGAACCTGCGGTTCGCGCCCAGGGGTTTGCCGGATTGGCCAACATTGCCACCACGGTGCTGGCCGCAGAACGTGACCTAGGACTCCGGAGCGGGCAAGCGGGCGTTCCCTGGCGCGAGGTAGGACGGCGTCTTCCCGATCTGGAGCCCGCGCGGATCGCTGCCAGTGATCTCGCTCGGGACGCTCGCTCGACCCAGGGTGGGCGCGACTTCTTGGGTGCTCTAGGGGTCGCTCGGCCCGAGATCCGCAGCGATGACCCGGTCATCGAGCTCGGCGACCGGATCCTTCGGCTGCGGCAGACCGCCTGGCAGCTCACCCTCGAGCCCCACGTCGGCAGCGCGTGCCTCACCGACTTCGCGGCGGCCGCCGTGATTGTGCACACCCACGCCAGCGCGTACCTCGCGAAGGGCTTCTGCGGCGAGGTCGCTGACCTCCCGACTCACTCGATGGCTCGTCGCGCGATCCAAGGACGAGCGGCCTGGAGCTCGTTGCACCTCCAGACCCGTCAGCTTCGCACCGCCAGCCCCGGCCTCGGAGTCATACGCACTGACCTCCTGGCGGTGCGGGATCTCTGCTGGGTGGTCCTGCCCCTTGGCGGATCCGTCAGGCCCAGCGCCAACGCAGACGGAGAGCGCCGAGTGCGGGCGCTGGTCAATGGCGGTATCCGCTCCTTCGCCGACATCGCGCAATGGAACGCGGCAGTAGCCGACCGGCTCAGCCTTGCCGGCGAGTTGTACGTCCCGGCACGGACTCTCAGCGGCGAACAAGTCACTGAACAGCCTGTGCTCGTGGAGGCGAAGCTTGGGGGTCGACTTGCGCCAGCACCCGGTGAGCAAGTTCAGCGACTGGTCGAGAGTTATGCCGCGGCTTCCGCGGTAGCGCCGGAGAGTTCGCGGAAGCCGACGGCGGCCGGCGTGCTGACGCGCGGGCGAGTGCCGCTAGTGCAGGTGTGACTCCTGCTGTGCATCCCATCGAAAGGAAGAGGTGGCTTGATGCGGGGCTTCCGTGAGGCGCTTCGGCTGCCGGGATGGTCCGAACAGAGCATCTGGGGCTACGACGAGAATATTGGCACGTACTTCGCCCAACTCTGGCGCGACGAGGACCGCAACGACGAACCGACCATCTGGATCAGCGGTTGCGACCCCATCGCGAGTGGACTGGAGCTCGCGGCGCACATCGCGTCAGCAACTGGCGTCGACGTGGAGAGCGCCATGCGTGCAATGCATATTGATTCGAGTGTCACCTAAGCCCTTCGAACCATAGGTATCCCGACGGGATCGGCTTAGTGAAGATCAGCCCGGGAAATTTCGGAGTTCGCTCCATCACCTGCGGTGTCGGGCGGAAGGGAAATTGCCCAGATCTGGAGGAGTTCATCAAGATCTAGGTGAAGGCCCCTTTGCGTCGATGGCGAAGAACCGTTTGGGTTCTGAAGGCGAAGTGATCGAAGCTGCCGCTGGCACGGACACGGAGGCGTTGGCTGCGGTGGTGTTCCCCTTCTCCAGCTCCTTCAACCGCTTGGCGTCGTCGGCTTTGAGCCCGCCGTACTGATTACGCCACCGGTAGTAGGTCGGCTCGGAGATATCGAGTTCTTTACACACCGTGAGCACGTCCGCGCCCTGCCCGAGACGAACTTCCGCCTCACGCAACTTACGGACGACCTGCTCAGGGGTGTGGTGTCGTCTCTTTGCCATAGTCGAATCAGAGCCCTCCTGCCCGTCACGGGCAACAGACTCTCAAACACCCTGGACCAACCAGCGGGGACCATGCCACGCTCGCCGTCGATGAAAGGGGGATACAAGGCCGGTTAAGGAATCGCTTCCGTTGGGTGATGAACCGTGCACGCCACGCTCCTTGGCGGCTTTGGGGTGCTCAGGTTTCCACCACGCTTGCCTCACAAAGACAACTTGCGTGCCGCCAAGGTACTGAGGCCACTGCGGCGGGGAAACCGGCGAGCTCAGCAATGTGGAGTGGGGGTATCCCGCCCGGAGCTACTTGTTCCCGGTCGCTGGCACCGAAATGACAACCGTAGAACCTGGCTCGGCGGTTCCGCCGGCCGATGGATTCTGGGTGACCACCGGGCGAGCGGGATGAGCTAGCACCGAACCTGCCGCCAGCACCACGCGTACTTGAAACCCGGCTTGTTTCAGTTCGGCCCGCGCCAAACTTGCCTTCATGTTGACGACATCGGGAACCACTACACCACTTTCATCCGGGCTACAGCCGATCATGGATCCCAGCAGCAGCGCCGCAGAAAAGGTCGCAAATGCAAACCGCGCACGACCCATACTCCCGAGCACCTCCCGCTCACTTAGGACATGACCATTCTTCGGCGCGCCCACAGTTCGACTTTAGGCGGCTGTCGCAAGTTACGCGTCTCATCCAGTTCAGCCACCACCACGGTGGGTTCAGGAGCACTCTAACTTTGAATGCGCTAGCATTCGGCTCCCATCATCACGCGATTGAGGAGCGATCTGTGAGGAAATCCACGGGCATGGGCATGCTTGTTCTGCTTGCATTAATTGTATGTCTGGCGCTTCCCTCAGGGCAAGGTGTCGCAGCTGTGCCTGACAGCGAGATTAACGACGATGTGGCGGGATCTCTCGTTGAGGACACGGAGAACCCCTCCTCCGTCAGCGAGCGGGCCCAGGTACTCCTCGGTGAAAGGTTCGTTGACGTCCAAGTCAGTCCCGACCACTCCCAATATATCGTGGGCGTCCTGAACCTACATCCTGATGAAGTCGGTGGGCTTGAGAAGCGCTTGTCCGGCCCAGCTCCTGTGACCGTGGTATCGCGGGACGTGCCCCGCAAGGAGGTCGAGGCCGCACGCATGGCTGTAGAGAATGCCGTACTCAAGTCGGACGTGGCCTTCACCGCCATCTCATCCGACCTTCAAGATGGCGTTGTCAACTTGTTGGTTCCCACGGAGAAGACCGTGGATCAAGCGGCTTCGCTGGTGCAGAGCTCCCTCCCAGGGGTGCAAACCGTCGTACCCGTCGAGGGCGGCGGCTCAGACATCGTGGTGAACCCAAGCGAGCCCTCCGCTATCGTCGAAGTTCGGATAAGCGACCTGGAAGGCAAGCTGACTGAGGAGTACTCAAACACTTCCCCCTATCGAGCGGGCAAGTTTGTGGCCATCGATAACGGAACTGGCCAAAACTGCACTACGAGCTGGTTGATGGCGAAGAACGGGAACAACTTCGGGTCATCTGCCGGCCACTGCGGCGACAACGGATCGCGCGTTTACTTCGGTGGAGAGAACAAGGGTGACGTCCAATGGAATCAGTTCCAAGCAGGGCGTCCGAATGACATTCGCGCGGATGTGCTGCTGTTTGACCTCGGCAATGGCGGCCTCAAGTCGCTCTATCGATCAACGACCATCAACCGCGACGTGACCGGGAAGTACGCCCAGTCGGACATGGTTTCAGGGTGGCGAACTTGCACACGCGGCGCCTTCACCGGCGACCAGTCTTGCGGGGATCTCAAGCCCAACTGGGTCGATGTGACCTTCACCCTCAGCGGCAAGACTTTCAAGAACATGTACTGCTGGCAGTGGGAGCCCGCGAACGGCTATACCAACATACCGGGAGACAGCGGTGCGCCAACCTACCGAGTTCGCGCAAACGAATCCGTGTGGGCTGCCGGGATCCTGTCGTCGATCATCGACACGGACAACGATGGGATTATCAATGCATCTTGCTTTACAGGCATCAATGAAGCCCTGACTCAACTTGGCGCAAACCTGCAAACGCAGTGACGAGAGGCTGAGCCCGGCGACGACTGCCTACGACTCGAAACGGTCGTGGGCAGTCTCGCACGGAGTCCCGGCGATGCAGATGGACCAAGGTGTCGTTCAGGCGGTTCGCCGTCTAGATAGTCTCGGCTCGATGCAAAGTGGCCGCAGTACCAAAGACTTATCTCCTCTACGGTGAACGTAGTCACGCATATTCTCTGCGACAGCCCCCGGTGGGCCGGTTGCGGTGCCGGGGCCCGCCTGCGCCACGCCGATGGTCGGAAGATTTCAGACCTGGCTCGACGAGGCGGAGGGTGCTCAGTCAACCGGGCCTTGAGGATATCAGGTTATGTGACGTCAGCAAGAATCTGGAGCAGTCCGCCTTTAACCAGCCAGGCAGCGGAGAAGGCCCAGACAGCAATCGCCTCACACCAGAAAAGAACCCCCCAATGGAGGAGACCGTTCAAGACTGAAGCGAGAAGCGCAAGCACGATAACCGCCCCACAGATTCTGTAGACCCAATCCCGCTTGTCCTCACGAGTGCTGCTTGGCCAAGGCGGTAACCAGTCGATAGGTGCATCTGGCTTTTTGGGAAAGAGGGCATAGGCAAAGTACGCAAGGACAACGAAGAACGAAGCTGCCGCTGCTAGGTGTGCTAGGTTCCAGGCGCTGTATGCATCCGCGTCAGTGCCCGGCGGAGCGGTCGGGCACAATGCGACGAAGACAACAAAGACGCCTGCGAGGTTGCTCAACCACTCATCGCGTGGCGCATATCGATATGAGTACAAGAACACGCCCAGTGCAAAGAGACTGCCCACAAAGTAGGGGCCAACGCGCGCGTAGTAGTAAGCACTCATCGAACCCAGTAGCGGTGCCTGACTAGCGGCAGCGTAACCGAGCAGAACCAGAGGTAGGAGGAAACCGATGATGCCTATCGAACGTTGCAGGGCTTTGTAGGAGATGACCATATCGGCCTCATCGTCACGGGGCCTTGTGCTCATCGCTTGAGAGATGCGGGCCGAAAGATCCATTGCCATCTCCAGTAATGCACCTGGCCCACCAGTCTTCCACAAAGTTGATCAAGTGTCAGCACTGCTAACGACCCTGTAGCAAAGTGGGCCGGCGCGTCTCTCACCGACAGGTCAGCCCAGACTCCTGCCAGAACCCAACCCCAAAACAATCCACGCGGGAATCGGTTGGCGGCCGCTCAACTATTCACCGCATCACCTCCAAGACCAGGTTCACCCTGAACCCGACGTCGCATGAACGGACGGGTCTTCGACTAGGTGGACGTCGGGTAGCAGTGCAATCTCGGCGGTGTCGCAAGACGAAGTAAAGTTTATCAGTCTGGGTGCTGGCCTGAGACATGTCGTGATCGCGGCTTTGAACGCTCATCCACGCCGTGACGCGGTGTCGGGCTTACTATCGCGTCCGATGCGCATAACGTCGCCGTAGCCCGCGGGAGGCTCACGCAGCTGTTGAGGACTCGAAAACCTGCCCGCGTCTGCCCGCGCAAACCCGCATATCGACAACGGCGTGCCAATGGCCGGTCCGGAGAATCTGCAATCGCACTGGCGAGTTCCGGCAAGGCCGCCAATGAACCGATGCTGACGGCCATTGCGGTAAGCGTTGAAGTCGGTCTGGTCAAGGAGGCGCACGTTGGCTCCACTGGTAAGCGTTACCTCAAACACGTCGCCCTTGGATCGCTGCCCCAGGTTCGAGTGAATGAACTGGCTCAACTCCTACCCCCCTCTGCTCCAAGGAACCGTTCACCTGAACCCGGCCCGTGTACCGCGACGTTACGGGGCCTGACCGACATTGTCCGTGGCAAAGCCGCCTCGGTGTGTGCATAGTGGGCGAGTTGATGTGCCGGCCGCTGAGTCGGTTCGGCCCCGGCGACGTAGGCGGTGAGGAAGTGACTCCGTGGCGGTCGAGGTTGCCGCGGGCGCGGCCGTAGTGCTCGGTGGATCTTGGGTCGGCGTGACGGGCGAGGATCTGGGCGTCGCGGAGCGGAACGCCGGCGTCGAGTGCGTTAGGGGATTGGAGTTGGGTTCCAGAGCGTCCGTTCGCAGACCGTTACGCCGTCGATCTTCCAGGTGATGTGGTTCGGCTGCCAGTCGATTTCGTACAGGTGGAAGTCTGCCGCGGCGTCGAAGCCGAACGTGATCTCCGTCGGCGTGCCACGATAGCCAAACTCCAGCCTGGTGCCGTCAGGCCCGGGGTTGTAGAAAACGTTGACGAGCATCTTCGTCGTATCGCGGCCGAGGAACTCAATGTCGATCTCCTGGCGGGGCCCGTTGCGACGCAGGAACAGCCCGGTGATGAGCCCGGGCACGTTCGACGGTCGGAGCTCGGCCGCGAACGACTCGTAGAGGTAGCTCGTGCGCCTGGCGATTGCCGCCGCCGTGAACTCACGGACCGGCGTGCGCTCGCGTTGCATTGCCAATGCAAGTCCGTCTCTGTGAGCCGTGATGTTCTTGGGGGAAAAGAGTGCGAGGTTGCTCGGGAACGTGTCGTCGCGGAGCTTCCAGGTTTCGTCGTCATCGAGTGGCTCGCCGGCCGACCACTTGATCGAGGTCGTCGCACTGCTGGACGACTGATCAGGCTGGATGGGTACGCCTTCCTATTTGAGCGGTCGTCGAGACAGGATCCACGGCGATGTGCCGAACTTGAGGTCGGCGGCGGGGAGTGGAGTGTCGAGGGGCAGCGGCGATGCGACGCTCCTCTGGCCGATGTCGTGCGCCTCGGGGTAAGGGAACGCCGGGTAGTCAATCCCGAGGAACTGACTCAGGCTGTGCCATTTGTCGGCGATGGTTGGCTCCAGGTGCAGGATTCGCTTGGGTGGGAGATTGGTCGACGGGTGATCGGGCGCGGTCATAATGAACAGGGCGTGCGGGTTGTTGGCCGCGATCTCTCGAACCCTCTCGGCGTCGAAGGACCCGATGTTCACGTAGGCGTTGAACAGCCGACAAGGCTTGCCGCGTCGGAGCGTGTCGAAATCGTCTTTGGCCATCCGGTCGAGATCACTTATGCAGGTGTAGCCGATCATCGAGAGTGCCTTACCAAGCGGTGTCAGGCCGGAGTGGGCATCGCCCAGCCGGATCACCGGGCCACGCAGTTTGCGCGATGACGGGAGCGGTACCAGGCATGAACACATCACGCACTACAAGTGGACGAGCTTAGGGACGGCTCCACACTGGCCTCTAGGGCCAGGGGACCGCCGCTAAACTGGTGTTCGGAGCCTGAACTGCAACGCACCCCACTCCTGCCCAACGGCCTTTAAGGTGAATATGGTGCTCGGTGCGGGGTGGGTCGCCTGTGTGACAGGTTCCCTGACGGGCGCGAGCGATGGACGATGAAACGGGCTCTGACCGACCTCGTTTGCGTCGCAGAACTCGAGGCGGACTAGTACGTTCCGCGACGAACTCAGCGAACTCTGGGTTACCGGCCTCCGGTCAGCGATGTCCAAGCATTGGACGGAGAATCGAAGGGGGCGGTGGCCCGGGCCCTTCGCAGCGGGAATCGATCCGGCAGCTCCGCTCGGCACCCGAGCCAGCTGACATTCGATGGAGTGTCACCTGGGCGCGAAGTTCGGGCACTGCCTAGAGGAGGTCGCGCGCAGCCGCGACGCTTGTCAGGCACTGGTCGAAACTTGGTGGCGTCCCGTAGAAAAGCGTGGACGCAGTCGCGTAGGAGGCGGAAGCGGCAGCGCATTGCTGCGTGGCGACGTCGAACGCTGCGCTCGCGGCGTAGCCGGTGGTCGGTGGGGCTTCGTAGGCAAAGTTGTTCGACCCGCAGACGTTGCCGATGTCCGTGACGATCGCGCCACGGTTACAGGTCTCGAGCACGAGACGCGTCTCCGGGTGGTTGAGCAGCGCGTGAATGTCGTAGTAATGCCGACCGATCGTGGCGAGTTTTCCCGCCTCGGCCGGGTCGGTCGCGGCCGTGTGCACTGCGGACAGCTTCTCGAAGAGTGTTCGCACCGGCGCGAGGACTGAAACGACGACTGGTGCTTCCTCCGTGAACTCGCCGCCTTCGCCGACCGCCTCCAGGTACTCGGCGATGTATGAGCGGATGTGAAGTGTCTTGTTCCCCGGCTCGGTGCCACCGCGGACGCCCATCTCAAGGAACACGCCGTCCTTCAGCGGCAGCGTCGCTGGCATGTGCGCCTGGTAGAGGTAGGTCGCGTTGTGGGTCTTGCCGCTCTGGCGGAAAGGATCGCCCAGAACCTTGTCGGAGGCGAGACCGAGGTCGCGGCCCGCGCGAGCGATCAGCGGCTTGAACACATGCTTATCGATCGCGTTCTTGCTCATGCCGGCGGCCGGCACGGCAAGAATGTCCACGTCCTCCGAGAAGCGTTGCACCAGGCCCCAGCCCTTGGACAGGCTCGTGCCGCCCTTGAACACGATGGCCGGAAAATCGTGTCCGGTCACCGTTAGCGGCTCGGCGAGTGAACGTAGGAGTTCGACGACCCAGTAGTCCTTCTCGACGAACGCCTGTTCGGGGATGCCGAAGTGCTGTGAGGTAGCGGCGACGAGCGCGATGAAGTCGTTGGTGCGCGACCTGAGGAGTGTCACGCGGCGCCTAGGTCGGCAACGAGTCGGTAGAACGCCTCTGCTGATGAACGGCTCTCGGCGCCGATCGCATCACGCAGGTTGTCCACCCGAACTTGGGCGTCGTCAACGAGCGCGCGGACTGAAGCGACCAGCGACGCCCAGGTTGCGCCGAACTTCTCTACTCCGTCGCGAAGAAGCTCAAGGACGGCTACCTCGATCGCACGCAGGTTCACGCGCAGGGTGTTCGCTCGGCGACGGAAACAGGTGCTGGCCGTAGACGTATGAGGGTTAACCGCCGCAACCTCAACCTTTGCCGGGACCTGTGTGGTTAGGCCGAGAGTGCGAGCCGCCGACCAGCCGGCCGGGCCGGCGCCGGCGCCACCGAGCTCAAGAGCGACAGCCAGGCTGTCCGGGCGGCCAGCTCCGAAGCGGCTTTCGACACCCCGCCAGTACAGACCGTGGGCAACTCGGACGAGCGGATAGGCGTCGTCGTGGGCCAGCCGAGAGAGCGTCATGTCCACGGCAGTCGAGGACAAATCCGCGAAGTCACGTGGCCGGACAAAAGTGCCAACCGGAAGCGAGGAGATGCGCTCCCGGATCGTTCCGGCGGTGCTTGCCATGGACCTGCTCCCCTCGAGCGTTTGTTAGAAACTTATGGCTGTAATCTAACAGATCGGCTAGTTGGGCGCCAGGTTGACGGTCAAATCAGCGCACGAGGCTGCATGGACTAGTTACACCGGTGTAGGTCGCCGAACTAGCATTCGGATCACCTGAGGTGCCAAACGACGTCCCGCGCGCACGCGGCGGTCGCCAGCGGCAAGGGGGGCGGGCCGAGTGGACCTTGAGGAGCCTCTAGCTCGCCGCGCCACCGACCTGCTACTGCAGATCAAGGCCGGGCGGGAGAGAGCCGGACATGCGAGCCTGGGATCCCGAAACCCTTCAAATACGTCGTTTGATCTCCAATCGATCGAAAACTCTTGGTTGGCGTTCGTCTTCTCTCCCCACATGGCGGAGTACGTTGGGGCGGTGGGCTGGCATCGGGATATGGGCCGACGGCCGGCCACTATCCGAAGTCAGCAGCTTTTGTACTTCGTCTGCTGCCCCTTGCCGCAGCTACCGCACGGGGGGAGACGGTCGCTGCCGTCATCCAAGTTGACGGACCATCCACAGCTCGTGCAGCAGTAGCGGCCGACGCCAGGCTTCTCACCAATGTCATACATCCAGATCACCTCCTCGCCAACCAGTCCAACACAGCACTAGTAAGACGCTGCCCGGAATCGCGGCTTGACGCCATAGCCGTCGATGCTCTACACGTCGATAGCACGTGCAGTTGGCAGGTCAACCGACACTGAACCTGTGCCGGCATGGTGATCGCGGGCGGAAAGCCGCGGGTGGAGGGCACAACCAGTAGGCAACTTGCAGACGTAGGTGTATTACCTGCGTTGAGCAGTCAACTCAGATGGCTTACCGGCACCCGCCGCACACGCCATCCTTGAGATCCGGTGCCTTACAGAAGCAGCTCGTGCACGTGCCCTGAACTCGGTCGCGTCGCTCGCAGTCGCACTCGCCGCAGTGCGGGCAGTACTGACGCCTGCAGCTGCCGCATGGCCAACCCAGTGCCTTGCCGATGTAACCGCAATGGCAACGGAGTCCCAGCTGGGGCGCAGCGGACTTGACGGGGGTCGCTTGACCTCCGTGGAAGCGATCTACTCCCCACAGGTCAGATGTACTGAAGACGGCATAGATGCGCTTCTCGGTGGCGACGGCGCTCACGTAATAATCCTGGCGACGCTCCCACTCGTCAGTCCAGTGCGTCCTCCTGGTCGTGGTGCCGCCCGGCTCGAGGGTGAGCAGCGGGTGGTTGAGTGGTACGTCGCGCTGCCTCCACGGATAGACCGTGAGGTCCTCGCCGCGCAACGCTGAGTGGACGACCGTAGCGGTTGCGCGGTCGATGATGACTACGGCGCCCGAGGAGAGCCGGGAAGAGAGGGCGATGGCGCATGCCGGGCCGCTAGCGGCGGCGGTGGCTACGAGTGTCTTCAGGTCGTCGCCGGTGATCGGGCCGGACTCGACGATGTCGTCGAGCATGTCCTCGGGAACGACAAGGGCGGCTGCGATCTCCTCGCAGAGGCGTTCGATTTCGGCGTCCGGTTTGTCACGGTCGGCAAGCCAGTTAATGGCGTCCTCATCGCGTTCGACCAGGATATGCCCGAACTCGTGGAGGAGGGTGAAGTTCTCCTTCTTCGATCCAGGGGTCGGCGAGTACATGACTGTGTGGTGCTCGGCGAAGGAGAGTCCGTCGCACAGGCCGCCAGCGCCTCGCTGCGAGGTCAGCGCCGGTTCGGCGACCACGGTGTAGCCGAGGCTTTCGATGCCCGCGATCGGATGGTTCGCGATGGCGACACGCTGTGCCGGTTCGATGGCTTCGATGAGGCGCCGAGCGTGGGCGCGACGAGTGCTCACACCGGGTCCTCGAATCCGGGCAGGCTCTTGAAGTGTTGAAGGATCGCCAAGAGTGTCTGCGGCGTAGCCGAGGTGGCGTTGCGTTTGCCGGCTGTGGCAAGGAGCCGTTTGGAATGCTCGGCAAGCCGCTCGACGGGAACGTTGCTTTCGCGGGACCACTCGCCAAGGAAGGCGGCGATGGACTCGTCGCCGAAGAGAACGTCCAAGGTCTGCACCCGTGCTGTGCTGGTCGTCAGGATCGAGTCGGCGCCAACATTGAGCACTTCAGCAACCGCGTTGATGGTTGCTGGCGATGGGTTGAGCTTGTTTCGTTCCCAAGAGAAGACGGTGTTCGTCGTGACGTCCCATCCCCTTTGGTTCAGGCGTGCAGCGAGGTCAGTGACTGTGAGACCGGCTGACTTGCGTATGGCGGCGACCTGGGGGCCGTCGATGAGGACAGCTGGGTCTTCGATCAGGCCGAGCATCTGAGCGATCGGGTCGTCGGCTCGCACGGGGACAGGCCTCGTAGGTTCTGGCTCGGAGTCGAGTTCGGCAAGTGCTTCTGGCAGTCCGGTTGCCCACTCGGCGATGGCGGCGATCAGTTCGCGTTCGTCGTCGGTGAGGTCGGCGGATGTCGGGTGCCCTGCTGCGGCGTCGAGCAGCGCTTCAGACAACGCGTCGCGTGCGGGCGTTGTCTCGTCGTTATTAAGTTCATTCATCCCTCGTCACCTCCTCATGACACTTCTTGATGATGGTCTTCAACTGGTCGCCGACCCCTTGGCCGGAGATACCGAGCTCCTCGCCGATCTGCTTCTGCGTCTCTCCGTTCAGGACGTGCCGGACGATCGTGACCTGCCGGTCGGTCAGATTCGCGACCGCTGTGTTCAGTTTCGCCTGCCGTCGACGCGCAAGGTCCTCTGCGGCGGCGTAGTCACCGAGCGGGTCGCGATCGACGATGCGTGGTTCCTCCGGGTTGCCGGCAGGGAACCGCTCACGCGCCTTCCTCTCTGCTCGGGCCAAGTCGATGCACCGGTTGAGGACCGCCTTGCGAAGGTAGCCACGCCAGCTCTCGCCTCGGTCGGTGAGCTTCTCCTCCTCGACCAGTTCGAGGAGGTGGGCGAAGACCAGGCCGATCACCTCATCGGCCATGTCTGGTCGCTTGCCGTCGAAGAACCGATCCGCGACATAGCGCAGCCACTTGTGATTCTGCTGGTATTGCGCAGCGACGTCTGACTGGGTGCAGATATGCGCATCTGCACCGGGACCCTCTGGGTCCGTCTCAGTCAGGTCTTCGTTCACACTTCAAGTATCGGCGAAGCCCGGATAGAAGCCGAGGCACTTTCGGCATCGACCGGCGAAAGCTGAACTCCAACGCCAGTCGTCGTCACGTCGGGCCGACCGTACAAGGCCCGGTACCAGCGTCGACGTACGCCGGAGTGGCACACACAGGTCCCAGAATTGTCGGAAGGAACGGTGCGCACGACCCCGGCGGGTAGGCCGGCGACGTCGAGGTCGACCCGCCGGTTCAACGTTGGCAGTCCCAACATGTGCTTGACCAACTCGGCGGCGACCAGCGTGCCGGCGAACCAGGACACCTGTGGAGACGCGACGGCGACGACGTCGCCACCGGGACCAGCAGTATCAACTCCCTGCGGCCGCATCTCGGCCTCTGCGTAGGCCTGACGGATCAGGTCACTGATCGGGGCGGCGACGAGGGCGTCACGTCGGTGCGCGGGCACGCGTCCGGCCACGATCGCCGTGTCGACGTCGGAGTGCTCCAGGACCGCTCCGTCCTGGAGAAGGGCGAGCACCCGCGAGACCGGGATCCCGGTGACCTGGGAGTACACCCCGGCCTGGGTCAACGGCGGGTCGGCGCGGACGTAGTCGCAGAAGGGGCAGGCGAACCCGTCTGCGAACCGCTCCCATTGCACGTGCAGCTCGGTGCCCGACACCCCCGCCGACAAGGTCATCTTGCCAAGCACGTCAGCGACGTCAAGCCGCCCGCTGAGGGTGTCGACACTGGAAACCAGGACACCGTCCCAGCCAGGGGCGGCCTTGGCGGTGTTCCAATTCGCCACGTTGACGTCGTGAGCCTCCGCGACTAGTCCGAGCTCCTTGAGACGCTCGACCATCCCACTGGATTTCATGCCGGTCTCACCTCCCAGCAGCGCCGGGTAACGGTACGGGTTCCGGTCGGGGTCGAAGGCGTCGTTGTCGACCGCGGTCACCTCCATCACCGCGGCCATCGCTGCCGCGGCCACCGACGAGCTCAGCACCGGCGAGCAGGCGGTCGCCAGCAGAGCGATCGCGCTGGTGCCGACCGACCCGACGCCGAGGAACGCGGTCCGTGCCACCTCGATCGCTGCTGACGCGAGGTCGTTCTTGTCCACCGAGTGCAGACCGTGATCGATCAAGTTGGTCTCGACCACGCCGGTCACCCCCACGCCCGGGAACCCCAGGTCGCCGAGCACTTCGATGAGGACCTGACTGACCGCAAGACACGCCGCCGCGTGAAGCCCGAGGGCGTGGTCGTTCCCGACCTCAACGACGACAGGGCGGTCGGCGAGCACGACGTTCCAGTCGCCGCCGCCGACGTAGACGCCGCAGACCGGCTCCACGATGCCGAACCCGACCGTGATCCGCCGGGCAATGGGCAGGTCGCTGCAAGGTCGCACCGGTGCCAGCTTGTCGAGCAGGTCAGCCCAGGAGGTCGCCTGCCACCAGTTGGCCGGCAGGTCACCGTCTCCTTCGGCGTCGACGACGACGTTCGGGACAAGGCGAGCGATCATCGTGACGAAGGCGGCGACCGCGACGCGCGCCGCACCGTCGGCGTCCGGGGGGACGACGACGACCTCGGTCTCGTCGAGCCGGCGCAGAACCTCCGTCGCCTGACTCTGCGGGCCGCCGGCTGCCTGGCTCCCGAGGAGGCGCAGACGCGGGTCCTCGGCCGGACCGTTCACCGTGCCGTTCACCGCATCGTTCATCGCGAGGCTTCCGCGACGATCCAGCGATCGCGGACCGGACCAGGCTTCAGCTCGACCCAGACGGCGTCGTGGAAGAGGAAGACGGCGCACGCGTCCAGTCCACGGCGCAGGCCTAAGCCGAAGAACGGCACCACGATCGAGAAGCCGCCCTCGAAGGAGATGACCGGGTTGGCGTCGTCAGCCGGAGAGTGGAACGCATCTCCGGGGTGGGAATGAATGCGTGCCACATACAGATCGTCAGGGCCCAGCGCCAGGGCGAGGTCTATCTGGCCCACGCGAGGAACCTCGACGTTGACCTGGCCGTAAGCGTCGCGGCGTGCGTTCTGCCGCGGCACCACGAGATCGAAATCCGCTCGGCCCTTGATCATAGCGGTGCCTTCGAGACCGAAGGTGCCGCGGTCCTCGAAGAAGGTCCGGGCGTCCTCGAGGACCTTCGAGGTCAGCACCAGCGGACCTGCCGGGGTCGGGAGCCGTTGTGCGGACTTGGAGGAGATGTGTTCGTTACGCATGGATGCCTGCCTTCCGGAGCAGAGATTCGATCAGGGAGTCAAGCCGCATGCTGAACCGGTGGGAGTCCCACCGTTCGGTGTAGTGGCTCTCATGGGCGTAGTAGCCGCGGGTGCCACTGACGCACACGAACGGCACGCCAAGGCTGGGGTGGACGCCGAGACCGAAGCCGGGGATCCACTTATCCACCGCCAAGATCTTGCCGTCGTCGTCGACCAACGTTGTGTCGAATGGCTCGGAGTCGTACCGCGATCCGTCGAGCTGCAGGTTCCAGGAACCGTCATCACGGGTCAGGGTCATCACGATGTTCGGCCCCACCCGGTGTAGATCGCCAGCGAGGTCGCCCAGCTTCAGGCAGGCGCGGGGGCCCCGCCCGGGGGGGGGGGGGGGGCGGCCCCCCCGGGGGGGGGGGCCCCCCCCCCCCCCCCCGCTTCGCGTTGGTGGGCAGCCGCTACCGGGCGATGGTGTCGCTCGGTATGCCCCCGAC
>JAJAYZ010000092.1 GCA_027118455.1 Actinomycetes bacterium
AACGAGAACCTCACAGCATGAGTACCGAATCGATGGACGGTGGTCGCTGTCGCCGCTACTCATCTGCGCTACTCAACTGCCTACCAACGAGCGCTGTCACCGTGAACCAACTCGACCAGAACCCACGCTAGACCAAGGGTCCGACAAGACCATCTGGCCGCGCTAGCAGTGGCGGGCGAGTCGTGCCTGTCGGCACTTGGACGTAGGCTGCTTCACAGGGACCGCAACCATCCGGAGCCGGCCTGCTCCATCAGAACCGGAGAACCCATGAACGAGTCGAGCCCCACCGTCGGTCGACGGACGGTCCTCCGCGGGGCTGCCATCGCTGGCGCTGCCGTAGCGGCTGGCCCCGTGCTTGCTGCATGCGGTTCCGGTGAGCCGACAGCCGCCGACCCGACCTCGACGCCCGCGGACGCGGACGCGACACCATCCGCCGGCGCGAGTGGTGGCGGCGGTGCCAGCGCTGTGGTTCTGGTCGCCACTGCAGATGTCCCTGAGGGTGGCGGGATCATCCTCAACGAGCCGCAGGTGGTGGTCACACAACCGACGGCCGGGGAATTTGTAGCCTTCTCGTCGATCTGCACCCATGCCGGATGCCCGGTCGCCGATGTGACCAACGGGACGATCGATTGCACCTGCCATGGCTCGAAGTACGCCATCGCCGACGGGTCGGTAGTCGCGGGTCCGGCCCCATCCCCTCTGCCCCCGATCGAGGTCACCGTCGACGGCGACTCGGTGGTCCGCGCCTAGCGCATCCCATGGATCCCGCGCTCTACCGCCCGGCCCAGGGCAGCATCCCGGACCGCCCGGGTGTCTATCGGTTTCTCGACACCGAGGGACGCGTCGTCTACGTCGGCAAGGCCAAGAGTCTGCGCAGCCGGCTCAGCCAGTACTTCCAGGACGCCGATGCGCTCCACCCGCGCACCCGGTCCATGGTGTGGGCGGCGTCGTCGGTCGTCTGGACGGTCGTTGCCAACGAGGTGGAGGCGCTCCAGCTCGAGTACGCCTGGATTAAAGAGTTCGACCCGCGGTTCAACGTCAAGTACCGCGACGACAAGAGCTACCCGTTCCTCGCCGTCAGCGTGGGTGAGACGTTTCCGCGCGCACAGGTGATGCGGGGTTCCAAACGAAAGGGGGTGCGCTACTTCGGGCCGTACTCGCACGCATGGGCGATCCGCGAGACGCTCGACCAACTACTGCGGGTCTTCCCGATCCGGTCGTGCAGCTCCGGCGTCTTCAAACGTGCTGGCCAGATGGGACGCCCTTGCCTGCTGGGGTACATCGATAAGTGCACGGCCCCCTGCGTCGACCAGATCTCCGCAGCAGAGCATCGCGTACTCGTTGACGATCTCTGCGCTTTCCTCGCCGGTGACACCGGACGCTTCATGAAAGAACGCCAGCGCCAGATGAAGGAGGCGTCGGAAGCTCAAGAGTACGAGCGCGCAGCTCGGCTGCGCGACGACATCCGGGCTCTCGAACGCGCCCTTGAGCGGAATACCATCGTGCTCCCTGACGATACCGACGCCGACGTAATCGCTATGGTCGATGACGAGCTCGAAGTGGCCTTCCATGTGTTTCACGTTCGGGGCGGGCGGGTGAGGGGTCAACGTGGAACCGTCACCGAGAAACTCGACGATGTCGATGGACCAGCTCTCATGGAGCAGTTCCTCACCTATCTCTACGGAGAGCTGGTCCCCGAGTCGATCCCTCGCGAAGTCCTCACCGGGGTTTCGCCGACCGATCCGTCTTTGGTAAGTACCTGGCTGTCTGAACGACGGGGCTCTCACGTCGACGTCCGCATGCCGATGCGCGGCGACAAGCGCAGCCTCATGGAGACCGTTGCGCAGAACGCGTCCCACGCGCTTGCCCTGCACAAGGTCAAGCGTTCCGGCGACCTCACAGCGCGAGCGGTCGCGCTTGAGGAGCTCCAAGAGGCGCTCGGGCTGGCTGAGGCGCCGCTTCGGATCGAGTGCTTCGATATCTCCCACCTGGCTGGTACCGACCCGGTCGCCTCGATGGTCGTCTTTGAAGATGGGATGCCGCGCACGAGCGACTACCGCCGTTTCTCGGTGAAGAGCCCCGGCGGTGACGACCCAGCCGCGATGGCTGAGGTGGTCGGGCGCCGCTTTCGACGGCTGGTCGAAGGTCAGGAGGAAGACGGCGCCGACGACGAGATTGGACGTCCCAAGCGGTTCGCCTACCGGCCGCAACTGGTCGTCGTTGATGGCGGACCGGTCCAGGCTGCCGCTGCAGCTGACGCCGTCACTGAGCTTGGGATCACCGATGTGGCCGTGGTGGGTCTGGCCAAGCGGTTGGAGGAGGTCTGGGTGGCCGGCGATGAGGCGCCCATGATCTTATCCCGCGGCTCCCATGGTCTCTTCTTGCTCCAGCGAGTGCGCGATGAGGCACACCGTTTCGCTATCGCCTACCAGCGTCAGAAACGGGCCAGGAGCACCACCACCAGTGCGCTGGACGGGATCGCTGGCCTGGGGCCGGAGCGCAAGCGGACATTGCTGCGCCACTTCGGGTCACTCCGCAAGATCAAGGCGGCCGATGCGGACGCTCTTCAGCAGGTCTCCGGTATCGGCCCGCGGCTGGCCGAGACCATTGTGGCGGCGCTCGCGCAGCAACCGGCGGTGGAACGCGTGGAGACCTCAACGGGCGAGATCGTCAGCGACTAGCACCGCGGGGATCAGCTTGGGCCACAATAGGGCCGTGCCTGACAGCAAGAGCGAGTCACCCACCCCCGGTGAGAGCCCCCCGGCTCCCGCGGGGACCGCAGCCGACCGGCCTGAGGTCCTGGTCCTTACCGGGATGTCTGGGGCGGGGCGCAGCACTGCTGCGAACGCCCTCGAGGACCTCGGATGGTTCGTCGTCGACAACATGCCGCCGTCGCTGCTGCCGCGCATGGTCGAGCTGGCGCACCAAACGCGACCGGGTGCGATGGAGGGCGACTCCGGAGCCGCCGGTCTGAGAATCGCAGCGGTCGCCGACGTCCGTGGCGGCGAGTTCTTCGGTGATCTACAGGCGGCTCTCCGGTCGGTTGAAGTGTTCGGGATAGAACCCCGCCTGGTCTTCCTCGAGGCCGATGACGACACGCTCGTGCGACGGTTCGAGTCGTCCCGGCGTCCCCACCCACTTCAGGGCGATGGCCGACTCGTCGACGGCATAGCCGCCGAGCGTGCGCTGCTGGCATCGCTGCGTGAGTCTGCTGACCTGCTGATCGATACCTCGCCGCTCAACGTCCATCAACTGCGCACCAGGATCGAGACAGCACTCGGCCACGGTGGTGCTCGCCCCGTACAGATCACCGTGATGTCGTTCGGGTTCAAGTACGGGCTTCCGGTCGATGCCGACTTCGTCGCGGACTGCCGGTTCCTGCCCAACCCCTACTGGGAACCCGAGCTGCGCCAGCTCACCGGCGAAGACGCTGTGGTCGCCCAGTACGTACTCGGACAGCCCGATGCCGGGCCGTTCCTGGATGCGTACGAGACCGCACTCCGGATCGCATTGGAGGGCTATCGCACCGAGAACAAGCGCTACGCCACCGTCGCGTTGGGCTGTACCGGCGGCAAACACCGCAGCGTGGCGCTCTCGGTCGAGCTCGGCCGCCGGATTGCCTCCGAGAGCGTGTCCATTCGTGTCGTCCACCGGGACCTCGGCCGTGAGTGACCTGCACTCGGAGGCATCGACGAGTCCGGCCGTTGTTGCCTTCGGCGGCGGGCATGGTTTGGCGGCTTCGCTGGCCGCGCTGCGGAGAGTCACGCCGAACATCACAGCTGTGGTCACGGTCGCCGACGACGGTGGCTCCAGTGGTCGGCTACGGCGCGACCTCGGCGTTCTGCCGCCTGGGGACCTGCGGATGGCGCTGGCTGCACTCTGCGAGGACGACGAGTGGGGACATACCTGGAGCCAGGTCGTCCAACATCGTTTCGGTGGTCCCGGGGACCTAGCTGGTCACAGCGTCGGCAATCTCCTCATCGTGGCACTGTGGGAGCTGGCCGCCGACGACCCGGTGCAGGGGCTGGATTGGATGGGGCGCTTGTTGAAGTCGACTGGGCGGGTGTTGCCGATGGCAACCGTCCCGTTGGAGATCGAAGCGAGCGTCGAGCAGCCCGATGGGTGCCTGGCACAAGTACGGGGCCAAGAGGCTGTGGCGACGGCGACCGGCCGAATCGTCGATGTGTCGCTCTGGCCGTCTCGGCCTCCCGCCTGCGCCGAGGCCGTGGTGGCCATCTACCAGGCCGACTGGGTGGTCTTGGGTCCCGGATCCTGGTTCACCAGCGTGATCCCACATCTCCTGGTCCCTGAGCTGGCGACAGCGATTGGACGCACGAACGCTCGCCGCATGGTCGTGCTCAACCTAGAGCCGCAGCAAGGGGAGACCACCGGCTTCACTCCGGCGTCCTACCTCGAGGTGCTGGAGCAGCACGCTCCCGGTCTCAGGATCGATGTCGTGCTGGCCGACCCCGCGGCGGTCGCAGACCTCGACGCCCTGGAGAAGGCGGCAGCGAACCTCGGCGCAGAGGTCCGACTCGCCGCCGTACGTGATCAGTCCGGCCTACCGATGCACGATCCCGATGCCCTTGCTGCGGCTCTACGCCCCGTCTTGACCGCCCCGCAGCCACCACAGACCGGGCCGGAGTGAGAGGATGCCGCTCATGGCCATGACTGCTCAGGTGAAAGACGAGCTTGCTCGACTGACTGTCACCAAACCCTGCTGCCGCAAGGCCGAGGTCTCTGCGCTGCTGCGGTTTGGTGGCGCGCTGCACTTGGTGAGCGGCCATATCGTCTTGGAAGCAGAGCTCGATACCGGAGCGGCTGCTCGACGACTCCGCAAGGACATCTCGGAGGTTTACGGGCACTCCAGCGACCTCTCAGTGCTCGCCGCCGGTGGCCTCCGCAAGGGAACCCGCTACGTCGTTCGGATCGTCAAGGATGGCGACTCGCTGGCCCGACAGACCGGACTCGTCGACGGACGCGGACGACCAGTTCGTGGGCTTCCCCCTCCCGTGGTCTCCGGTGCGATCTGCGATGCAGAGTCGGCATGGCGAGGCGCTTTCCTCGCTCATGGGTCGCTGACCGAGCCGGGTCGCTCGTCGGCGATGGAGATCACCTGTCCCGGCCCTGAGGCTGCCTTGGCACTGGTGGGCGCTGCCCGGCGGCTGGGCATCTCGTCGAAGGCCCGCGAGGTGCGCGGTGTCGACCGGGTGGTGATCCGCGACGGTGACGCCATCGGGGCGATGCTGACGCGGCTGGGCGCCCACGACAGCGTGCTGGCGTGGGAGGACCGCCGAATGCGGCGGGAGGTACGTGCCACCGCCAACCGACTTGCCAATTTTGACGACGCCAATCTGCGACGTTCGGCCAGGGCAGCCGTTGCCGCCGGAGCGCGCGTCGAGCGGGCCCTGGAGATCTTGGGTGACGAGGTGCCTGATCACCTGGCCGTCGCCGGGCATCTGCGGCTCGAGCACAAGCAGGCCAGCCTTGAAGAGCTCGGTGCTTTGGCCGACCCTCCGCTCACCAAGGATGCGATCGCCGGCCGAATTCGTCGGCTGCTAGCCATGGCCGACAAGCGAGCTTCTGATTTTGGGATCGAAGGCACTGAGGCGAATGTCACCGCCGATATGCTCCGGTTGTAGGGTCAGATCTGCGAAGTCGCACCCAAGTCTGTCGAGGGAGATCACGTGAGCGTTCGGGTCGGAATCAACGGGTTCGGCCGGATCGGTCGTAACTTCTATCGGGCGCTCGTAGCTGATGGGGCCGACATCGAGATCGTCGGCATCAACGACCTCACCGACACCAAGACGTTGGCCCACCTCACCAAGTACGACTCAACGCTGGGGCGATTCCCCGGCATTGTGACGGCTGACGACGACGGCATCATCATCGACGGTCGACGCATCCCGATCTCCAAGCAGACCGACCCGGCAGCCCTGCCGTGGGGCGACCTCGGTGCCGAGGTCGTCATCGAGTCAACGGGCCACTTCACCGACGCCACGAAGGCTGCCGGCCACCTGTCGGCTGGCGCCAAAAAGGTGATCATCTCCGCACCGGCCAAGAACGAGGACGTCACGGTGGTGATGGGGGTCAACCACACCACCTACGACCCGGCCAGCCACAACATCATCTCGAACGCTTCCTGCACAACGAACTGCCTGGCCCCCATGGCGATGGTTCTTCGCGACGCGTTCGGGATCGAGCGCGGCCTGATGACAACCATCCATGCGTACACCAACGATCAGAAGATCCTTGATTTCCCGCACAGCGATCTGCGTCGATCGCGCGCCGCCGCGATCAACATGATCCCCACGTCGACCGGCGCTGCGAAGGCGATCGGGCTCGTGATGCCGGACATGTTGGGCAAGCTCGACGGGTACTCGATGCGGGTCCCCATTCCCACCGGTTCGGCGACCGACCTCACCGTGCAGCTCAGCCGTGAGGTCACCAAGGGCGAGGTGAACGCCGCGCTGAAAGCAGCGGCCGAAGGCCCTCTGGCCGGCTACCTTTCCTACACCGAAGACCCCATCGTCTCCACTGACATCGTCACCGACCCTTCCTCATGCATCATTGACTCGCAGTTGACGACCGCCTCGGGCTCGCTGGTCAAGGTGGTCGGCTGGTACGACAACGAGTGGGGCTACTCAAACCGGCTCGTCGACCTCGTCGGCTACGTCGGACAGAGCCTCTAGGCGGTCGTGCGTTCACTGGACGCCTTGCTTTCGCAGCAGGGTGAGTTGTCGGGTTCACGAGTGCTCGTACGCTCCGACCTCAATGTGCCGACCGATGGTGGACGGATCACCGATGACGGACGCGTGCGGGCAAGCATTCCCACGATTCGTCATCTCGTCGACGCCGACGCTCGCGTGGTGGTTGTCGCTCACCTTGGGCGACCCAACGGCGAGGTTCGTGCCGACCTGTCCCTGGCTCCGGTCGCCGAGCGTCTCGGCCAGTTGCTCGGCGCCTCGGTCGGTTTTGTCGGTGCATCGTCGGGGGCGGAGGCGGTCCAGGCTGTCGAGAGTTTGACTCCTGGCGGTGTGCTGGTGCTGGAGAACGTCCGGTTTGACGCACGAGAGACAAGCAAGGACGACGGCGAACGAGTGGCACTCGCCGAACAGTATGCGGCGCTCTCTGACGTCTTTGTCAGCGATGGTTTTGGTGTCGTGCACCGCAAGCAGGCCAGTGTCTTCGACATCGCCTCATTGCGCCCCTCCTATGCTGGCGGCCTCGTTGTCGCCGAGATGGAGGTGCTTACCCGGCTCACCGACGACCCAGGGCGACCGTACGCAGTTGTGCTCGGCGGCTCGAAGGTGAGCGAGAAGTTGGGGGTGATCGCTCACCTGCTGCAGCGCGTCGATCGGATACTCGTCGGCGGTGGAATGGTCTACACCTTCCTTGCGGCGCAAGGGCACCCCACCGGCACCTCGCTGCTCGAACAGGACCAGGTCCAAACCGTTCGCAAGCTGCTCGCTGATGCCGAGCGCCGCGGAGTCGACATCGTGCTCCCCAGCGACATCGTCGTGGCTGATCGCTTCTCCCAGGATGCCGAGCCGATGGTCGTGGCTGCGTCGGCCATCCCGGCCGGAACGATGGGGCTCGACATCGGTCCAGCTGCGCAGCGCGAGTTCGCCGCTGCTCTCGCGGACGCGCAGACCGTTTTCTGGAATGGCCCGATGGGGGTCTTTGAGTTCCCGGCCTTTGCTGCCGGAACCCGTGCGGTGGCTCAGGCGCTCGTCGACTCGCCCGGCTTCACCGTGGTGGGTGGCGGCGACTCTGCGGCTGCGGTCCGCACGCTCGGCTTCGACGAGGGGGAGTTCGGCCACATCTCAACCGGTGGCGGTGCGAGCCTGGAGTATCTTGAGGGACGTGTGCTTCCTGGCATAGCCGTCCTCGACCAGACCACCGGAGAGGGTGGAGCACCCTGATGAGCAAGTCGGGCAAGCCAGCAGGACGTATGCCGTTGATGGCAGGCAACTGGAAGATGAACCTCAACCACTTCGAGGCTATGCATCTCGTCCAGGACCTCGCCTTCAGACTCCTTGACGCCGATCTTCAGGCGGTCGAGGTGGCGGTTCTGCCTCCCTTCACCGACATCAGATCGGTGCAAACGCTGATCGACGCCGACCATGTCAGCATCGGCTACGGAGCTCAGGACGTCTCGGTCCATGAGAGCGGCGCCTACACCGGCGAGGTGTCTGCGGCCATGCTCGCCAAGCTTGGGTGTCGCTATGTGACCGTCGGCCACTCCGAGCGTCGTCAGCACCACGGCGAGAGCGATGCAACCGTCGCAGCCAAGGCGCAGGCGGCGCGACGCCACGCGGTGACGCCCATCATCTGTGTCGGCGAGGCGCTCGAGGTTCGCCACGCAGGTGACCAGGTGGCGTACGTGGTTGAACAGCTCCGCGGCTCCACCGAAGGCGTGAGCGACCTCTCCACCGTGGTGATCGCCTACGAACCGGTCTGGGCGATCGGTACCGGTGAGGTGGCGACCCCAGAGGACGCCCAGGAGGTCTGTGCTGCACTGCGCGCCTGGGTCGCCGAGACGCACGGGGCCGATGTCGGAGCTGCCGTACGCATTCTCTACGGAGGCTCGGTCAAGGCCGAAAACGCCCCAGGCATCATGGCCCAGCCGGACGTCGATGGCGCTCTCATCGGCGGCGCAAGCCTGTCGGCCGAGGAGTTCGTTGGTATTGTGCGTTACCGGTCACCCGAGGCGTCACCTGGCTGACTCGGGGGTCCGGCTCCCACGTCGCCGGCGGCATGCCTATCCTGGTAGCGCCCCGTCACCCTCGCGAGGAGAACCTCGGTGTCAGCGATTGAAATCACCCTCATGGTCATCGTCAACCTCATGAGCCTGGCGCTGCTTGCTCTCATCTTGCTCCACAAGGGCAAAGGTGGCGGTCTCTCGGACATGTTCGGTGGCGGTGTATCGACTTCCTTGGGTGGTTCGAACGTCGTCGAGCGAAACCTTGACCGGATGACGATTGCGGCTGGGATCGTCTGGTTTGCCTGCATCGTTGGGCTTGGCTTGCTGCTGTGATCGGATGTGCACGACTGCAGGGTCCATTGGCTATCACGCGTAGCTGACACGTAACTGACACGTAACTGGAGGCGGTGAGCAGATGGCTGGAGGTAGTGCCATTCGCGGGAGTCGGGTTGGTGCCGGCCCGATGGGAGAGGCCGAGCGCGGTGAGCCAGCGCCTCGGCGCCGCATCAGTTACTGGTGCGCGAACGCCCACGAGTCGCGCCCCAGCTTTGCTGACGAGGCCGACATCCCCGATACCTGGGACTGCCCGCGTTGTGGGATGCCCGCTGGCCAGGACCGTGAGACCCCGCCGTCGGCTCCAAAAAACGAGCCGTACAAGACCCACCTTGCCTACGTCAAAGAGCGCCGCTCGGACGCTGACGGTGAGGCGATCTTGGCCGAAGCATTGGCTAAGTTGCGCGGCGAGGTTTAGTCAGGGCCAGCCTTCTGGGCCACCTCCACCAGTTGCAGCAGGCTGTTCCACGCAGCGATGAAGGCAGCAACCCCTGCCTCCTCCAAGTCGTTCACGACCTGCTCGTACCCGATGCCGACACCGGCGAGTTCGGCGAAGAGCGACGCATCTGAGTCGGCATCAGCAGCGGTAAGTCCGATGGCTACCGGCCACCCACTCAGCGACGTGGCAACGGCATCTAGCGTTGCCGAAGGCATCGTGTTGACCGTCTGCGGGGCAACGAGCTCGTCGACGTAGCGGGTGGGCGCGAACGACGGGTCTTTGGCGCTGGTCGATGCCCACAGCGGACGTTGAGGCTGTGCGCCGACCGACTCGAGCGCCAACCATCGCGGGTCGGCGAGCAACTGTCGGTATCGGCGGTATGCGTTTCGGGCGTTAGCGAGAGCAGCGCGTCCTCGCAGGACACGGTGCTGGTCATCGCCCAGGGACTGCGATGCCGCCAAAGCATCCAGTTGAGTGTCGACAGCGGTGTCGATTCTGCTCACGAAGAACGAAGCGACCGAGCCGATGCTCGCGAGGTCGTGGCCGCTGGCCCTGGCCGCCTCGAGGCCAGCCAGCCAGGCGCTCTGCACCTCGAGGTAACGGTCGATCCCGAAGATCAACGTGACATTCACGCTGATCCCAGACGCCAGCGTCTCGGTGATGGCGGGAAGCCCTGCCTGGGTTGCCGGGATCTTCACCATGACGTTGGGGCGGTCGACGTCGCCCCAGATGCGCCTTGCTGCGGCAATGGTTGCCTCAGTGTCGAAGGAGAGACGAGGGTCAACCTCCAACGAGACGCGTCCGTCGACCGAGCCGGATGCCTCGAAGGCTCCGCGCAAAACGTCACACGCGTTTCGAACGTCTTCGACCATGAGCGCATGCAGAGCCTGCTCGGGAGGTATCCCTGCCAAGGTTGCCAGCTGCGGCGCATACGCCGTGCCCTTCGATACCGCCGCCGCAAAGATCGAGGGGTTGGTGGTGACCCCGCAGACTCCGTCGCCGACAAGCCGGGCCAGATCGCCTGAGGTCAGCCGGTCCCGACCAAGGTCGTCGAGCCAGACCGAGACCCCTTGCCGAGAGAGCCGCCTGATCGCGCTCACCGGTGGGCTCAACGTCCCGAAACAGCGGCGAGGGACTCGTGCGCGGCCGAAACGACGGCGTCTGCAGTGATCCCGAACTCAGCGAAGAGGGTGGCCTGGTCGGCTGAGGCGCCGTAGTGGTCGATGCCAATGACCCGGCCGTTGTCACCGACCATGCGCCACCACGAGAGCGGCGAGCCCGCCTCCACCGCAACTCGGGCACGCACCAGCGGGGGGAGCACTGATTCGCGGTACTCGAGGGGCTGTTGGTCAAACCACTCCATGCACGGCATCGAGACGACCCTGGCTGCAACTCCTGCCGCGGCTAGCGTCTCAGCCGCAGTCACGGCGAGCTGTACCTCTGAACCAGTAGCGATCAGGAGGACGTCCGGCAGGCTTTGGACAGCTGGTCCAGCTGGCGCGGCGTCCGCCAGGACGTAACCTCCCCGCGCTGTGCCATCGGGGGCGCGTTCGGCGGTACCGGCCAGGACGGGGACTTTCTGCCGGGTCAACGCCAGGGCCACCGGGCCGCTGCGGTTTTCGAGCGCGGTGGCCCACGCTGCGACCGTCTCGTTGGCGTCAGCTGGGCGGACCACCGAGAGCTTTGGAATGGCCCGTAGTGCCGCGAGGTGCTCAATGGGCTGGTGGGTCGGCCCGTCCTCGCCGACCCCGATCGAGTCGTGGGACCACACATACACGAGGGAGAGGCCCATGATGGCTGCCATCCGGACCGACGGTCGCATGTAGTCACTGAAGACCAGGAAGGTGCCGACGTAGGGGCGGGTATGACCCTCGAGGACAATGCCGTTGGCGATCGCTCCCATAGCGTGCTCGCGAACGCCGAAGTGGAGCGTGCGGCCATAGGGGTTGCCCGACCACAGAGCGGTCTGGCG
Source organism: Actinomycetes bacterium (assembly GCA_027118455.1). Lineage (GTDB taxonomy): Bacteria > Actinomycetota > Actinomycetes > JAHEKZ01 > JAHEKZ01 > JAHEKZ01. The sequence continues at coordinate 11,452 of JAJAYZ010000092.1, forward strand.
GTCGACCGGTAGGGCAGATGGCGCACCTGGCATCGTCGTGTTGTTGGAGCCACCGAGGTCGGCTGAGCCACCCCACAGTTCTGGGAGCACATCAGCGAGCGCCGCCAGTGTCTTGCCTGATGCGGACCGCGTGGCCACGGCGGTGCCTGGCTCGAAAGTCGGCAGGTGCACCCGCCAGTCGTCGGGCAGTTGTCCCTTCTCCAATCGTTCGCGCAGGGCGGCGCGCTGCGGGGGGGCCGCGGCCCATGCGTTGTACTGCTCACGCCACTGCGCATGGAGCTCGCGACCGCGGTCTCCGACCCGCCTGGCGTGCCGCAACACCTCTGGCGCCACCGAGAACGTGGCGTCGTCGGCGAAGCCGAGTACTCGCTTGGTGGCAGCGACCTCGTCGGCGCCCAGCGCCGTACCGTGTGCTGCACCGGTGTTGGCCGCGTGCGGGGCTGGCCAAGCGATCTGTGAACGGAGTCGGATGAACGTAGGGCGGTCGGTGTCGGCGCGCGCCTGGGTAAGCGCTGCGTCGAGGGCGACGACGTCGACATCTCCGTCTGGAGCGAGGTCGATCTCGATGACGCCCCAGCCATAGGCACGGTAACGACCACAGACGTCCTCGGTGAAGGCGATCTGCGTGTCGTCCTCGATCGAAATGTGGTTGTCGTCCCAGATCACCGAGAGTTGGCCGAGTCGCTGGGTGCCGGCCAAGGACGAAGCCTCAGCGCTGATCCCCTCTTGGATGTCCCCGTCGCTGACGAAGACCCATACGTTCCAGTCGAAGGGGCTAGAACCTGCTACTGCATCGGGGTCGAGCAGGCCGCGAACGCGGCGCTGGGCCAAGGCCATGCCGACCCCGTTCGCCAGGCCTTGACCGAGCGGGCCGGTGGTTGTCTCGATTCCGGCGGTGTGACCCCACTCAGGGTGGCCAGGCGTGCGGCTGCCCCAGGTGCGCAGAGCCTTGAGATCGTCGAGCTCGAGACCGTAGCCGGACAGGTAGAGCTGGATGTAAAGCGTGAGGCTGGCGTGCCCCATCGAGAGAATGAAGCGGTCACGGCCCCCCCACCGGGAGTCGCTGGGGTCATGGCGTAGATGGCGCTGAAACAGCAGGTAGGCCGCTGGGGCCAGGCTCATGGCCGTACCGGGGTGACCATTGCTGACCCGCTCGACGGAGTCCATCGCCAGGACGCGGCAGGTGTCGACAGCGCGACGGTCGAGGTCGGTCCAGCCCGCGATGAGCTCGGGCTTTTTGCCGTCAGTCACGGCTTCAGTCACAGCTTCATTCACAGCGTGATTCACGGGGCGCGCTCGCGAGGGGGAGAGTGTGGCCGGCAACGCGGGATGCGCCACCTGGCAAGGCAGCCTACCGGGATAGAGTGGGGAGCAACCTGGGGCCCAAATCCCTGGGTCTGTTCTGCGCTGCTGCGTCGAAGAGGACCCCGTCGAAGGCGACCTGCGTCGAAGGCGACACTGTCCAAGGCGACTCGGTGGCGGTCATCGTGTTGAACCGAGCCGATCAGCGAGCCGAGGTGGACGTGACCGTCGTCGATGCCGGTTCTTCTGTCGGCCCTCTCGCCGGTTCTGGAACCTCGAACCCCACGCGCGGCCGTCAGATCTGGGCAACCGTCGGCGCTTATGTCGCGCTCACCAAGCCGCGCATCATCGAGTTGTTGCTGGTGACGACTGTTCCGACGATGTTTCTGGCCGCGGGTGGCGTGCCGTCCCTGACGCTCGTCCTGGCAACCTTCGTCGGTGGCAGCCTTGCGGCCGGTTCGGCCAACAGCCTCAACTGTGTTGTCGACCGTGACATCGACGAGGTCATGACGCGCACGGGTAACCGACCACTTGCCACGCACCAGGTCAGCCCGCGAGCGGCGTTGATCTTTGGGCTGGGTCTCGGTGCTGTCGCTCTCGGGGTGATGTCGCTCGTCAACCTGCTGGCAACGGCACTCACCCTCTTCGCGATCGTCTTCTACGTCGTCGTCTACACCCTCGGACTCAAGCGGCGCACCGCGTCGAACATCGTGTGGGGCGGGATCTCCGGCTGCATGCCAGTCCTGATCGGTTGGGCAGCGGTCACGGGCAGCCTGGCCTGGCCGGCGTGGATCCTCTTCGGTGTCGTGTTCTGGTGGACGCCCCCGCACTTTTGGGCGCTGGCCCTGAAGTTTCGCGACGACTACGCCGCGGCCGGGGTGCCCATGCTGCCGGTGGTGGCTGAGCCCCGTGTCGTGGTCCGGCGCATGGTCGGTCACTCGCTGGCGATGATCGCGGCGTCCCTCGTGCTGTGGCCGGTCGCTGGAATGACCATCGCCTACCTCGCGGTCGCTGTGGTGCTCGGCGGGATCTTCCTCGGCTCGGTCATCGGACTGCGCCGCCGTGTCCTGTCTGGGCTGCCTGAGGCCCAGTGGCGCCCCATGCGGCTCTTCCATTGGTCGATCACCTACTTGACGCTGCTCTTCGTCATGGTGGGGATCGACCAGCTGCTTCCCAGGTTCTGAGCCAGCTAGTCACCGACTCCGCCCAGCCAAAACGGTGCCGACTGCTCAGCCATCATCACCGTCGGGTCGCTCGAGGTCGCCACCTCGGCTCGGAGTCGGTAACCGCCAACACCGCGCCGTCGCTATTTCTGACCAGGGCAACGCTGAACGGCGTTCCAGCCGCAGTGTGGGCGAAGATGTTTCCGAGCAAGGTATCGACGGGTGCGGCAAGGTCGGTGGGCGGGCTGGCCACCATGAGAGGTTCGGTCGGCAGGGAGGTCTGCACGGGGCGCGCCCCATCCTGGGCGAGTGCCGCCCAGAAGGCGATTCTGGAGCCCACCACCTCGGTGGCGTCACAGCGGCCCGGCTATTCCGTCGCGAATGGGGCGGCGGGCCTCGGTGATCACGGCGCCGATCGACCGATGATCACCGACGTCATCCACGAGCCAGCTGAGCAGCGGTAGAGGGTTTGGCCAGGAGGTCGTCTGCACAGGCGTTGAGTGCCCAACAGCGATGGGGTCATCGTCTCGCGCGGCCGCGACAATGATCAGGGGACATTGCTGACTGCCCGCAACATGCGGAGAACCTCAGATTCGTCGAGATCGGGTAGGCCCAGGTCGAGCACGATGATGTCGGGGGTTTCCTCAACGGCAGCGTGCAGCCCGGTCAGGGCATCGGGGGCACTGGCGACGGCGCGACCGAGGTCGTCGATGGTGCGGAGGACGGCAGTTCGGATGGAAGGGTCGTCCTCGATGACCAACACATGAGCCACGTTGTGACCGTAGCCGCCCCGCTGCTCCGTTCGGCGACCTGCAGGGCGCAACACTGGAGGCTGCCCAGGTCGTGCGCAGGAACGGCGGCCCTCTGGGGGCGTTCGCCGTCGTGGCCATGATGAGCGGCTGGATCGTCGTTCAGACGGTAGGCAATGCGGTGACTCCAGCGTCGATCCCGGTACTCACTTGCGACGAGGTTGCGGCCCGTCTGACGACTGCCGGATCTGCCGCCAGTCCGCGCCCGGACAAGTCGGCGCCGACCAAGCCGAAGCCATCCGACAAGGCAACACACCAGTCAACGTCTCCGTCGATGACGAAGCCTTCCTCAAGCCCAACGAGTTCTTCTTCTCCCAAACCCCAACTGACCAAGTCGACGAGTCCGGCGCCCAAGACTGTGGTTCGCACCATCCCCGCGCGGGATGGGAGCGTCGTGGCTGCCTGCTCATCCGGTTCGGTGACTCTGAGGTCATGGAGTCCCGCGGTCGGATACCGCGTCGATGAGGTAGAGCGGGGGCCGGCGGCCGAGGCGGAGGTCACCTTCGTGAGCACCTCCGCTGAGGTGACGCTGTAGGTGCGCTGCGTCTCTGGCGCTCCAACGGGTCACAGCCAGGTCGACGATGGGTCAGGAGACAACAACTGAGCGCTCGTACGCGTCTTCCGCGGTGTTGACGCCGCGGGTGCGGGTGCTGACCAGAACCTCCAGCGTTGCAACCCACACCAGGCACGCGCCGAGCATATGCAGCGACACCAAGGGGACAGGGACTCCGGTGAAGTACTGGGTGTACCCGAGCGCTCCTTGAGCCAGACAAACCGCAAGGAGCGCAAGTCCGGCACGTGTGGCGTGGACAGGTGCGCCGCTCAGCCGGGCGCCTAGGGTGAATGTCAGTGCCAGACCGAGGAAGAGCATCACCAGGTCGGCGTGGAGCCAGCTGACCATCCGGATGTCGAACCCGAACCGAGCGATCTCATCGGCATCACCGGAGTGTGGACCTGAACCGGTCACGACGGTGCCGAGCACCAGGACTGCGAAGCAGAAGACCACTAGTGCGTAGGCGACCCAGCGCAGTTCCGCCCGCACATCGATGGTCACGGGCTGGTCACCTGGGTCGGCGGCGCGACGGTACAGCAGGTAGGCAGCGGCGATCATCGCCATCGAGAGCAAGAAGTGGGCAGCGACGACCGCCGGGTTCAGGTCGAGCAGCACGGTGACGCCACCGAGTGCAGCCTGAGCGACGATGCCGAGGTTGACGCCAACGGCCAGCCACCCCAGCGGACGGCGTACCGTCCCAGGCTCACCGAGCCGCTTGGTACCGGGGAACCGCTTGGCGAGCCAGGGCCGAAGCACCACGATCAACGCAGCGACGGCCGCGACCAGCACCGCGAATGTCAGAAGGCGGTTGCCGAACTCGATGAACTTGTGGAAACCCTCGGACTGGGTCGGGACGGGGATGAGGCTCTCGTCGGTGCACTCGGGCCAGGTCGGACAGCCGAGTCCTGAGCCTGTGAGCCGGACAAGGCCACCGGTGACGACGATCCCGATCTCGGCCACCACGTTCGCCAGCAGAATGCGACGCCCGATGGCGCCAACCGAGCGACTCCCCGGCTGGAACGGGCCAGCTGGCTCGGCTGCTGACTCAACTGATGGCTCCGCTGCTGGAGGGGCATCAAAGGACGGGGCGGCCACTGGATCAGGGTACCGAGGTCAGGTGGAGAGCTCGCCGCGGACTACTGAGTCGCGAGAGTGCACCGGGTCGCCGTCGAACGGCTCCAACGAGACGTCGACGATGGTGTAGCGAGCGAGGTCAAGGCCGTCGGGGATCGGGAAGCGGCCAGCGTCATGGGACAAGGCGCCGAGCCCGATCATCTGCAAGGTCTCAGGGTCGATGAGCCAGACCTCGTAGAAACCCTCCCCGGTGCTGAGGTCGGATACGTCGACAACCAGCTCTTTCCCATTCGGGGTTGAGACGATCTTTGCTTCACCGCCCCCCTGGTGTTTCGGAAGCGCCGCGAGTGCTGTGCTGGCGATAACCGGGGAAGCGGGAGCGGCAATCGGTCCCGGCGCAGGGTCGGAGCCGTTAAGAGCCACACCGCCGGCTGTGAGCACAGCGCCGCCAACGATCCCAGCCACCGAAGCAGCAACCAGCCAGCTGGTTGTCCAGCGCCGGCGCCCTTTGTCGATGGAGACGACTGTGGCGACCTGGGCGACCTGGGCCGCGCTTACGGATGCGGACGGCTCTGGGGACATGCTGGCCAGCCCCAGCTCAGCGGTGATGGCTTGCCAGACCTCAGCAGAAGGACTGCCAGGGGCATCCTCAGGTGTGGTTGAGCGCGCTGTGGCGATGACATCGGACCACTGGTCCAGCTCGGACTGGCACTGCCGGCAGGCAGCCACGTGACGGCCCATGGCCTCAGGAAGTGAATCGCCCATGGCATGCAGGGCTAGGAGGTCGTCGGGGGCGTGGATCTCAGACTGCGACACCGTCGACCTCCAATCGACTCCGGAGCCGCATCAGGCTACGCCGGATGTGGCTCTTGACCGTTCCCAGGGGGATTGCGAGACGTTCGGCGATCTGGTGGTGAGTCAGGTCGTCAAAGAATGCAAGCTCCATGATCTCTCGTTGGGGCTGGTCGAGTCGGGAGAGCTCATCGGCGATGAGCACCCGGTCCGCGACCTTCTCCACACTTTCTTCGGCCGCAGGAGCCGATTTGGATGCACGTCCAGCAGCATCGATGCGGCGTTGTTCGCGGCTGCGCGATTCCCAATGGTCGGCGATCCGGCGCTTGGTGATGCCCAGGAGCCACGCTGGCAGTGCCGCATGGTCAGGTGAGTAGCGGTGTCGGCCCCGCCACGCCGACACGAAAACAACCTGTGCGACGTCGTCGGCGTCGTGGGCGCTGCCGGTTGAGCGCTGAGCGACCGAGTGGATCAACGCCCCCCAACGGCGGTATGCCTCCTCCAGCGCCCACTCCTGGCCATCGGCGAACGCGACGCCGACAGCTTTGTCAGTCATCGAGTCCCGCGCGGGGCCGGACGGTCCACCTACGGAGTCGGCCGGCGCAGATTGCTCATCCACGTCAGCAACGGTAGCGCGGCCGAGGAACTGCAGAACGGCAGATGAGTTCATCGGTCCTCCGGGACTGCGACTGCGATCAAGTTGTCCTGGTAGCCGCCTGCCTCGGAAATGAAGGCGCCTCCGCACGTGATGACGACGAGTTGGTGCGGGCCACCTCGCCGGAAGATGGCGTCAGGTAGTCCGTCCTTGTCGATGCTGCGCAGCGCAACCACGCGGTATCTGTAAAAGAGCTGACCCGACCGAACGGTGATGACGTCGCCACGCTCAAGCGCGTCAAGGTCGAAGAGGGCACCGGGGCCCTCAGCCTCGGTGTCCCGGTGCCCGATCATGACGGCGCTTCCGTTGGGGTCTCCTGGCGCGCTCCCAAACCGGTACCAGCCGACGACATCACCATCGGGTGGGATCTGGGCGTTTCCGGCTTGGGTAACACCTGAGGGAACCACCGTTGCGTCGACATCGAGCGCGTTGATGGTCAGCCGAGTGGGGGTTGCGCTCTCGGGTTCGGTGCCCGGAATCTGAGCCGGAGCTGACCCATCTGAGCTGGGACTGGGGCGGTCCTGGCGCCCACCCGGTTCAGCCGCATCCGCCGCCCCGTTGCCCGGCGACGCTTCCCCAAACTGAGGAGGACGATCTGTGTCACCGTCGGTGGCCCACACCACCGACGCGAACACCACTGTCACCCCGGGGGCCCC
>JAJAYZ010000093.1 GCA_027118455.1 Actinomycetes bacterium
TCCGCCACTGCTTCAACCCCCGCGGCGACCCTGCCCCGCGGTCCCCCCCGGCCGGGCGGGGCCCGCGCGGCTCACGCCGCGGGGGCCCGCCAGCCGAGAAACCGCAGGTAGTTCCGGGAGCCAATCCGGGCCACGGTCGGCACCGGACTCACGGTCCACCCACGATGCTCCAGGTACGTGAACCAGTCCTGATCCGGTTCGCCAGAGTTTGCCGGCCAATCGAATCGCTGCCAGTCCATGACACCTGACTTTCTGTGGAACTTTGGTCGAGCTGTGGGAACTGAGGGAAGGGGTCCCTTGGGAAGGGGTACCCATAGAATCGGACATCCCGGACTAGTTCTTTAGGACTATATCGAACTAGTTCAGGAGATACCCCGCTGCGGCGGGATCGATCACCGGGTGCGGGGCCGAGTCGCGCTTGGCGGAGACCTCGAAGCGATCGCTGGCCGCCGAAAACCCGCCGGCCAGCTCAGTGATCTCTGCCGCCGAGCCGGAGGTCTGCTGCGATCCGGCCGCAAAGGCCTGCGCCATGTCGGCGACCTGGGACATGGCCTGGACGACCTGGTCGGACGCCGACCGCTGCTGCTGGGTGGCTACCGAGATCTCCGAAACCGCTGTTGTGGTCGAGTCGACCATTTGCGCGATGCGGTCGAGGGCGGTCGACGCCGCACCTGCCACCTCGACACCACGATTGGCCACGCGAATACCGGCCTCGGACGCCAGAACCGTGGTCTGCGTATACGCCTGGATCTCGGTGACAAGACCTTGAATCTGCGCCGTCGACTCTTGCGCACGTTCAGCGAGTTTGCGAACCTCAGCTGCAACGACCGCGAACCCGCGACCGTGCTCACCGGCACGGGCGGCCCCGATCGCTGCGTTGAGAGCCAAGAGGTTGGTCTGCTCACTGAGCTCGTCGATGAGCGCCAAGATCTGGCCGATCTCGCCGACCTTCTCGCCGAGTGCGCTCGAACTGGTCGAGATCGTTTCGACCGAGTCGGTGATGCGGCCAATGGCGGAGACCGAGTCCTGAACGGCGTTGAGGCCTTCGCTGGTGAGCGTGAGCGTCTTCTGGGCCGAGTCGGCGATCAGCGAAGCGGTGTCAGCGATCTGAGCTGCGGTCGCCGCAAGCTCCTCAACGGTCGCCGTCGTCTCCGTGACAGCTGCTGACTGCTCCGATGCAGCACCCGCCTGCTGCACCGCGGCGGCTTGCAACTCAGAGGCCGATCAAGCCAGTCGTTCACCACTGGCCTGTGCTTGGGCGACGAGGTCACGCAGGTGCGTCAACGTAGCGTCGAAGGCCTGGTTAAGGGCGGTCATCCGCTCATCGCCGAGATCGACGTCCACCGTCACCGACAGGTCACCAGCCGCGGCTAGGGCCAAGGCGTGGGAGAGGTCCTCGATCCGGGTGTCCAGCGAGTCACGCTCGGCGCGAACCAGGGCCTCGTCAGCTTGACGTCGACGGCGAGCACGGAAAGCACCGAAGAGGCCCGCAACGGTCAGTGGAATGCCGATCGCAAAAAGAGCCACGATGAGCGGGGTGAGGTTGGCGACGATACCCGTCGCGATGCTGGGGGAAGACGCCGTGACGACCCAACGGTTGGCATTGTTCGCGTCCAGCGTCCGGCCTTCTGGCATGGGGATCAGGCTCGCCCGCTCGCTGTCCAGCGTCACAACTTCCGCGGTCAAAAGATCCTGGTCGCTGAAGGTGCCGGCTGAAGGGTTGCCGAGTTCACCCTCGCGCTGCTGCTCCTGATCTCCATCGATGACCACCTCGCCGCTAGCAGCGGTCGACCACTCGAATGTGGGGGCCGGCGTCGGCGGCAACACGCGCCTGGCGGAGGCTTTCGATGCTCACCTCGAAATGGACCAGGGCCTCTGCCTTGCCGATCACCTCCACAGGCGTTGCGGTCGCGATCACCCACAGCTTGGTATCTGGAGAGACGTAGGGAAGCGACTGGTAGGGGACGCCAACGGGCTGTTCTGAGGTGGGTGTGAAGAACACGGCCCCGGGCTCGTCCAACGACAGGTCCGATGCGGAGGCTGCCTTGCCCCTGACCACTCGCGCCAGCTCACGCCCGGTGTCGAGGTCGATGAGGCACGCTTCGCTCACCGCACCGGGGTAGGTGTCCTCAATGGCGGCCAAGCTTTGATGCGAATCGGCGAGGGCGGGGATGGTCTTGTCGACCTTCGATGCCAGGGACCCGGGCGCGATGTAGACGTTCTGAAAGGACGGTTCGGCAGCAAGCTGCAGGTCCATCCCACGGCACGGTCGAAGAACTCTGACAGCAGGACCGCCGAGCCCTCGGATGCGTTCGTGAGCTGTTGGTCGAGGTCGGTCGCCGCCTGCGCTGAGTCACGCACCCCGCGGAAGAGCAGGCCGGAGCCGAGGGCTGTCATGGACACCCCAACGGTCAGCGCGACGACGCGCCACGAGCGACGGGAAATTCCCTCTCCCCTGCGCCGCACACGGCACGGCGCTCACTGGGTTCCTGGTCAAAGAGGGGATCGGCCATTCGAGTGAAACCTTGAGCGCCCAACGGCCCACCCGGGGGGCAACGCTTGAGACCCCCGTGCTCAAGCAAACTCACCTGGGACGAAACGCAGGATCGGCCGCGACGGGGCCATCGAGGCGGTAGTCCCCGACTCCACGGGCCGGCTTACCGTTGACGGTTAGCAAGACCGGAAGGTCCCTTCCAAGCGCCAACTGCATCGCCCGCACCAACTGCTGCATGATCACCTCACCACTGGGGCAGATGCAGCCGGCAGCCGGCCAGGGGTCCTGCACATCGCGGTCGAGGCCGACGGCGATCACATCGTCTCCCACGACCACCGTGTTGACGCCCGCGGCCGGGTAGCGGCCGTCCTACCCGATGTTCCAGCCATTGGACAAACCAGTGTCGGGAAGGGCAACGGTCGTCAGCAATGCGTTGGCAGCGTCCCAGCCGATGTCACCGGTGGAAGGAACAGTGGTGCGGTACGTCACCAGAGTCGGGTCGCTGCGGGTGCCGAACCGACCCATGTCAACCAGCGCAACGTCCAGATCAAGCGTCTGTGCGTGGCTGGCCCTCGCATCAACGCGTGAAGCGTCCACGGGAACCGTGATGGCTGCCGAGTAGAGGCCGTTCAGGGTCACGGTGATCGGCAAGGCCGGATTGAGGGCGGTCTGGTCAACAGCAATGGACTCCGTTGAGGGCTGCAGGTCAGCCGTGCAGCCACCTGCGTAGGGCGACGTATCGACAGCGAGCTGATTGCGACCGGGGTATGAAACGCTCGACGGGACGAATGGACATGAGCCGCTTCCGTAAGACGTCACAAAAAGGTGCCAATCGCCTGTGTCGTCCTCATTCACCTGAGCTGTCGGGTTGTACTGCCCCCCTGGCCGCCACAACTCTGACACCTCCTGCCCCTATACGTCGAACAGGGTGACCCTGAATGAACCCAGTTCGAACCGCAGATCTTGATCGACTGGCAGCTCTACCGCCGATGCCTTCCTGCAGAGGGCGATCAAGGTCGACTTCAGGTCAAAGCGCACGAGCCCCTCGTCGTTGATGCGGTACACACCCCCCCACGGTGTCGCACCTGTCCCACCCGCTCCAGGACCCATCCGGCAGGAGGGTGATGCGCACCTGGCGCTGCAGGTCCGCCGGGTTGTCTGACGGCTGACTCAGCACCACCCAGGTGCCCATGAGGTCCAACGGCACTGAGCCATCGAAGGAAACGCCATTGGCCGGCAGCGCCACCCCATCCGAATTGTCAAGCTGTTCCCGGGCCAAGACCACTCCGCCGATGAGAAGCACTGCGACCGCGACCGAGGCGACCATAGGGATAAGTGACGCAGGCCGGCGCGGCCGGTGACGAGTGACTGGCGCAGCAGCGTCCGCGAGTTCGCGTAGCTCTACCTCGACTGGCGTGCACGCATCCAGGTAGCCGCGCATGAGGCTCTCAACGCTATTCATGGTCGGTCCTCTCGTCGTCCAGGAGCGGTCGCAAGGCCGTACGCGCACGCGCCAGCCGTGACTTCACCGTCCCCACCGGGATACCGAGCTCTGTGGCAACGGCCTCGACCGAAAGGTCGAGCGCGTGGTGCAGAACCAGAACAGCGCGATGGCTGATGGACAGGGAACGCAGCGCACCGGCTACCGCCACACTGTCGCTGCTTAGCGGCGAGGCGTCCTCGAATGGCTCGTGGGCAAGACGGCGCAACCCGAGCGAGGCCACCCGCGCTCGTCGCTGGCGACTGATGAGCGCACGGGGGCCAACTCCTCGGCATCACTGCGCGAGCCGCCGATCGAAGTCAACAGTCCAATCAAAGCTGGGCAGGTACTTCGGTAGAACTCCGTGAGGTCCCCCGCCAGCTTTTGCACATTCCTTACACGCACGAGCGGTGTGTTTGGTTCCCGTAAGAGGAAAGGGCTTCTGGGAATGGCTTTGGGTCGTCGGAACACGCGGCTACCGGGTGCGAGCTACTCCCACTCGATGGTGCCGGGGGGCTTGCTGGTCACATCGAGGACGACGCGGTTGATCTCGCGAACCTCGTTGGTGATGCGGGTCGAGATCTTCGCGATCACCTCGTACGGAAGTCGTGACCAGTCCGCGGTCATCGCGTCTTCGCTGGAAACGGGTCGCAGTACGACCGGGTGTCCGTAGGTGCGGCCATCCCCTTGGACGCCGACCGAGCGAACGTCGCCGAGCAAGACGACCGGAAACTGCCACACCTCGCCGTCGAGCCCAGCGCGAGTCAACTCCTCACGAGCGATTGCGTCAGCCGCACGTAGCGTCTCTAGTCGATCGAAGGTCACCTCGCCGATGATCCGGATACCCAGCCCTGGCCCTGGGAAAGGATGGCGCCAGACAATCTCTGCGGGTAGGTCGAGCTGCTCCCCAACGGCGCGCACCTCGTCCTTGAAGAGCGCACGGAGGGGCTCGACGAGCTTGAACTGCAAGTCCTCCGGGAGCCCGCCAACGTTGTGGTGGGTCTTGATGTTTGCCGTCCCCGTGCCTCCACCGCTCTCGACGACGTCGGGGTAGAGGGTGCCCTGGACGAGGAACTCCACCTGCTGACCATGTGCCCCGGCTTCAGCAACGACTTCAGCAGCGGCGTCCTCGAAGACCCGGATGAACTCGCGACCGATCACCTTGCGCTTTTGCTCAGGATCGACAACCCCGGTGAGTGCGTCCAGAAAGCGACGTTCGGCGTCAACTACCTTGAGCCGGACGCCCGTTGCCGACACGAAGTCTTTCTCGACCTGTTCTGCCTCGCCAGCACGCATAAGACCGTGGTTGACGAATACACAGGTGAGTTGATTTCCGACAGCGCGCTGCACCAAGGCGGCGGCGACGGCCGAGTCCACGCCACCCGAGAGTCCGCAGATGACGAGCTTGTCCCCCACCTGTGAGCGGATCACCTCGACCTGATCGTCAATGACGTTGCTCATCGTCCAGGTTGGGCGACAACCGGCTATCTCGAGGAGGAAGTGCTCGAGCACCTGCTGGCCATGCTGGGAGTGCATGACCTCTGGGTGGAACTGCACGCCGGCCATGCGCTGATCGACACTTTCAAAGGCTGCGACGGGAGCACCCTCGCTCATGGCTGAGACCGAGAAGCCGGCGGGCGCGACGGTCACCGAGTCGCCGTGGGACATCCAGACCGAGAGCTCGCTCGGCAGTTCGGCGAAGAGGGCCGAGTCGCGGTCGACGACGTTGAGCAGCGTGCCGCCGAACTCCGAAGTACCGGTCCTGGCAACCTCGCCACCGAGCGCCTGCGCCATTGCCTGGAAGCCATAGCAGATTCCGAACGTCGGAACGCCGGCACGGAAGAGGTCGGCGTCGACCTGCGGTGCACCTTCGGCGTACACGCTGCTCGGCCCACCGGAGAGGATGATCGCCGCCGGGCGTTTGGCGAGCATCTCGGCCACCGGCATGGTGTGCGGAACGATCTCGCTGTAGACCCTTGCCTCGCGCACTCTGCGAGCGATCAGCTGGGCGTACTGGGCGCCAAAGTCGACGACAAGGACGGTGTCGAAACTCTCCGCTGTCACGGAGTGATCCTACCGACGCGTCCGGACCCATCTCCCCGCCAGGTCGGACGCTAGATGGTGACGGCCTTGGTTCGAAATGACCGAACCGGTGTGGCATGGCCCCATCGCGGGGGAAAGTGAATGGCCCTTGGGCGGTCCGCTCCCCTAGCGTGGGGTGAACATGCTGCTCGACAACCTCCCTCACTCCGACCCCGGCGACCCTGTCCTCACGACGCCTGGGCGCTTCCTGCTGTGGATCGGGCGCCAGCAGAAGAAGCTCCTGGCGCTGGGAGTGATCTGGGGCGTGGTCTGGATGGTCGGCCAGGCGCTGATTCCAGGTGCGCTCGGTGCCGGAATCCAGGCCATCTCGGACGAGGACGAGGCGAAGGCCCTCCGGTGGGCGGGGGTAGTGCTGGTCCTTGGGGTGGTTCAAGCCGGTGCCGGTCTCGTTCGGCACCGCTACGCCGTCGCCAACTGGGTCACGGCCGGTACCCGCGTTCAGCAACTGCTGATCCGGCGTGCCACCCACCTGGGGGCAGACCTTCCCAAGCAGGTGGCCACCGGCGAGGTAGTGGCCGCCTCCGCTAACGACGTCGAGCGGATCGGCAACGCCCTCGACATCCTCCCGCGCATGGTCGGTGCCATCATCGCCTTCTTCGTCGTCGCCGCCATCTTGATCGCGAGCAACGCAACCCTGGGCCTCATAGTGCTGGTCGGCGTCCCGTTGCTCTCACTGGCTGTTGCCCCACTGGTCCGTCCGCTCGAGAGGCGTGAGCGCGAGCAACGGATACACCTCGGATTGACCCAAGAGCTGGCCGCCGACACGGTGGCTGGCCTACGGGTTCTGCGCGGCATCGGCGGCGAAGACCTCTTCCTAGCACGGTTTCAGGCCGAGTCGAAGAAGGTTCAGGCGGCAGCCGTTCGCACAGCCCACATCCGAGCCCTCCTCGACGCGATGCAGGTTTTTCTCCCTGGCTTGTTCGTCGTCATCGTCACCTGGTTGGGGGCGCGCCTGGCCCTGCAAGGCGAGCTGACCGTTGGACAGCTCGTCGCGTTCTATGGCTACACCGCGTTCCTCGTGCTGCCGCTGCGCACCGTCACTGAGGCGGCACACAAGTTCACAGCAGCACGCGTTGCCGCAGCCCGAGTGATCACCGTGATGACCCTGGAGCGCATGTTCGACGAGGGGTCCGAGGCGACGGCGCCACCCCCCACCTCAACCGCCGGTGAGATCACCGACCCCCAGACCGGCTTGGTTGTCGCACCAGGGCAACTCACCGCGATCGTCACCAACGACCCTGATGCCTCTGAAGTGCTGATCGACCGGCTCGGGCGCTATCGCGAGTCAAATGTCTCACTGGACGGGACCTTGGTCGAAGATCTGCCGCTCCTGACGGTCCGGGAGCGCGTCCTGGTTCAGGACAAGGACCCGATGATCTTGTCGGGGGCAGCAGAAGACTTGTTCGACATCCCCCGCACCGGACGCATCGCGGTGGCCGACGCGCTCGCGTCCGCTTCGGCTCTTGACGTCGTCGACGCACTGCCAGATGGCCTGGCCACCGACCTCCCCGAACGTGGCCGGTCCCTCTCGGGGGGCCAGCGACAGCGGCTGGCGCTGGCCAGGTCGCTAGTTGCTGATCCGGAAGTCCTGATCCTCGATGAGCCGACCAGTGCTGTCGATGCCCACACCGAGGCGCGAATCGGACTTGGGCTGCGTGACGCCAGGTCCGGCCGCACCACAGTGGTCTTCACCACCAGCCCCCTGCTCCTCGAGCACGTCGACGTCGTGGCCTTCCTCAAGGACGGCCGCATCCAGGCCACTGGCCAGCACCGCCAGCTGCTTCGGGAGAACGCCGACTACCGACGGACTGTGACCAGGGGAGAGGACGAATGAAGCCTCCCGAGTCCCTGGCTCAGACCGAGAAGAGCACTGAGGGCAAGTTGCCGGTCGCCAGCCCCGAGTCCGTCCGTCGGTACGTCGTGACGTTGCTGCGACGCAACCGCGGCATCTTCTTCGCTCTTGTCGGGCTCAATGCTGTCGCTGCAGCCGCATCGATCGTCGGACCGCAGGTGCTGGGCAGCATTGTCGAGAAGATCGGGCAGGGAGCTGACAACGCCTACGTCAACAAGGTGGCACTGATCTTCCTCGTTGCCCTGCTGGTGCAGACGGTCTTCACTCGCTGGGCCCGCATCCGCGGCGCAGTGCTCGGTGAGTCGATCCTGGCCGACCTGCGCGAGGACTTCCTCACCCGCGTTGTCGCTCTACCGCCCGGCGTCGTCGAGCGGGCCGGAACCGGCGATCTCGTCACCAGGACAACCACCGATGTCGACCGGCTCTCCTGGGCTGTCCGCCTTGCCGTTCCGGAGATCGCGATCGCATTGGTGACCGCGACATTGGTCTTCGCGGCACTGATTTTCACCGCACCGATCTTGGCCTTGTCATGGCTGTTCGCCGTACCCGTGATTGGTGTCGTCACGCGCTGGTACTTCAAGCGCGCGCCCTACGCCTACCGACACGAGATGTCCTCCTACGCCGCTGTCAACTCCGGGATCGCCGAGACCGTCGACGCCGGCCGCACCGTGGAGGCCTACCGGCTCGGCGACGCCCGGGTACGCCGCACCGATAACGCCATCAAGCGCTGGATCAGCTGGGAGCGGTACACCCTCTATCTGCGAACGATATTCTTCCCGTCGATCGAGATCTCGTATGTACTTCCACTCGCCGCAGTTCTCGGGCTGGGCGGATGGCTCTACATCGACGGCCAGGTGAGCTTGGCGCAGGTCACCGCTGCCGTGCTCTACACGCAGATGCTCATCGAGCCGGTCGACATCATCTTGATGTGGTACGACGAGCTTCAGGTCGGCCAAGCCTCGATGGCGCGGTTGATCGGGGTGCACGATGTTCCCGATCCAGTGACCGATGGCACTCACGAGCCGCAGTCTTCGGACCTGCACGTAAACGACGTCCGCTACGGATACCGCGAGGGCCGCGACGTCTTGCACGGAGTCAGCATGGACATCGAGCCGGGAGACCGCGTCGCGATCGTCGGTCCATCAGGGGCTGGTAAGTCGACACTGGGGCGGCTGCTCGCCGGCCTGCACGCGCCACGCACGGGAACCATCGACATGGGCGGCGTTACCCTGGCGACGATGCCGACCGAGAAGGTGCGCCGTCACGTTGCCCTCGTGACCCAAGAGCACCACGTCTTCATCGGAACCCTCCGTGACAACTTGCTGCTGGCGCGACCTGACTCGTCCGACACCCAGCTCTGGGAAGCACTCGGCTCGGTCGACGCCGCGGAGTGGGCACAAACGCTTCCCCAGGGGCTGCTCACCGAATTGGGAACAGGGCGCCACAAGCTCACTTCAGCGCAAGCACAGCAGCTGGCACTTGCCCGACTTGTCCTGGCTGACCCGCACACCTTGGTTCTCGACGAGGCCACCTCTCTCCTGGACCCACGCGCGGCGCGCCATCTGGAGCAATCGCTGGCAGCGGTGTTGGAAGGTCGCACCGTCATCGCCATCGCACACCGACTGATGACGGCTCACGATGCCAAGCGCGTCGTGGTGGTCGAGGACGGCAAGATCACCGAGTCCGGCAGCCACGACGAACTGGTCACCGCTGGAGGCGCCTACGCCGCGCTCTGGCGCTCCTGGCGCGACGAAGACTGACGCGTTCAGCTGGGGTCACCCTGGGTGTGTCCCATTTGTTGGTGACTGCCGTCGCCGGGGCCGGGTCTGGCACGGAATTCGGCAGGTGCGGATGGCCGTGGTGCTCCGGCGTCGTCGTCAGTCCAAACGCACACGTCGAAATGGTGAGAGAGCCAAGATGAGGGCTGAGGTGACGAAGATCGCCGCGGCGGCCGCGAGAGTCTGGCGGTAGCCGATGTGATCGGCCAGCAGGCCAGCAACCGGTGATACCACGACGATCACGGCACGGTTGAGTGAGCGCAACGTGGTGTTCGTGCGTGCCTGCAGTTCGTCCGGGGTGAGTATCTGACGAAAACTCATCTCATGGGAGTTGCTGATTCCCATGGCCCAGCCGTGACACAACTGCCCGGCGGCCAGGAGGACTGCCCCGGCCCAGCCCATCGGCGCCGATGCCGCCCCCAGCATGATCACGACCCCAAGTGCAGTGACCGAATAAGAGCAGATGATCGCGCCGCCCGTGCCCAGACGAAGGCCGACCTCGGTGCTCATCGAGGCGCCGAGCAACGCGCCGAGGCCCCCGACGGCTAGCACGAGGCCCAGCTGGAACGGGGTCAGGTCCAGCTGGAAATAGCCGTAGGGGACGACCAGCACGAGAAGTACCGCCTGCCCCGCGAACCACACGTGCGTCGAGACCGCTAGGCGGCGGAGACCCGATCCGCCGTAGACCCATCGCGCTCCATCCCTGACCTCCAGCGCCAGTCCTCGAGCGCCAAACTTCTCAGGCTGGGCGGCAGTGGGCTCGGCGACCCCCTTCAGCGAAGCGACCATCACCGCTGAGAACAGGTATGTCAGGGCATCCACCAATACCGCCAGCGGCGCGCCCAGGACCCGGATCAGCGCGCCGGCCATCGCAGGACCCGCGGTCTGTGCCACTGCGCCGGCGCCGTCGAGCCGTGCGTGTGCCCGCTGTAGCTGGTCGCGCGGTACGAGACGCGGGACGAAAGACATGGAGGCCGCATCGTTGACCAGCGAGGCTGTTCCAAACAGCAGAACGATGACCAGCAGCACCGTGAAGGTGAGGACGTCGAGTGCCCAGGCCAGCGGGATCAGTCCGAGCAGCCCGGCTCTGACGACGTCGGTGATCATCATGACTGGCCGTCGACGAACACGGTCGACGAGTGCTCCGGCGACCAATCCAAGAAGCAGGTACGGCAGCCACCGCGCGGAGTTGAGCCAGCCCACCTGCGTGGCACCACCGTGCAGCGTGACCAGGACGAGGGTCTGCAACGCCAAGGACGTGATCGCGCTACCCAGACCGGACACCGCCTCCCCCCACCAGAAGCGCCCGAACTCAGATGACCAATCGTTGGACTGCGTCGGGATGGCCACGCAGCACACCCTGACAGAGGGGGATGCGCCCATGCATGTCTGCTCGGCATGGTCCGGAGTGCCCGACCGTCGGCTTGAGAGCGCGTTCCACTCCAGGATCAGCGGTCCGAACAACCGGGATACACCCAGTTAGGGAAGGACAGTGACCTCAACGCGCTGGAACTCCTTGAGGTCGGAGTAACCGGTCGTGGCCATCGCGCGCCGCAGAGCGCCGAAGAGGTTCATGGAGCCATCTGAGGCCCGCGCGGGGCCGACGAGCACCTCCTCGAGCGTGCCCACAACGCCCACCCGAACCCGCTCTCCTCGAGGAAGCAGGTGGTGGTGAGCCTCGGTGCCCCAGTGCCAGCCCGAGCCCGGTGCGTCACTGGCTCTGGCTAGCGGGGAACCCATCATGACCGCATCTGCACCGCAGGCGATGGCTTTGGCGATGTCGCCGCTCTTGCCAACGCCACCGTCGGCGATGACATGAACGTAGCGCCCACCTGACTCGTCCATGTAGTCCCGCCGGGCCGCCGCAACGTCAGCGACGGCGGTGGCCATCGGCACAGCAACCCCAAGAACATCGCGCGTCGTGTGCGCGGCCCCTCCACCAAAACCGACCAGGACGCCCGCCGCACCGGTGCGCATCAGATGCAGTGCGGCGGTGTAGGTGGCAACGCCGCCGACCACAACGGGGACGTCGAGCTCATAGATGAACTGCTTGAGGTTGAGTGGCTCTGACTGGCTGGACACGTGTTCAGCCGAAACGGTCGTGCCACGAATCACGAAGAGGTCGATTCCGGCGTCAACGACGGTCTTCCAGAACTGCTTGGTCCGCTGCGGTGAGAGTGCAGCAGCGGTGACGACGCCCGCAGCGCGGACTTCTGCGATGCGTTCCACGATCAGGTCTTCGCGGATCGGCTCGCGGTAGAGCTTCTGCATCTGCTGCGTGACTTCGTGGTCCTGCAGTTCGGCGATCTCGGCCAAGAGCGGGCCTGGGTCGTCGTACCGCGTCCAGAGCCCTTCGAGGTTGAGGACACCCACACCTCCGAGCTTTCCAATCGTGATGGCCGTGGCCGGTGACACCACCGAGTCCATCGGCGCGGCCATCAGCGGAAGCTCGAACCGATAGGCATCGATCTGCCAGGCGATCGAGATCTCTTGCGGGTCGCGGGTTCTACGGTGCGGGACGATGGCGATGTCATCAAAGCGCCATGCCGAGCGTCCGCGTTTGCCGCGTCCGATCTCTAGCTCACTCATGCCGAGACTCTCTCTTAACGCGTGGTGTAGTTGGGTGCCTCAACGGTCATTTGAACGTCGTGCGGGTGACTCTCTTTCAGCGAGGCTGACGTGATCCGCACGAACTGCCCCTTCTCCTGCAACTCCGGAATGGTTCCGGCGCCGACGTAGAACATCGACTGGTTCAGCCCGCCGATCAACTGGTGCGCCACAGCGGCCAGCGGCCCCCGGAAGGCGACCTGCCCCTCGATGCCCTCGGGCACGATCTTGTCGTCGCTGGCGACCTCGGCCTGGAAGTATCGGTCCTTGGAGTACGACTTCTTACCCCGGCTCGACATCGCACCGAGTGAACCCATGCCGCGGTACGACTTGTACTGCTTACCGTTGACGAAGACCAGGTCTCCTGGCGACTCTTCGCACCCGGCCAGCAACGATCCGATCATGACGGTGTCGGCCCCGGCCACGATGGCCTTGGCGATGTCTCCGGAGTGCTGCAACCCGCCGTCAGCGATCACCGGAACGCCAACGGGCCGACAGGCCAAGGACGCCTCGTAGACGGCGGTCACCTGAGGCACGCCGACGCCGGTGACGATTCGAGTCGTGCAGATCGATCCCGGCCCAACACCCACCTTGACCGCGTCGGCCCCGGCATCGACGAATGCCTGTGCGCCAGACCGCGTTCCCACGTTGCCACCGATGACCTGGACGTGCTTCGTGGCTGGATCGTTCTTGAGCCTCTGCACCAGGTCGAGCAACATCCGGACATGGCCATGCGCGGTGTCTGCGACCAATACGTCAACGCCGGCGTCCACCAAAGTGGTGGCGCGCTCCCATGCGTCACCGAAGTAGCCAATCGCGGCAGCGACCATCAGGCGTCCGTGTGCATCCTTGGTCGCGTGCGGGAACTGCTCTGACTTCACGAAGTCCTTGACGGTGATGAGGCCGCCGAGGCGACCGGCTTCGTCGACAAGGGGAAGCCGTTCGCGCTTGTGCTTGCGGAGCAGGGCCGTGGCCTCGTCGCGCGAGATGCCAACTGGTCCTGTCACTAGCGGACTCGGGGTCATCACCTCGGTGACCTTGGTCGCTGCCCACTCAGCGACCGGCACGAAGCGAAGGTCACGGTTGGTGATGATTCCGAGCAGCGTGTGGTCGGTGTCGACGACCGGCAACCCCGACACGCGGTACTGGCCACAGACGCGGTCAAGCTCGTCCAGCGTTGCATCGGGGCCGATCGTCACCGGGTTGGAAATGATCCCGGTCTGGGTACGCTTGACGAGGTCGACCTGGTACGCCTGGTCCTCGATCGACAGATTACGATGCAGCACGCCGAGCCCGCCTTGGCGCGCCATGGCTATGGCCATCCGAGACTCGGTCACCGTGTCCATCGCCGCCGAGACCAGCGGCACCTTCAGCGAGATGTCCCGTGTCAGGCGCGAGGTTGTGTCGATGTCGGACGGCGCCATTTCGGTCGAGCCCGGCAGCAGGAGGACATCGTCATAGGTGAGCCCGAGGGAGGCGAACTTCTCGGGGATCTCAGCAGCGGTGCCTCGCGGGATGCCGGTGTCGTCCATCGCGCCTTCCAGAAGCTGAGGCCGGCAGAGCGTGCAGCCGGTTCCTCATTCTACCGATTCCCCGCTGGGGCGGATCGGGCGCGGCTGACCGATTCTCCTTAGCCGTTGGGGCTCGCCTTCGGCGCCTTCGTTGGACTGGTGGACGGGGGGCCCTTCGGCTGGTCGGTCCCCGACTTCCCGGAGTTGCCGGACGTGTCGCCCTTGCGTGGCTTGCTAGACCCGCCCTTGGACGTCCCCGTCGACGGCTTGGTGGGCGACGTGTCCGTCTGGCCCTTCCCCTTCGGGTCGTGAGAACCCTTCGGGCCCCGGCTCGCCTTGTCCCCCAGACCCTTGTCCCCCGGACCCTTGTCCCCCGGACCCTTCGGGCCTTGGTCCGGCTTGTCCCCCGTACCCATGTTCGCGCTCTGGTGCGAGCCCGACTGGCCAGGAAGGTCGCCGGTGAGCTTGCCGATCCGGTTCTGCTGGCCCGGGTTGGCAGCGCCACCCAGCAGCGCTGTCGCCTCGGTCAGCAACGTCTGAGCCTTCGCCGGATCACCATTGGCCAACGCTCGGTGGGCGTCGGCCAGCAACTTGTTGGCCTTGGCCCGATCAGGGGTCTGCTCCGGCAGCGTCTCGTGCGCCTTGGGCTCGTCGCCTGCGAACGGGTTGACCTTTGCGATTGCGTGAAGCGGCGCACGCACCAGCGCGAGCGGGTCACCGGTCACCGCCGCCGCCGCCCCGCCGGAGACAACTAGTGCGAGGACCGTCGACCCGACGATCAAAGCAGTGCGCCTGCCACGAGCCGTGGATGAGGCAAGGGCGGTCGGCCCTGGAGAGGAGACGCGCGGCATCACGAACCGAGTAACTTCATCGACTCCTTCATCGATCTCGGCAACCCATGCAGCGAGCAGTGCTACGGCCGGGTCGTTCATGTCTACCTCATCGAACGCTCGGGTGGCCAGAGCGTGAATGGATGCCGCGTCCTGCTGAACCGCCACAACGTCCAGCTCATGAGCGCCCATCAGACCGACACTTGGTCAACTGCGTAAGCACGAAGCCGGGCGAGGGCACGGTGCTGGGCTACCCGCACAGCACCAGGAGTCATACCCAGGGCGCGTCCGGTCTCTTCAGCGGACAAACCGACCGCCACCCGGAGGAGGAGGAGCTCGCGGAGGTTGCTGGGCAGCCGGTCCAGCAAGGAGTTTGCCAACTGGGTGTCACCCGCCTGGATGACCCTTTCCTCAGGCGTCATGGCGAGATCCCTGCCATCGGGGATCACGTCAGTAGGAATAGCGGTCCGAAAGGCTGCACGCTGCAGGTCAGCCACCTTGTGCGCAGCGATACCAAAGACGAACGCCTCGAAAGGACGTCCCTCAGCGCGGTAGCGGGGAAGCGCATTCAGCACGGCGAGCAAGACCTCCTGTGCCGCATCATCTGCGGCAAAATCGGCTGCCGGAACACGTCCCAAACGTCCCCGGCAGTAGCGGACCACCATCGGACGGAGGTGGGTGAGCAGCGCTTCGGCAGCGGCGTCGTCGCCTTCGGCGGCGCGCCCCACGAGGGTGCGCAGATCACCATCCTCCGTTCGATGAAGGATCGCTCCGCCGGGTCGGTTCGTTACATCGCTGCCCATGCCACATCGCAGACCACGGTGTGGTCGGCGTTCACCCCCTCGAGACGGTTAGCGCACCAGGCCCCAGCGGAACCCCATGGCGACGGCCTGCGCTCGGTCGGCAGCTCCCACTTTGCGGAAGAGCCGGCGGGCATGAGTCTTGACGGTGTCCTCCGACAGGTACAGCTCGCGTCCGATCTCGGCGTTGCTGCGACCCCGTGACATCCCGCCGAGCACCTGAAGCTCGCGTTCAGTCAACGTGGGGGGTGCGCCCATCTCGACCGGCTGCGTGCGTCGGGGCGTCCGACGCCAGGTTGCCTCGGCCAGCGCATACGAAACCGTCGCGGTCAGCTCTTCGCGGGTGGCGTCCTTGACCAAGTAGCCACGTGAGCCACCGGCCACAGCACGGGCCACGCCGTCTTGGTCCTCAGCCATCGTGAGCATCACGACGGCAGCGTCGGGATAGGTGGCGACGAGCCGGCGTGCCGACTCAACTCCACCCAACCCTGGCATTCGGACGTCCATCAGCACCAGTTCGGGCCGTTCCCCCGCCCACCTACTGAGCACCTCTTCGCCACTCCCCGCCACCGTTACCCGATCAACACCGGGCACAGCAGCGACGGCGCGACGCAGCGTCTCGCGTGCGAGTGGTGAATCGTCGCACACCAGAACCGTGGTCACGGCGCCTCCTTGCAGCGCTCGTCGATCGAGCGCGTCGCGGTTCTCGGGTGAGGGGAGCCCGACTGTCTGTACGTACTCTTCGGCACGTTTGCTACGGAGCGTGAGAGGTGACTTTTGCGAACTTGCTGAGCCGCCACCAGCATCGGAGTCATCCGCCCAGCAAGGCTGCGACATCTGGCCGATCCAGCCACACGTCCCGCAAGTCGTCGGGAAGGTCGTCAGCAATGGCGATCACGCCGCTGCGAGCGGCCGCCAGCGACTTCGCCGATTCAGCAGGTGAGCTCTCTTCGAGCAGCGCGCCCAACAGCGCTCGGGACGGCCACAGGGTGGGGAGGGCACCAAGGCTCTCGGCCAGCGTCGCTGACCGGCGCAGGGTGTTCTCCGCCTCGGCCAGCTCACCGCCTTGAACCTGGGCTACGGCTAGCAAGAGCAGAGTCTTGGCCACGTGGCGAGGTGCACCAGAGGCCTCGGCGACCTGAACGGCCTGAAGCAAAATTTCCCCGGCATGCGCAGGATCGCCAAGAATGATGGCCACTTCGGCCTCCACCCAGGCCAACCTCACCCGCTGCCGCCACCAGTCGGGGTGGCCGTCGGTCAGCAGGCGGGCTTGCTCGAGCAGATGCTGGGCTGTTCCTGCGTCCTCGTTGACGACGGCATCGGCAGCCAGCCCGATGGTCGCGTCAAAGGTCGCTTCTGGTGCGCCATCGCTGTAAGCAAAGGCTGCGTCGTCGAGCAGCTTGGCCTCAGCCAACTGGCCCAGTTGGCGCCGGACTGCAGCCGACGTGGATGCTGCAAGCGCGGCGAACAGTCGCCGTTCGGGCACCTCAGAGGTGCCGGCAGCCACGAGTGGCTCGAGAACTGCCAGGGAGCCGCCGAACTTTCCTGCGGCCGCCAGACAGACACCGAGTAGCCAGGCTGCGGCCGTGGCCTCGGCTCCCTTGCCGTCTGACCTGGCCAGCTCGAAGGCCGACTCCAACACGACAACACCACTCGCCGGACGACCGTGAAACGCAGCGCGCTCACCGGTGGCGAGCAACTCGGCAAGGTCGTCGGACACAGGTACACCTCAAGACATCCAGCAGCAACAGACGCCGTGCGGCGTCCCTGCTTCTGTCTCGGCACAAGGAGGGCCGTTGTTAACCGCTCCGGCTCTTCCGATCAGGGCCGTGCAGCCGCGATCAGCCCCCGGCCGCGCGCTGCAGCACGGTGACGGCTTCGCTCAGCGTGCTGACGTGTTCGGCCCCCGGCGGCACGTGGTCCTGCCAACCAGGGCCACCCACCACGACACAAACGGGGGGGCGCATGGCCGGAACGGCCTCGACTTGATGAGCATCGGCCATCTCGGGCCGATGTGCCCAGAGGAAGACCCCACTCGCACCACCCCGACGGACGGCAGCGGCGATCGCTGGCCCCGGCACCCGGGCGCCCAGGACGCGGGAGTCGATTCCGCGTTCGGCCAAGGCTGCGGCTAGCGCATGAAGGGGCAGGGTGTGCAGCTCTTCGGGGGCCGAGGCAAGGAGAACGGGGCGAGCGTTGCGCGGCTTCGGCGCAGAGAGCATGACCGAGCGAAGCGCCCCCATCACGGTCTCGGCCATCAGATGCTCGACGTCAATGCCGTTCCCGGTGTCCTCCCAACGCTCGCCGATGGCCGCGAGCACCGGAAGCAGAAGTGCATCCCACGTCCAGAGCACGCCGTGCTTTCCGAAGGCTTCGACCAACATCTTGTCGATGGATCGGGCGTCCAGAGCCAGCGCTGCCCTGGTGAGACCACGGACGGCGGCATCGGTGCTGCGCAGCGGAACAACGGGCGGCAGCGGGCTTGCCGGCTCGGGTACCAGCCCGAGACTGACCGACGCGGCCAGCGCAACGCGGGCAGCTTCAGCTGGGGATACCCCCTCCAGGGTCAGTCGTCGCATCTGCTCCAGTCGCTGTACGTCCGTTGGCGTGTAACGGCGGTGGGCGCCTGCTGAGTGGCCGCTCGGGCCTACGCCGTAGCGCCGGTCCCAGGTGCGCAAGGTTGCCGGGGCGACCCCCAACCGCCGAGCGAGTGCAGCCACCGTGAGCGACGGCTGCCGGGCATGCGCGTCGTCCACTGGTTGTTCCATGGAGGCGATTGTGGGCCTGCCTGGCCGACCGCGCACCTCGACGCCCGGCAGTCATCAAACGATTCGTATATTGTTCGGCATTAAGACTTGACCAACTTATGAAGCGGTTGTAACGTACCTAACACGTTCCGCCCACGATCTTGGAGGACTCCATGGCCGACATCTCCCGACTTCCCGGGCCGGTCGCCGATGTGTGGGAATGGCAGTTCGACGGTGCCTGTCGAAGCGCTGACCCGGCGACCTTCTTCCACCCAGAGGGCGAGCGCGGCCCCTCCCGCGAAGCCCGCGATCGAGCCGCACAGGCGATATGCGCCAGCTGCCCGGTGATCGCTCAATGTGCTGCCCACGCGCTCGCGGTCCGTGAGCCCTACGGCGTCTGGGGTGGCATGACCGAGGAAGAGCGCGAGGCGATCTATCGCCGCAAGACGCTCAAGCTCGTCGGCTGACTCCAGGCAAGTCACGAGGTCATCGCGCCCCCTCAGGGCCCGATGACCTCAGTGCCGATGACCGCCGTGGCCGTGCCCGTTGCCACCTGCAGCCGGCAGGGGAGTTTCGGGCTTTTCGACAATGAGAGCTTCGGTCGTGAGCACAAGGGCCGCGATCGATGCGGCGTTCTCCAGGGCTGACCTGGTCACCTTGACCGGGTCAACGATGCCAGCGGCACGCAGGTCAACCCACTCACCCGTCGCCGCGTTGAAACCGTGGCCAGCAGGCTGCTCCAGCGCGTGGGCAACGATGACGCCACCCGTCTCGCCCGCGTTGTCCGCGATGGCCCGCAGCGGCCGGGAGAGCGAGGCAGCGACGACCTGCACACCGATCCGCTCGTCTCCGGAGAGCCCTAGGCCGTCGTCGAGGACCGTGCCGGCGAGCACGAGGGCACTGCCACCTCCGGCGACGATGCCTTCTTCGACCGCCGCCTTCGTGGCCGAGACAGCGTCCTCAATTCGGTGCTTGCGTTCCTTCATCTCAACCTCGGTGTGGGCACCAACCTGGACGACAGCCACACCACCGGAGATTTTGGCGAGCCGCTCACTGAGCTTTTCCCGGTCCCACTGCGACTCGGTCTGGTCGATCTCGCGACGCAACTGCGCCACTCGGTCGGCAACGACCTCTTCGCTGCCGGCGCCGTCGACGAGGGTTGTGGTGTCTTTGGTGATGACGATCCGACGGGCCGAACCGAGGACGTCAAGGCCGACCTCGGAGAGCTTCAACCCGACCTCGGCCGACACGACCTGGCCACCGGTCAGAACGGCCATGTCTTCGAGCATCGCCTTGCGTCGGTCACCAAAGCCGGGTGCCTTGACAGCCGCCACAGCCAGACCGCCACGGATCTTGTTGACCACGAGGGTGGACAGCGCCTCACCGTCGACGTCCTCAGCCACAATGACCAGCGGGCGGCCCGTTCCCACGACCTTCTCGAGGAGCGGAAGTAAGTCCGAGATGGACGAGATCTTGCCCTGGTGCAGCAGAAGGTACGGCGATTCGAGCTCGGCTTCCATGCTCTCGGGGTCGGTGACGAAGTACGGAGAGATGTAACCCTTGTCGAACTGAAGCCCCTCAGTGATCTCGAGCTCGGTCGTGGTGGTGGACCCTTCCTCGACGGTGATCACACCGTCGCGGCCAACAGCGTCCATCGCCTTGGCGATGAGCTCGCCAATTGAACGGTCCTGAGCCGACACCGAAGCGACATCGGCGATCTGGGCCGGGTCGTCGACCGGCATCGCCAGTTCGTGCAACTGCGCCACCACGGCGGCCGTTGCCAGCTCGATGCCGCGCTTGAGCTCGATCGGGTTGGCCCCAGCGGTGACCACCCGGAGTCCTTCGGCGATCATGGCCTGCGCCAGGACCGTTGCCGTCGACGTGCCGTCACCGGCGACGTCGTTGGTCTTGGTCGCCACCTCCTTGATCAGTTGGGCCCCCACGTTCTGTTGGGGGTTCTCAACATCGATCTCGCGGGCAACGGTGACACCGTCGTTAGTGATGGTGGGCGGGCCGAAGGAGCGGGAGATGACGACATTGCGCCCGCGCGGGCCCAGCGTGGCTCGCACCGCGTCGGCAACGGCGTCGGCGCCGTGGAGCAGTGAGTGACGGGCTGCTTCGTCGAACGAGATCTGCTTGGGCATGGGTGCTGGTGCCTTCCAGGTGGTACTGCGGAAGCGATCAGGGGCGATCAGGGGCGGGATATGTGCGTGACGCCCCGGCGCCCGACGATGCGGGCACTCGGGGCGTCACGACGATTGGTCTAACGGGGGAACTAACTCACTTCTCCACGATTGCGAGCACGTCGCGCGCAGAGAGAATGAGGTACTCCTGTCCGTCGTACTTGACCTCGGTGCCGCCGTACTTGCTGTAGACGACAACATCACCAACGCTGATGTCGAGGGGGATGCGCTTCTCGCCGTCCTCGTCGAAACGACCCGGACCAACGGCAAGGACCTTGCCCTCTTGGGGCTTCTCCTTGGCGGTGTCGGGAATGACGAGACCTGATGCCGTGGTCTGATCGGCATCGAGGGCCTGGACAAGAATGCGGTCCTCGAGCGGCTTGATGGAAACCGACACTGAGATGACCTCCGCCTTGCGGCTAAACGAAACAAATGGGACTGCGCCGACCTTCCGCCGTCGCGGGGTCGGACGGGCGGCGCGTGCTCGTCCACACGGGACGGGCTGGCACACTCAGGGTGAGAGTGCCAACGCCTAACTTAGCCAGCGGTTAGCACTCCGTCAACCTGAGTGCCAGACGGAGACCAGGCTTCGCTCTCGGCGGAGAGGATGGATCCGTGGAGCTCGCTGACATCGCGCTGCTGACCGGCCCCGAGGGTCGCCAACTACTCGCCGACCTACCGCCCTACGACGAGCGAGCCGCACTAGCCATCGGCGAACGGCTCCGCAGAGCCGGCCACTCACCCGACCTCGTGGCCGCCGCCCTCACCCAGAGCCGGCTGCGCACCAGAGCCGCCCACCGCTGGGGCTCCGCCGGTGCCGATCTACTCCCCCGGCTCCTGCTCACCCCCGACGGGGCCGAGCAGGCAACGAGGCCAACGGTCGCGGCGCTCCGCGCCGAGCGCTACCGGCGGCTGGGCCGTGACCAGGCGGTCGCCGACCTCGGCTGCGGAGTCGGCATCGACGCCCTCGCTCTTGCCGATGCGGGACTACGGGTGGACGCCTACGACCTCGACCCCGTGACGGCCGCAGTCGCGGTAGCGAACGCAGCGGCCACGGGGCACGGAGAGCAGATCAACGTCACGTCGGCCGACGTCACCAGAATGTCCGCCGTGGCCACCGCCCAATACGACGCGGCGTTCGCCGACCCGGCTCGCCGCCGCGCCGGACGCAGACTCTTGCGTCCGGAGACGTGGTCGCCGCCGCTCTCCTGGGTCCTCGACCTCCCCATAGTGAGTCTGGGGGTCAAAGTCGCTCCAGGGCTTCCGCACCAACGCGTTCGGAGTGAGACGGAGTTCGCCGTCGTCTCCGACGGCGGGGATGTTGTCGAGGCTGCGCTCTACAGGGGAGCCCTCCGGCAGGTCGGAGTCACAAGAAGCGCCATGCTTCTTCCGGCAAGGGACCACGTATCCGACGCTGACCTTCCCGCTACCCCGCCTCCGATCAACCCCGTGGGGCAGTACCTCCACGAACCAGATGGCGCTGTGATCCGCGCCGGGTTGGTAGCCGCGGTTGTTGACGCGGTCGACGGCTGGTTGATCGACCCACACATCGCGTACGTCAGCTCCAACAGCGACGCGACGTCACCCTTCCTGTCCAGTTATCAGATCGTCGACGTGCTGCCTTTTGGGCTCAAACGGCTCCGCGCCTACCTCCGGGCAGAGGGCGTCGGTCACGTCGTGGTCAAGAAGAGGGGATCAGCGATCGACGTGGACGA
>JAJAYZ010000094.1 GCA_027118455.1 Actinomycetes bacterium
CCCCCCGCCGGGGCGCGTCGGGCGTGGCGGGGCGGGCCCCCCGCCCCCCCTCGCGCAACCCCCCCCCCCCCCCCCCCGCGGGGGCCCCGTGCCTCCAGCACCACGACTTCGTGTCCGGCTTGGCGCATTCGCCATGCCGCCATCAACCCGGCAAAGCCCGCACCCACGACCACGACCCGCACGACAATTCCCCCATCCCAATAGCCCTCGTTCGACATTGTGGTCTGTCAGAGTGGAGCCATGACGGAGCCACTCCCATCAGCCCACCTCTTCACCTCCGCAGAGTTGCCCCAGCGAGCGCTCTCCGCCGCTGAACAGGTCGATCATCTGCTCAGCCGGCGAGGCGAGGTCGACCACGGCGGACTCGAGCTCAACACCATCATCGAACTCAACCCTGAAGCGATGGCGACCGCCATGGAGCGCGACGCGGAGGCGCGCGACGGAGGGATCCGCGGACCCCTTCACGGCCTCGCGATTGCCGTCAAGGACAACATCGACACCGCAGACGCGATGCTCACCACCGCGGGCTCTCTCGCCCTCGCTGACACCCGTCCGAGCCAGGACGCCCCGCTGGTCGCGAGGTTGCGCGAGGCCGGCATCGTCGTTCTTGGAAAGGCCAACTTGAGCGAGTGGGCCAACATGCGGTCACCGCACTCGACCAGTGGCTGGAGCGCCAGAGGTGGTCTGACGCGCAACCCCTGGGACCCGACCCGCAGCGCCGGCGGATCGTCGTCGGGATCGGCTGCGGCCGTATCTGCAGGCGTCGCACCACTGGCCATCGGCACCGAGACCGACGGATCGATCATCTGCCCGGCCAGCTACAACGGCGTGGTCGGGATCAAGCCAACCGTCGGGCTGCTGCCAACGGGCGGCATCATCCCGATCTCGCACAGCCAGGATGCGCCAGGGCCGATGGCACGGTCGGTGCGGCTCGTCGCAGCGCTGCTCGACGCAATGGCCGGCACCGATCACTACCTGGCCGCATGCGACGACGTACTGAGCGGCGTCCGCGTCGGGGTGGTGCGCGATCACTTCGGTGCGCACGCGGCAGCCGACTCCGTCGCTGAGTCCGCGGTCTCGCTTCTGGCGTCCGCAGGGGCGACCATCGTCGACGACGTTCGGGCTGTCTCCTTCCCCGACCCACCGAGTGAGGACGAGGACGAGTACCTGAAGGTGCTGCTCTACGAGTTTCAGCACGACCTCACCGCGTATCTGGCCACTCGCCCCCCCGGTAGCCCCCGCACGCTCGCCGAGGTCGTCGAGGTCAACCGCGCTCACGCCGACACTGAGCTGCAGTGGTTCGGGCAGGAGTACCTCGAGCGCGCTGCCGAACTCCCCGGTCTCGACGCAGGCGAGTACCGGACCGCCCGAGCGAACACGCTTCGAATGGCTCGCGAGGACGGCCTGGACGCCAGCTTCAGCGGGGCCGGCGTCGATGTCCTCGTGGCGCCGGCCTTCCCGCCAGCCGCGATGAACGACCTCGTCCTGGGTGACCCTGCCGGACCAGGCGGAGACTGCACGACGGCCCCAGCCATCGCTGGCTACCCGATCATTAGTGTGCCGATCGGCTTCGTCCACGGGCTCCCGGTGGGGCTGGCCATCTCCGGGCCAGCTGGCAGTGAAGCTCTGCTCCTGCGCGTGGCGCGCACATTGGAGGCGCGCCACGGGCTGCTCGACGACGGCGCGCTCGTGCCGCCGCTGTGACCCAGCGACCCGTTGAGGGGCCTAACTGCGCAGGTGCAGCTGGCGGGCAGCTTCTGACACCGAACCCGAGAGCGAGGGGTAGATGGTGAAGGCGTCAGCCACTTGGTCGACGTTCAACCCCAGGCGCACCGCGAGCGACACCGGGTAGATCAGCTCACTGGCACGCGGTGCCACCACGACGCCCCCGATGACGATCCCGGTGCCGACTCGGCAGAAGAGCTTGACGAACCCGTCGTGAAACTCCTGCATCTTGGCCCTGGCGTTGGTGGCCAATGGCAACTTCACCTGAGCCGCGTTCACTTCACCGCTGTCGATCTGTCGCTGAGTGACGCCAACTGTGGCAATCTCCGGGTCGGTGAAGACGTTGCTGGAGACGACCGAAAGATCGAGGGGTTGGACGGCCTCGCCGAGCGCGTGCTTCATGGCGATCCGCCCCTGCATGGCCGCCACCGAGGCCAGCATCAGCACACCGGTGCAGTCGCCGGCCGCGTAGACACCGCGGGCGCTGGTCCGCGAGACACGGTCGACCTTGATGAAGCCTCCGTCATCCACATCGATCCCGGACTCCTTGAGCCCGATCCCGTCGGTGTTCGGCAGCGATCCAACCGCCATCAGCACGTGCGAACCGGTCAGCGTACGCCCATCTTTGAGCTCGACCGCGACCCCGTCCTCGGTGCGCGAGGCCGCAACGGCCCTCGACTGCGAAAGGACCTTCATGCCGCGCCGCTGAAAGACCTCCTCGAGAACCAACGCCGCATCGGCGTCCTCGCCGGGCAGCACCCGGTCGCGGGACGAAACCAACGTCACTTGTGAGCCGAGCGCCTGGTACGCGCCGGCGAACTCCGCGCCAGTGACACCGGAACCGATCACGATCAACTCAGCGGGCAGCTCACTGAGGTCGTAGAGCTGGGTCCAGCTGAGGATTCGCTCACCATCGGGCCTGGCGGCTTCGAGCTCGCGAGGTTGAGCGCCAGTGGCGATCAGGATCGCGTCGGCATCGAGCACCTCGGAGCCACCGGCGGTGAGCTCAGCCGCCACCCGGTCAGGCCCGTCCAGGCGCCCTGACCCACGCACGACGCGAACGCCGTCTGCCAGCAGGTGCGCCTCGACGTCGGCCGACTGAGCGGTCGCCAGCGACTTCAGCCGCCCGTTGACCACCGCGAGATCGACGCCTACCTCACCGGCAAAGCGAACGCCGAGGGCCCGGGAGTCGTTCACCTCATCCATCACGCCGGCGACCGTGATGAGGCCCTTACTCGGCACCACGTCAGTCAGCACCGCCGACCCGCCCAGGCCGTCGCGGTCAACCAAGGTGACCTCGGCTCCCACCTGGGCAGCCACCAGCGCCGCCTCGTAGCCCCCGGGGCCGCCGCCGATGATCACCATTTTCGCCACGGCCCACATTCTGGCGCACAGATCACCAGAACCCTGAGGCGCCGCCCCTACGCTCATCGCCATGGCCCTCTACGCCGCCTACGGCAGCAACATGGACCCGCGGCAGATGGCCGACCGTGCACCCCATTCCCCGATGGCCGGCACCGGGTGGCTCGACGGGTGGCGACTGACCTTCGGCGGCGAGGATCTTGGCTGGGAGGGCGCACTCGCCACGGTGGTCGAGGAGACCAGATCTCAGGTCTTCGCCGTCCTCTATGACCTCACCGAGCTTGACGAGCACGCGCTCGACGCCTGGGAGGGGGCCTTGGGCGTCTACGACAAGATCCGCATCCGCATCTCAACCCTGGAGGGCGACAAGCTCGCCTGGCTCTACGTGCTCAACGCCTACGAGGGCGGTCTGCCGTCGGCTCGGTACCTCGGAATCATGGCAGACGCGGCCGAGCACTCCGGCGCCCCGGACGACTACGTCCGCGGCCTGCGCACCAGGGCCTGCCGCAACATAGGGCCCTGATCGGGGACGATTCGGGCTCAACCTCCTCGCAGTTTCGCCCGATAGGCACACCATGGGAGTTGCACCGCGTGACGACGTCCGCATCATCAGGCCAGCCGCCATCCTCGACGAGCGGGCGGCCAATCGCGTCCTCGACGAGCTGAAGCGCCTCGACATCAGTTCCGGCGGCGTCTGGAACGCCACCTCGTCGCTGTGGCAGCGTTACGACACGCCGTGGGACGGTGTAGGCGGTACCCGCGGCAACGCGCGCCTGCTCGGATCCATTGCCGTCATGTACGACGCCCCCAACCGCCACCAGATCACGATCTACAAGGTGACGGTGACGCCGTACGGTCTCGAGAGCAGCTGGAGCGTCGAGTCGCTCGTCGACGACGCGCTGACCTGGGCTGGTCTCACCCTGGCCACCTGCCCACGCGCCGAGCTCGGCGACCCGCCCCGTCGTGACCCGTTCAAGTCCGCTGGCATGGTGGGCGCTCCACCCGTGATCTGAGATCGCACCGCGACTGGTCTTTCCAGCGACCTGAGCATCTAGCGGCTCGCCTGAGCGAGATCGAGCAGCGCCACGGCCGCGAGCATGCGCACTCCCACGTCGATGGCTCGCTCATCGACGTCAAATGTGCCCTGATGCAGGTCGCCCCCGCCGAGCGTCCCTGGAACCTGAACCCCCAGCCGGAAGAGCGCTCCAGGAACATGCGGTAGGTACCAGGCGAAATCCTCACCGCCCAAGCTCTGCTCCACCGTCTCGACGCACCCTTCGCCGAGGAGCGACCTGGCAGCCGTCTCGATCAACCGAACCGACGCTGCGTCGTTGATCACCGGCGGGACCCCACGGGTGTAGTCGACACTCACGTCTACCCCGTAGGCGACCGCCACGTCGTTGACGGCGCGCGAAACGACCTCTTCAGCGTTCTCCCATACCTGCGCATCCAGCGAACGCACGGTGCCGGCGATTTCACCGTTCTGCGGGATCGCATTGGCCGCACCCCCGGCGCGGACCGTCCCCCAGACCACCGAGAGCCCAGCACGCGGGTCGACGCGGCGAGAGAGGATCGAGGGGACATCGGTGACGATCTTGGCCAACGCGTAGACCAGGTCGCCGGTGAGGTGGGGCCGGGCGGTGTGGCCACCATCGCTGTTCAAGACCACCCTGAGGTGGTCACTGCTTCCGGTGATCGGGCCAACTCGAACGCCAATGCCACCGACGTCCTGCCGCGGGTCGCAGTGCAGCGCAAGGATCCGGTCGACGCCAGCAAGCGCCCCTGCCTCGATGACGTCGAGGGCGCCGCCGGGCATCGACTCCTCAGCTGGCTGAAAGATCAGCCGAACGCGTCCGTTGAACTCCCGACGGCTGGCCAGCTCGGCTAGGACAACGCCAACACCGATTAGAACAGCGGCGTGCACGTCGTGCCCACATGCGTGACAGACGCCCGGCACCGTCGACCGATAGGAGACCGCCTCTTTCTCGTCGTCGATCGGCAACGCGTCGATGTCGGCACGCAGTGCCACCGTGCGCGATCCGTTCCCGATGTCGCACACCACGCCCGCTCCACCAGGAAGCACACTCGGCGACAGCCCTGCGGCGGCAAGCCGTTCGTGGATGATCGTGGTGGTGCGCGTCTCCTGGCGGCCCAGTTCCGGGTGCGCGTGAAAGTCGCGGCGGATCTCGATCAGCTCGTCGGAGATCTTGGCAACCAACTCGGCGAGCTCGTCACCGAGCTGGTCGAGGTCGAGCCCGTGATCTGCCACGAGGTCGAGGCTAGACGGTCCGGCATCTCTCATGGCTTACTTCGCCCGCATCAGAAGGAGTCAACCGGCTGGTAGACGCCCCAGACCGCACGGAGCGCGTCACTCACCTCGCCGACGGTTGCCCTGGCACGCAGCGCTTCGCGCATCGGATAAAGCACATTGGCCTCTCCCGACGCGGCGGCGGTGACCTCGGCAAGCCATCGGTCGACGTCAGCCTGGTCGCGTTCGGCACGCAGTCTCTTCAGCCGAGCTCTTTGGTCGGCTTCGATCATCGGATCGACGCGCAACGGCTCGTACGGGTCCTCGGTGTCGAGCGCGAATCGGTTGACACCGACAACGACCCGCTCTCCGTCGTCGATCTGGCGGGCAACGTCGTAGGCGCTGCGTTCGATCTCACCCTTCTGGAATCCCTGCTCGATCCCAGCCACCGATCCACCGAGCCGCTCCACGCGTTCCATCAGGTCAACGGCTGCCGCCTCGACCTCATCGGTCATGGACTCAACGACATACGACCCGGCGAACGGGTCAACCGTGCTGGTGACGTCCGTCTCGTAGGCGAGCACTTGCTGGGTGCGCAGCGCGAGCCGGGCAGCCTTCTCGCTCGGCAGGGCGAGCGCCTCGTCAAAGCTATTGGTGTGCAGCGACTGGGTCCCACCAAAAACTGCCGCGAGCCCCTGAACAGCGACGCGGACGAGGTTCACCTCAGGTTGCTGGGCGGTCAGTTGAACCCCGGCAGTCTGGGTGTGGAAGCGCAGCATCATCGACTTGGGGTTCTGGGCGCCGAACTCCTCGCGCATAATGCGCGCCCAGAGTCGACGCGCTGCCCTGAACTTCGCCACCTCTTCCAGAATCGTCGTGCGAGAGACGAAGAAGAACGCCAAGCGAGGAGCGAAGTCGTCGACATGTTGCCCGGTCGCGATCGCGGCCCGCACGTACTCGACGCCGTTGGAAAGGGTGAAGGCGATCTCCTGAGCGGGCGTGGCCCCGGCCTCAGCCATGTGGTAACCGGAGATGGAGATCGTGTTCCACCGTGGGATCTCAGCCTGGCAGTACGAGAAGATGTCGGTGATCAGCCGCAACGATGCCGCGGGCGGGTAGATGTAGGTGCCTCGAGCGATATACTCCTTGAGCACGTCGTTCTGGATGGTGCCGCCTAGTTTTCCTGCATCGACGCCCTGCTCCTCGGCCACCAGTTGGTACAGCAGGAGCAGAACCGCGGCTGGGGCGTTGATGGTCATCGACGTCGTCACCTGGTCGAGCGGGATCTTGTCGAAGAGCACCCTCATGTCGTCGATCGAGTCGATCGCCACGCCGACTTTGCCCACCTCTCCGGAGGCCACCTGGTGGTCGGAGTCGTATCCCATCTGGGTCGGCAGATCAAAGGCGACCGACAGGCCAGTCGTCCCGGCCGCCAGCAACTGGTGGTATCGCTCGTTCGACTCTTTGGCCGTGCCGAACCCGGCGTACTGGCGCATCGTCCAGGGCCGGCCGGTGTACATGGTCGGGTAGACGCCGCGGGTGAACGGGTACTGCCCCGGTTCACCGAGCCGCTCGGTGGGATCCCAGGCAGCGAGGGTGTCTGGTCCGTAGACCTGCTGGATAGGGAATCCCGACTCCGACTGACGTGCCTCGCTCACTGCCAACTCCTGAGTGCCGCTGGTGCGCCGCCCCGATCCGGGTGCGCCCGGGGGCCAGCGTAGCGACCGGATCGGTGGGCCATCACCGGGCTCAGAGGGGGATACCGAATCGGCGCACCGCGTCAGCGTTCGGGTCGAAGCCTTGCTCGTCGGGGGGTGCCTCTGGCACTGACTCAACCATGTCGTCGGGGCTGATCGGATCGGGCAGCCTGCCGAATCGACGACGCCCTTCGACGCGGGCCGGATCCTCGGGGTCCACTCGCTGCGCCATGGGATCACGGTACGCCTAGGACGCAGAGAGTGCAGACTGTGCGCGTGCGCATCCTCGTGGCCGATGACGACCCAGCTGTTCGTGCGTCCCTCCGTCGATCCCTTTCGTTCAACGGCTACCAGGTGACTCTTGCCTCCGATGGCACAGAGGCGCTCGCCGCTGCCAGTGACCCTGCGCCCGACCTCGTACTTCTCGACGTGAACATGCCTGGAATGGACGGCCTGGAGGTGTGCCGGCGTATTCGGGCGTCAGGCAGCGACGTCCCCGTTCTCATCCTGACCGCACGGGTCGAGGTTGGTGACCGTGTCCTGGGTCTGGACGCCGGGGCCGACGACTACCTGCCTAAGCCGTTCGCCCTCGAAGAGCTGTTGGCCCGGGTCCGGGCGCTTCTTCGCCGCGCGCGGGCCACCACCGATGACGGGCAGGTTGACGAGTCACTGATCTTCGCCGACCTCACCCTCGACCCCGCAACGCGAACCGTGCAACGCGGCGAGCGCGCGATCAGCCTCACCCGCACCGAGTTCGAACTGCTCTGGGTGCTCATTCAACGACCGCGCAGGGTGTTGTCTCGCGAGCTGATCCTCGACGAGGTGTGGGGATACGACTTCCCGACGTCGGCGAACTCGTTGGAGGTTTACGTCGGCTACTTGCGCCGGAAGACCGAGGCTGATGGCGAACCACGTCTGATCCACACCGTGCGGGGCGTCGGATATGTGCTTCGCGAAGGAAAGGCGTGACGGCGTCGAGCCCGCGTGGCGAGACGCACCGCCTCTCTCTGCGCGCACGTATTGCTGTCCTCGCAGCAGCAGCAGTCGCGATCGCCGTAGCAGTGACGACACTCGGCATCTACCTCACGGTCCGCGCCCAGCTCTACGACCAGCTCGACAACGACCTGATCGCCAGGGCCGAGGCGGTGTACCGCGCCGCGCCAAACCCCGAACAGATCGTCGTCCTGCCCGACGACGCCCTCGGCGACGCTCGGATTGCGGTGGTGACCGCCGACCGACGTGCGTACTCGCCGAAGAGCGGCGAGCTCCCGCCACTACTCGACGATCCTGAGTTTGCGGTTGCTGACGGCCGGTCCCCTCAGTCAGTACGGACCGTGACTGAAGACGGTCAGAGCTACCGGGTAGCCACCGTGCCTGCCGGCACCGGATACGCCCTCGTCTTTGCAGTATCGACCGAGAGCGTCGACGACACATTGGCTTATATCGGCTTTGTTTCGCTGATTGTTGGCTTGCTCGGTGTCGTCGCAGCGGCTACGGCCGGCTACGGCGTCGCGCGTGCCGGCCTGGCGCCACTGCGCTCACTCACCGCAGCGACCGAGCGCGTCGCGGCGACGATGGACCTCACCCCCATCGAGTCGGTGCGGAACGACGAGATCGGACGATTGGCGTCCAGCTTCAACACGATGCTGAACTCGTTGTCCGCAGCGCGAGAACGGGAGCGACAGCTCGTCGCCGATGCGGGGCACGAGCTACGCACGCCGTTGACGTCACTTCGGACCAACCTCGACTTGCTGGTGCAAGAGGGCCGGTCCGAGCAATCCATCCCTACAGAAGACCGAGCTGCGCTCTTGACCGATGTGCGTGAACAGATCGGGGAGCTCGGCGACCTCGTTGACGACCTCGTCCAGCTCTCCCGCGGAGTCGAACCAAGCAGTGCCTGGGAATCGTTGGACCTTGCGGTGGTCGCGCACGATGCCCTGTCTCGGGTGCGCCGACGCGCGCGCGACCTCACCTTTGAGGTGGCGCTCACACCCTGGTGGGTGAACGGTGACGCTGCTGCGCTCAGCCGCGCAGTGACGAACCTGTTGGACAACGCTGTGAAGTGGAGCTCGCCCGGCGCAACCGTCATCGTCCAGTTGCACGAGGGGACGCTGAGCGTCGCCGACAGCGGCACCGGCATCGCCCCCGAGGACCGGCCGCACATCTTTGACCGGTTCTACCGGGC
Source organism: Actinomycetes bacterium (assembly GCA_027118455.1). Lineage (GTDB taxonomy): Bacteria > Actinomycetota > Actinomycetes > JAHEKZ01 > JAHEKZ01 > JAHEKZ01. The sequence continues at coordinate 9,218 of JAJAYZ010000094.1, forward strand.
TGACGGGGCGCGCTCCCAGCCAGGCTCAGGGCTGGGTTTGGCGATCGTTGCCCAGGCAGTTGCGCAACACGGCGGCACGATCAGCGTCGGGGAGTCTCCGGCCGGTGGAGCGCGTTTCGACGTGGCCATCCCAGGAACCGAGAAGTCTTAGGTGGCCCATGGTCTTCTCTCAGGCCCCTCTCAGGTGGCGGCCCGACCATCGACCCATGACCGACACACACCCAACAATCCCCCTGCCCAACGAGCCGGAGAACGCCGCACCGAGCCCACCGGCCGACTCCACGCCCTTCACCGCGCCGACGACGACCGTCCCCCTTCCGCCAGCGAACCCGTGGGCACCGCCTACGGCTCCTGAGGTCTCAGCGAAGGCTGACAACAGCGGTCGCCGCTCCGGCATCGGCGTCGTGCTGGCCACCAGCCTCCTCGCCGGTGCCCTGGGGGCTGGCCTCGGCGCCGGCGCCGTCATCGCCACCGACGACAACTCCTCGACCTCGACCACGACGACCGCAGGCAGCGTCGGCGGAGTCTCCAACACGACGCTGCCCGATGGCAGTGTCGCCCGCGTCGCCGATGTGGTACTCCCGAGCGTTGTCTCCATTCAGTTCTCCGGTGCGCAGGGTGCCGGTTCGGGATCTGGAATCATCATCGACGAGTCTGGCCTGATCCTGACGAACAACCACGTCGTCGAGGGCGCAGCCGACGGCGGCTCGTTGACCGTTGCCTTCCAGGACGGAACCTCGAAGTCCGCCGAGATCGTCGGGCGCGACCCCAGTGCCGACATCGCGGTGATCCGCGTCGACGGCGTTGACAACCTGCAGGCGGTCAAACTCGGCTCCTCCGCCGACCTTCAGGTCGGCGAGACCGTCGTGGCCATCGGCTCACCACTCGGGCTCAGTGGCACCGTCACCACCGGGATCGTCAGTGCCAAGAACCGTCCTGTTCTTCCAGGAGGCTCCGCAGGCGACGCGTCGGTGCTCAACGCAATCCAGACCGACGCCGCGATCAACCCCGGTAACTCCGGTGGCGCGCTCGTCAACCTCAAGGGCGAGCTTGTGGGCGTCAACTCAGCCATCGCAACGCTCGGGTCCTCTCCCGGCGCCCAGTCCGGCAGCATCGGGCTTGGCTTCGCCATCCCGATCGACGAAGCCAAGTGGATCTCCGACCAGCTGATCGAGAACGGCACGGTGCAGCACGCCCGGCTCGGTGTCTCGGTCGAGAGCGCGACAGGTGAGGTACGCGGGGCGACGGTCAAGACCGTCGAGCCGGGCAGCACCGCTGACGACATCGGCCTTGAGGTCGACGACGTCATCATCGGCTTCGACACTCAAGCCATCGACTCAGCCGACTCGATCGTCGCCGCCGTACGCTCTGCCGAGCCAGGCACCACCGTGACCATCACAGTGGTTCGTGGTGGGGACACCAAGACCATGAACGCCACCCTGGCCGCGGACGCCACGACCGGCTGACCCCGTTCCCCCCGACCCCGGCCCGGGGCGGTCGCCTCCTCCCCTCGACGGCGACCGCTCCGGGCTCGGACTGTCCGGGGGTGCCTCTACGCTCGGCGCATGACGACGCTCTGGCTGATCCGCCACGGAGAGGCGCACGTCAACCAGCCCAACCCGGACGGCACCTACTCACCTATCGACCGGCGAGGTCTCACCGAACGCGGCGTCGAGCAGGCCATCCTCCTGCGCGACCGCCTGGTCCGAGACGACGTGCGGCCCGATGCCGTCATCACGAGCAGCTTCCTGCGGGCGCAGCAGACGGCATCGATCGTCTGCGAACGGCTCGGCATCGAGCCGCAGATCAGCCATGAAGTGCAGGAGTGGCGTCCCGGCAACGACGCCGAGGTGATCCCGATGGGCGAGGCCCTCGAATCATGGAACCGAATCTTGGCCGGTGGCGATCACAACGTCCGGCTCACACCCGGCTCGGAGTCACACAACGAGTTCCTCCTAAGAGCCGACCGAGCATTGGCCGAGATCGCCAACGACCACGCCGACCGCACGGTGTGGGTCTTCACCCATGGGGGCGTCATCGGTCGGTCGTTCGTCACCTTCCTCGACCTTCCACCACAACGCTCGCTCCTGGGCATCCGCAGCAGGCACACGTCAATCACCGAATGGCGCCGCACCGTCGAGCTCGACGAGCCAACCTGGCAACTGTCCCGCTACAACGACGTCACCCACCTGGACGCAGCTCGCTGACGGCGGTCAGCTTGCTGGCATGCCTTTCTGAACCTCACCCCAGGCGTACTCAATCGCCTCGCCCAGGATATCGATGATGGTGCCAAGGAGCTTCTGGTCGGCGATCAACGGCGGTGAGATCTGCACGACTGGGTCACCCCGGTCGTCGAGCCGGCACAGCAGCCCGTCGTCGTACAACCGAGCCGACAGGACGCGGCGGAGCAGCCAGTCAGCCTCGTCACCCTCGAAGGTCTGCTTGGTGTCGCGGTCCTTGACCATCTCGAGGGCAAAGAAGTGCCCAACGCCGCGCACGTCACCGACCAGCGGGATGCGGCGCAACTCGTTGAGTCGCTTCTCGATGTATGCCTCATTGGTCCTGACGTTCTCGACAACGCCTTCGCGGTCGTAGATGTCGAGGACCTTCAGGCCGATCGCTGCTGACACCGGGTGCCCGCTGTAGGTGGTGCCGTGGTTGTAGAAGGCCTTGCCGGTCACGAAGGGCTCGGCCACCCGGTCGTGGACGATAACACCGCCGAGCGGGGCCATTCCGGCCGTCGCGCCCTTGGCGAAGACGATGAAGTCAGGCTCGATTTCGTAGCGAATCGAACCGAACCACTCTCCGGTCCGACCGAAGCCCGTGATGACCTCGTCGGCGCAAAGCAACGCGCCGTACTTGTCGGCCAACGCTCGAAGGCCCGTCCAATAGCCGGGCGGAGGAGTGAAGCACCCACCGGAGTTCTGCACCGGCTCGGCAATGATGAGCGCAACCTCGTCAGGGCCGGCGTCGATGATCGCCTGCTCCATCTCCTCCAGAAGCGCCTGGGTGAAGGCGACCGGGTCGTCACCCTTGGGGTGCCGGTAGGCATTGGTCTCGCTGACGTGGGTGACGTCAATGGGCAGCGGCTCGAAGGGCTCCCGGCAGAACTCGATGCCGGTGAAAGAGAGCGCGCCCAAGCTGGTGCCGTGGTAGGCGGTCTTGCGGGCGATCGCCTTGGTGCGTTCTTGTTGACCGTTGGCCTGGTGAAAGTTGCGGGTCATCTTCCACATCGACTCGTTGGCCTCGCCACCCCCGGTGGTGAAGTAGACCCGCTCCAGCCCGTCGGGCGCCAGGTTGGCGATCCGCTCGGCCAGCTCAGCTGCCCTGGGGTGGGCCACGTACCACGTGGAGGTGTACGCCAGTTCCTCCATCTGCGCCTTGGCGACGGCACCGATCTCGGCCCCGTAGGAATGGCCCAGGTTGGCGCAGTACAAACCGGACAGACCATCGATGAACCGACGGCCGTGAACGTCGATCAGCTCGCAACCATCACCTTTGACGAAGACCGGGATCTCGGCGTCTTTGTAGTTACCCATGTCGGTGAAGTTGAGCAACAGGTGGTCACGCACCTGTTGCTGCACCACGGCAGCGTCGACCGGCTGACCTGGACCTGACATGACTCCTACATTTCTGACCGCGCCGATGGCGATCTGGTTGACCGTTGGCTGACTGTTCAGTCAGGATACCCCCGCAGATGTTCTCGGTATCTGACCACACCACATTGAGGAATCCCGTGACCTACGTCGAGTCAGCCCCGGCTGGTCTCTCCCCGGCAACGCGCGAGCTCCAGCAGCGCGCCAGGCGCTACGTCGACGACGTCCTCATCCCGCTCGAGCAGAAGGCGGAGCTGGCCGGTGGCCCCTTGCCCGATGACGACGTGCGGCACATCCGCCAGACGGCCCTCGAACAGGGTCTGGCCGGGGGGCTGCACGCACCTGAACACGGCGGGCAGGGCTGGACGACGACCGAATGGCTCCTCGTGGAAGAGCAGTTCGGCCGCAACACCAACGGCATCAGCTGGTACATGCCAACGGCGTACAACGTCTGGCGGTCGGCGAGCCCGCAGCTGATCGACCGTTGGCTCCTGCCGGCCCTGAAGGGCGAGCTGCACGATGCCTATGCGGTCACCGAGGCCGAGGCCGGGTCAGACCCGTCCGGGATCTCGACGGTGGCCAATCCCAGCGACGACGGTGGCTATGTCATCAACGGGGAGAAGTGGTTCGTTACCTACGGCTCGGTCGCCGCGGTGATCGTGGTGATGGCCAACGTCGTCGACGGCGACGACCGGCTACCCACACTCTTCGCCGTTCCCGCCGACGCCGCTGGCGTCTCGATCGTCGACGACCCCCCCTTCACCCACACCTACCCGCACGGACACCCGACGATGCTCTTCACCGACGTCAAGGTCGGCCAGGGCGACGTGATCGGTGGAGTCGGCCAGGGCGATGACCTCCAGCGGATGTGGTTTACCGAGGAGCGAATCGGCATCTCGGTCCGCTGCATCGGAGCCATGCGAAGGCTGATCACCGAGACCACCGAGTGGGCCATCAATCGCGAGCAAGGTGGAGCTCGCCTCATCGACCACCAAGGCGTCTCCTTCCCGCTTGCTGACTCCGCGGCCGACGCGGTCGCCGGACGTCTGATGGTCTACGACGTTGCGCGATTGAAGGAGTCCGGCGCCGACCCCAAGCTCATCCACGGCAAGGCCTCGATGGCCAAACTCTTTTGCTCCGAGGCAGCTAACCGCTGTGCCGACCGCTCGGTACAGATCTTTGGCGGACGCGGCTACATGCGCACGAACGTGGCCGAACGCTTTTGGCGTGAGCTCCGCGTTGACCGCATCTGGGAGGGCACCAGCGAGATCCAACGGCTGATCGTCGCTCGCAGTCTCGAGCGGCGTGGCGTCGACGCCATGCTCGGCTAGGGGCCAGGGCATGAAGCTCGACCAGCTCTTTCGTCCTGCTTCGATCGCAGTCGTAGGCGCTACCGACCGCCCCGGGTCGTACGGCAACACCGCCGTCAGCAACCTGCTCGCCGCTGGCTTTGGCGGCCGGCTGGTCGGTGTCCATCCGAGCCGCACCGCGGTGCACGGTGTCCCGTGCTTGCCCTCGCTGGATGCCCTCGACGATCCGGTCGACGCAGTGGTCGTGGCCACACCGGCCGACACCGTTCCCGCGCTCCTCGAGACTGCCGGGCGGTTGGGCTGCGGTGGGGCCGTAGTGTTCGCCGCCGAGTTCGCTGAGACTGGCCGAACCGACCGGCAGGACGCGCTCGTCGCAGCCGCGGCGCGTCACGACCTACCCGTGATCGGTCCGAACGCGAACGGAATCGTCTCCGTCGCGAGTCGGGCTCCGATGTGGGGTGACAATGTCGCGGTCGGAGCCAGTGGTGGCGTTGCGCTCATCACCCAGAGCGGCAACCTCGGAGTTGTGGCACTGGCCAGCCGGCGTGGCATCGCGTGGCACACCGTCGTCAGTGTTGGCAACAGTGCCGTCGTCGACGCAGCGGACGCGCTTAGTTACTTGGCCGGCGCCGACGGCGTTCGTGCGGTTGCGCTCTACCTCGAGGGGGACGGTGACGGCGCCAGGTGGGCGGACTCCTTCGCACGGTGCTCCGAGCGCGACATCCGTGTCGCCGTTCTGAAGGCCGGGCGAAGCGCAGCAGGTGCGGTTGCGGGCGGTGCGCACACGGCGGCGGTGGCAGGTGACCACCGCATCTTCGCCGCGCTGGTTGCCGAGGCTGGCGGCGCGTGGTGCCACGACCCCCACGAACTCCTCGAGACCGCCAAGCTGATGGCGACTCCGCGCCCTAACCGATCCGGTGGTTTGGCGGTCGTGACCTGCTCCGGCGGCGACTCGGTGATCACAGCGGATGAGGCCGACCGACTAGGCGTACCGCTTGCGGATCTCACCGAGAGCACGCGCAGTGCGCTTGCTGAACTGCTGCCGGACGGTGTGGTGGTCACCAACCCCCTTGACCACACCAACATGGTGTGGGCCGACACCCCGAGGGTCCGCGCACTCGTCGAGACGCTTGCCGCCGATCCCGGCGTGAACCAGGTGCTGTACATCCAAGACACTCCACCCGATCTCAGCGATGCAGACGCGGCCGACTGGAAGGACACCCGCGACGGTCTGGTAACGGCCGACATCCCTGGCACCGGTAAGGCAGTCGCCTCCGGTCTGCCAGAGCTGATGCCCGTCGCCGTTGCCGAGTCGCTCGCCGCCGACGGTGTCACGTCACTGGCCGGAATCCCCACAGCGCTCGTTGCGCTCCGGGCGCACAACCTCCGTCTCGCGTCACCTGAACATCTGCGAGTCATCGCGACGGCAACTGTTTCCCTCGAGCCCGGTGAGTGGCTCGCCGAGCACCAGGGCAAGGATCTTCTCGCGGCGCGCGGCGTCCACGTTCCGGCCGGCCGGGCCGTCGATTCAGCAGAGGATGCGGTCAAAGTGGCCGCCGAACTCGGTGGCCCCGTCGCTATGAAGGTCAGTCATCCTGATGTGCAACACAAGACTGACGTCGGGGGCGTTGTCCTGAACCTGACCGACCCACAGCGGATCAGTATTGCGGTGGAACAACTGCTTGCCCTCCAGTCCGGCGGTGTGGTCCTCGTCGAGCAGATGGTCGAGCCCGGCGTCGAGATGCTGGTGTCGGCAACGAGGGAAGGTGTCGTCCCCGCCCTCGTGATCGGCATGGGTGGCATCTGGACCGAGCTGCTGCAGGATGTCGTCGTGCTTCCACTACCGACTGAAGTCGCAGCCGTTGCCGAGGCACTGCGGTCACTGAAGGGCTACCCGATGCTCGCTGGCGGGCGCGGGCGCCCGTGCGTCGCCATCGACGCTCTCTGTGAACTCGCGACAGCGGTCGGCGACGCACTCGTCTCCGAGGAGCTCACGCTGGTCGAGCTCAACCCGGTGATCGTGTCCGAGAGCTCCGCAATCGCGGTGGACGCCGTCGTCCGCCGCTAGGCCAGTACGGGAGGCGCCCGGTTCTGCTGGCCGGCGCGCTGTCCACAGGGATCAGATCCTTGTCAGTGGTGAGTGACAGGATGCCGGTCATGACGAACTCCGCGGTGGCAATCGACGAGCAGTTGCACCACCTGATCGCTGCGATGCCTTCCATCGGAGGGGCAGACGATGCGAACCTTCGTGACAGGCTGGTGCAACTCGAGCGAGTGGCAAACCTGGCGCAGTCCGAGCAGGCGTCAGTCATGTGTGAGATCGCTGAGCGTGCCCAACGTGCCGACCGCGAGGACGAGGAGTCGCGCGGTCGGCAGCTCCTGCCGCACGAGTTGCGAACGGAGTTCGTCGCCGACGAGATCGCGGTGACCTTGTCCTGCACCAAGGCCGCCGCTGCCCGCCGGTACGGCTTGGCATTGGCTGCTTCCGAGCACCCCGCGGTGCTCGGCGCCTGGCGCCGCGGAGTCATCGACTCGCGCAAGGCCCAAGTCATCTGCGACGGACTCGCTGGTGTGTCACACCCGGCGGCCAAGGCTTTAGCCGACCAAGCCGCCGAGTACGCGACCACCCACACCAGCCCGGAGGTACGCCGGTGGCTTCAGCGGAGGGTGGTCGCCGCTGACCCTGGCATGGCTGAGATACGCCGGGCCAGGGCGGTGGCTGACCGAATGGTCAGCGTGACACCACTCTCTGACGGGATCTCTGAGCTCTACGCACTTCTACCCAGCGTGCAGGCGAGGCAGATCTACGACACGGTGAACTCCGTCGCCATGGCGGCCGGAGCCGGCGACGTACGCGCCATGGACCAACGCCGTGCTGACGCGCTCATCGACCTCCTCATCGGACGCGCCGAACCCCCGCAAGTGAATGTCCAGGTTGTGGTGCCCGCCGACACACTGCTCGGCGAGTCAGCCGAGCCGGCGGACGTCGCAGGCGTAGGTCCGATCACGAGTTCTGAGGTCGTCGAGCTGGTGGGTGCCCCTGACCGCGACATCGCGTTCCGTCGGATGCTTGCCGACCCCGACAGCGGCTACCTCGTCGACATTGCCGAACACCAATACCGACCTTCCGCCGCGTTGGACCGCGCCATCCGGGCCCGCGACAAGGTCTGCCGCTTCCCCGGCTGCTCCCGACCAGCAACCAAGGGCCAGGGCACAGACCTCGACCACACCATTCCGTGGCCGCGCGGAGAGACAAGCGCGTCCAACCTGGCAGTCCTCTGCCGCCACCATCACTTACTCAAACACTCCCCCGGCTGGACCACCGAACTCCACCCCGACGGAGTCATGGAATGGACCTCCCCTGCCGGCAAGACGTACCGCACCGAACCCTGGGTCTACACCGATACCGGGTAACGAGGCCCGCTGCCGCTGAGCGGTAGTTGCGTGGATACGTCAGCCGAGGCGCTTCAGCACCAACTGCGCGGCGCTGCGTCCACACATGCCGTGCACCCCACCGCCCGGCGGGGTCGACGAGGAACACAGGAAGATGCCGTGGTCGGTGGTAGCCCAGGGGGCCAAGGAGAGCCGTGGACGCGCCACCATCTGACGCCAGTCGGAGACCCCGCCCGCGATGTCGCCCCCCACCTCGTTGGCGTTGTGCGCCTCGAGGGCGGCCGGGCCCATGACATGGCGCGCGAGAACCCGGTCGCGAAAGCCAGGAGCAAAGCGTTCGATCTGGCCTTCGATGGCATCGGTCATGTCCACGTCACATGCATTCGGCACGTGGCAGTAGGCCCACAGCGTGTGCTTCCCCTCAGGTGCGCGCGACGGATCAGCGCCCGTGGCCTGAGCCACCAGGACGTACGGACGGTCGGAGACTCGCCCCTCGGCGACGGCACGCTCGGCGGCCACCAGCTCAGCCATGCTTGCCCCGAGGTGCACCGTTCCGGCACCGGCCAACCGCTCGTCGACCCACGGAACCGGAGCGTCGAGCGCCCAGTCGACCTTGAACACCCCTGCGCCGTAGCGCCACTCGGCGAGGCGCCTGCGGTACCTGGGGGTGAACCTCTCACCCGCAATCTGCAGCAGCTGCCGCGGCGTGACATCGAACAGGACTGCGCGCGAAGCAGGGACGTCGGCCAACGAGGAGACGCGATGCCCTGTTCGCACCTCCCCGCCGAGCGACTCGAGCCGGCGCACGAGGGCGTCGGCGATCGACTGCGAACCGCCAACAGCCACCGGCCAACCGACGCCGTGCGCCAGGCCGCCAAGCAGCAGGCCGACCGCCGTGGTCAGCGGAGCCGCGAGGTCGAGGGTGGCGTGGGCAGCAAGCCCACCGAAGAGCGCCCGCGCCGGCTCCTCGCGGAACACAGTGCGGGTGAACCAGGTGCTTGGCCACAGCCCGGCGGCGCCAAAGGCCCCCGTGGTCAGCGGAGAACGAGGCGGGACCGCCAGCGGTTCGAGCACCCCATCAGCCACGGAAGCCCACCGACGGCCGAGCGCGCCGACCGTCCGCGTCCAAGCCGCCCCGTCCCGTCCCAACTGGGCTGCGGTGGCCGCAACGTCCTGATGGAGGAGCAGCGACTGACCCAGGGCTAGCGGATGCCCCAGCGGCACCTCAGGATGCGCGAGCCTCAGCCCTTCGCGCTCAAGGCCGAGCGCGCGGAACGCCGGTGAGGCAAGGGCGAGTGGGTGTGCGGTGGAGCAGACATCGTGGCGAAATCCAGGAAGGGTCAACTCTTCGGTGCGCGTCCCGCCACCGTACTGGTCGGCGGCTTCGAGAACGAGGACACGCCATCCTGCCTCCGCGAGTGTGACGGCCGCCACAAGCCCGTTAGGACCCGACCTGACGATGACGGCGTCCACGTCAGTCGTGGCTTGGCCCTGCGCACCAGACATCACGCCCCCACCCTCTCAGGTGCCCCGATCGGGGCAAGGGCCGAGAGGCGATCATGGCCGACTCGCCGGTAGCATCGGGTCTGCGGCCACCGGACTTGAACTGCGGTCCTCGCTCCCGGCCGTGACCTGCCGCACCGTTGCGAAGACGGGCGGCGCAAGAACTCGACAACGGAGGCGTCAGGTGCCCACCGCACCAGCTGGCACGCTCTACAGGGGCCGCGAAGGCATGTGGTCGTGGGTGGCCCACCGCATCACCGGAGCATTGACCTTCTTTTTCCTCTTCGCCCATGTCCTCGACACCGCACTGGTTCGCGTCTCCCCCGATGCCTACGACACGGTGATCGCCACCTACAAGAACCCCGTGGTCAACCTGCTCGAGGTCGGGCTCGTCGGCGCCGTGCTCTTCCACGCGCTGAACGGTCTCAGGGTGATCGCCATCGACTTCTGGAGCAAAGGTCCGAAGTACCAGCAGGCCATGCTGTGGTCGATCGTGACGGTGTGGATGCTCCTGATGATCCCCGGCGTCTACTTCATGCTCGAACACACCCTCAGCTCGATCTTCGGGAGTGCCTGAGATGTCATACATGGAAGCACCTGACATTCAGGCGCCACGCTCGCAGCGCACATTCGGTTCCAGCGGCCGGTCAAACTTCGAGCTCTACTCGTGGCTCTTCATGCGAATCTCCGGTCTGGTACTGATCTTCCTGGTACTCGGCCACCTCTTCATCATGAACGTGCTGGACGGCGGGGTGCAGCGGATCAACTTCGCCTTCGTCGCCGGCCGCTGGGCTTCCCCGTTCTGGCAGGTGTGGGACCTCCTGATGCTCTGGCTGGCGCAGCTACACGGCGGCAACGGCCTGCGCGTGATCATCAACGACTATGCCGAGCGCGACACCACGCGAATCTGGCTGAAGTCGGCGCTCTACGCGTCCATGGTGCTCATCCTCGTTACCGGCACCTTGGTGATCTTCACCTTCGATCCGAACATCAGCTGAGGAGCACTGCCTCATGCCCCAGGTCCATAAGTACGACGTCATCATCGTCGGCGCAGGCGGCGCCGGTATGCGCGCCGCCCTCGAGTCCAGCAAGCGGGTTCGTACGGCAGTCCTGACCAAGCTCTACCCCACGCGCTCGCACACCGGGGCAGCGCAAGGCGGAATGTGTGCTGCACTGGCTAACGTCGAGGAAGACAACTGGGAATGGCACACCTTCGACACGATCAAGGGTGGCGACTACCTCGTCGATCAGGACGCCGCTGAGATCATGGCCAAAGAGGCCATCGACGCTGTGCTCGACCTGGAGAAAATGGGCCTGCCGTTCTCACGTACCCCCGAAGGGCGAATCGACCAGCGCCGGTTCGGCGGTCACACCCGAAACCACGGTGAGGCAGCGGTCCGCCGCGCCTGCTACGCGGCCGACCGCACCGGCCATATGATCCTGCAGACCTTGTACCAGCAGTGCATCAAGCAGAACGTCGAGTTCTACAACGAGTTCTACGTTCTCGACTTGCTCATGACGCACGGCGAGGTCTCGGGGGTGGTGGCGTACGAGCTGAGCACCGGTGAGCTGCACGTCTTCCAAGCGAAGTCAGTGATCTTCGCTACCGGTGGGTTCGGCCGGGTGTTCAAGACCACCTCCAACGCACTCTCCCTCACCGGAGATGGCATGGGGGTCGTCTGGAAACGCGGATTGCCCCTCGAGGACATGGAGTTCTACCAGTTCCACCCGACTGGTCTTGCTGGACTGGGGATTCTCCTCACCGAAGGAGCCCGCGGGGAAGGTGGCGTCCTGCGCAACAGCGATGGTGAGCGCTTCATGGAGCGCTATGCTCCGACCATCAAGGATCTCGCGCCGCGAGACATGGTGAGCCGCGCGATCTACACCGAGGTGCGCCAGGGACGCGGGTGCGGCCCGCACAAGGACTACGTCTTGCTCGACCTCACGCACATCCCGGCCGAGCTACTCGAGACCAAGCTTCCTGATATCATGGAGTTCAGCCGCACCTACCTCGGGATCAACCCCGTCAGCGAGCCAGTACCGATCTACCCGACCGCGCACTACGCGATGGGTGGCATCCCCACCGACATCGATGCCAGGGCGCTGCGCGACAACAAAGAAATTGTCCCTGGCCTGTTCGCAGCCGGCGAGGCCGCCTGCGTCTCGGTCCACGGAGCCAACCGGCTGGGCACGAACTCACTGCTCGACATCAACGTATTCGGTCGTCGGGCCGGAATCGCTGCCGCCGACCACGCTGTGACCGCGCAGTTCGTCGATCTCCCTGATGACCCCGAGACCGACGTCCGTAACCTTATCGATCGACTTCTGAACGGTACGGGCGGCGAACGCACCGGAGCCATCCGTGCCGAGCTCCAGCAGTCCATGGACGATCACGCATCGGTGTACCGCACCGATACCACGCTGAAGCAGGCCGAAGTCGACATCGTCGAGCTCAAGCGCCGGTTCCTCGATGTCACCGTCCAGGACAAGGGAAAGCGCTACAACACCGACGTCCTCGAGGCAGTCGAGCTCGGCTTCTTGCTCGATCTCGCCGAGGTGGTCGTCGTCTCAGCGCGGGCCCGCAGCGAGTCCCGCGGCGGACACTTTCGCGAGGACTACCCCAACCGCGACGACGTCAACTTCATGAGACACACCATGGCCTACCGCGAGGTCGATGCCGATGGCAACGAAGAGATCCGCCTCGACTACAAGCCCGTCACCGTCACCCGCTACCAGCCGATGGAGCGCAAGTACTGATGACCGCAACTCTCGACTCCCCTATCGACCACGCTCCAGAGAGCGGGTCGGCGCTCCAACGGCGAAATGTCACTTTGCGCATCCGCCGGTTCAACCCCGAGGCCGGAGACACCGAGCCGTCGTGGCACGACTACCCCGTCGAGGTGCTTCCCACCGACCGCATCCTGGACGCGCTCAACAAGATCAAGTGGGAGCAGGACGGCACCCTGACGTACCGCCGCTCCTGTGCCCACGGGGTCTGCGGCTCGGACGCCATGCGCATCAATGGGCGCAACCGGCTGGCCTGCAAGGCGCTGATCAAGGATCTCAACATGGACGCCGCGATCACCGTTGAGGCAATCAAGGGCCTGCCGCTGGAGAAGGACCTCATCGTCGACATGGAGCCGTTCTTCCAGGCCTACCGCGACGTCAAGCCCTTCCTGATCACCGAAGGGCACGAGCCGACCCGCGAGCGACTGCAGAGCCAGCAGGACCGCGAGCGGTTCGACGACACCACCAAGTGCATCCTCTGCGCCGCCTGCACCACCGCGTGTCCGGTCTTCTGGACCGACGGCCAGTACTTCGGACCAGCTGCCATCGTGGGCGCGCACCGCTTCATCTTCGACAGCCGCGATGAGGGGGCGTCGCAGCGCCTGGACATCCTCAACGACCGAGAAGGCGTCTGGCGCTGCCGCACCACCTTCAACTGCACCGAAGCCTGCCCCCGTGGAATTCAGATCACCCAGGCCATTCAAGAGGTCAAGCGTGCGCTGATCTCCCGACGCGTCTGATGCCAGCCCTGGCAAGGTAACCTCTCGGGGGTCATGAGACTCCCCTTCGGCCCCTCCCCTCCCTTTCGCGCGCTTGGCGTGCTTGGCAGTGTGGGCGCTTCGCTGATCTTGGCTTTTTCCGGGGCATCCTTGGCCGTGGCCTCGCCGGACGTTGACCCACTGAGCAACGATCACGGGATCGTCGTTGATGGCCCTGAGCCTCCCAAGATCTGGGCCAAGTCCTGGATCGTGGCCGATGCCGAGACCGGTGAAGTCCTTGCGGCCAAGAATGCCCATCAGCGGCTTCGCCCTGCCAGCACGCTAAAGACGCTGACCGCTGTCACCCTGCTCCCCAAACTTGACCTCAACGACGGCTACCGCGTCCAGTGGGAAGACGCGCACGCAACGGGTAGCGCTGTCGGGATCGTGCCGGGCTCGCGCTATACCATCGACGAGCTCTTCTATGGGTTGATGCTGCCGAGCGGCAACGACGCCGCCCGCGCCCTGGCATCGGCAGCAGGCGGCCTGCACCGCACCGTCCGCGCCATGAACACCGAAGCCGATGCCCTTGGAGCCCAAGACACGCACGCGATCAACCCCACCGGTCTCGACGCCCCAGGACAGTTCACGTCCGCCTTCGACCTGGCCATTTTCACTCGGGCCGGGCTCACCAACCGTGACTTTCGACGGTACGTATCGACGGTGTCCACGTCGTTCCCCGCCCAAGAGCCCAAACGCGACAAGCGACGCGATACCTACATGATCTATAACCAGAATCCGCTCCTACTGGAGGGCTACCGCGGGATTCTTGGTGTCAAGACCGGCTACACCAGCCAAGCCGGGCGCACCTTCGTCGCTGCGGTCCGGCGCGGCGACCGCACCCTTATCGTTGCACTCATGGGCATCGTCGAGCCGAGCGAGACGGCAGCCAAGCGCCTCTTTACCTGGGGCTTCTCGCAAGGCGACAACGTGACCGCCGTCGGCACGCTCAACGAACCCAACTCGGTGACCCACCCCGATCACGAGACCACAGTGACGACTCCCCCTCCGCAGGCTGCTGGCGTAAGCACGAGCACTCCCGACACAGGGGATTCACCGGCTCAGGGCTTCGCCGTCTGGGTGTTGGCCGGCATCGCACTGGTAGGAGGCGGCTGGTGGCTTCAGCGTCGCCGAACGTGATCGATCAGTCGTCGATCGTTGGAAGCTTGATCGTGCCGCCACTCAACCGGTCGAGATACGCGACCTCCTCGAGGGTCCTCGGGGTCTCTTCACACACAGCAACCCAGCAGGCGAAGTAAAGCAGCACCGCCGACGCAACGTAGAGAAAGACCAGTAACGCTGCAGCGACCGCGAGTGCGCCGTACGCCGGGTTCGTCAGGGTCCTCCCCACGACCAGGAAGGAGAACTGCGTCAGTACGACAAGCGCCAGCGTTGCGTAGAGCGAGCCGAGGAGCACGGGCCGCCAGCGGCGCTCAGTTCGCTTCCACCACGCGAGCCCGTAGAGCGAGGCAACGACGAGCCACACCAAGAGCCCCAACATGAGCGCCGCGGTGAGGGTCACGACCCAGCTTGATCGTTCGTCGACGCCTACCCTCTCCAGCGCCGACGTGCCGAACGCCTCAACAATCAGCGCCCCAATCAACGCGACCAAGAGAATCGTTCCCATCACCAGCAAGACAGCCGTGTCCTGCAGTCGCAGGAGCAGCCAGTTGCGAGGTTGCCGCATCACCCCCTGCATGCGACGGACCCCCTCGATGGTCGAGTCGACCCACCCCAGACCAGTGATCAGAAGTCCGACCACAGCGATGATCCCCGCGTTGAGAGTCGCGTTCGTAACCTGCTCGATGTCAACCGGCGGCTGACTGTTCTGTGGGTCGAACAGAAGCGGAAGTGCTTCCTTGAGAAAGGACTCAACCTCAACGCGCACTTCGGGATGGTTGGACAGCGCCATTCCAAATGCGATGAACGCCAGCACCAGCAAGGGAAAGAGTGCGAGGTAACCGAAGAGCGCGATACCGGCTGCCCATCGAGTGAAGCGCAGACCGTTGGCTCGGTCCATCGCACGAAGGTGTCGGTCGAAGGAGGGGCTACACGCGAGCTTCGCCCTTGCTCGGGCTACCCACTTAGCCACGAGCGGCCAGGAGGGGGAACTCGGCGACCGACTCCCACACTCCGTGCTCGGCCAACTCGTAGCGCTCAATCCGTGCCACAGAGAACTCCAAGCCGAAGTCGGCCAGCTGGGCCTCAGCACGGTCATGAGCGTCCTCCGAGAGATCGACCGCGATCGTGACATGGGGGTGGTACGGGAAGGTGAGGGAACGACTCAGCGGGCCGGTACGTACCAGGTCAGCTAGCCGCTCACACTCCCTAGCACCCTGGTCGACGACGACGAACGACGTCAGGCTCACCGGCCGGAACGTCGCTGAGCCGCTCAGGACGACGTCGAAGGCAGCGACACCGCTGGCCACACTCCCCAGGTGCTCATCGACCTGGGCTAGCCGTCTGGCCGGAACCTGGGTGGGTGGCAGCAGTGTGATATGAGTAGGCACCGTCCAGGCGAGCGAGTCACCAAAGCCCGCTCGCTGCTCCTGGAGCTGCTCGCCCCACGGATCAGGGACGGTGACAGCCACCCCAACGGTGACCGATTCGCTACTGGCCACGATCAGAGTCGGGGAGCCAGGAACCCGACCCGCTCGTAAACGGTCTGCAGGGTCGGCCCCGCAAGAGACCGCGCCCGCTCAGCTCCACCGGCGAGGATCTTGTCCAGGAGATCAGGATTGTCAATCAGCTCCCACACCCGCCGCTGATAGGGCCCCACGAATGCGGCGAACACCTCACCCACGTCTTTTTTCAGGTCGCCGTACCCGCGCCCGGCGTATTCGTCGGCCACGTCTTGTGGCGCTCGGTCGGTCAGTGCACCCACGATGGTGAGCAAGTTGGAAACACCTGCCTTGGAATCAGGGTCAAAAACGACATCGCGCCCGCTGTCGGTGACGGCGGACCTGATCTTCTTGACATTGACCTTGACGTCGTCGAGCAACGACAGGCAACCAGCCCCGCCGAGGCTCTTGCTCATCTGCTTGTTCGGCTGCTGAAGGTCGAGGATCTTCGCGCGTGCCTTGAGGATGTGCGGCTCGGGCACGACCAGGGTTTCGCCGAACGTCGAGTTGAACCGCTGAGCGAGGTCACGCGTGAGCTCGATGTGCTGTCGCTGGTCCTCACCGACGGGAACTTGCTCGGCGCCGTACAACAGAATATCTGCCGCCTGGAGGACCGGGTAGGTGAAAAGCCCGACCGTCACCCGGTCGAGCTGTTGGCGTGCAGACTTGTCTTTGAACTGCGTCATGCGGCTCGCTTCGCCGTACCCGGTGAGGCAGCCGAGCACCCATGCCAGCTGGGAGTGGGCTGGCACGTGACTCTGGACGAAGAGCACGCTTCGCTCAGGGTCGACGCCGGCCGCCAGGTACTGAGCAGCGGTGAGGCGCGTTCGCCGGCGCAATGCATCGGGGTCATGCTGCATCGTGATCGCGTGCTGGTCGACAACGCAGTAGACGCACTCGTGGTCATCTTGAAGCGCGACCCATTGGGTCAGTGCACCGAGATAGTTGCCGAGGTGCAGGGAATCGGCCGTCGGCTGCATGCCGGAGAAGACGCGTGGACGTGGCTGCGACATGCCCCGCAGTCTCTCAGACAACCTGGCTGGCGTCGGGAGTGACCCGGATCCGAGACACGCGTCGTCCCTCGACTTCGATGACCTCGAGCCGGTGACCGTTGACCTGCACCCGGTCACCTACGAGTGGGAAGCGCCCCAACGCATTTACGACGTAGCCTGTCGCTGTCTCATAGGGGCCCTCAGGAAGCTCCACACCGGTCTCGTCCTGAAAGTCCTCGATGTTCAGCAGTCCGTCGGCCTCGACGGACTCGCCGACCCGAGTGGTCTCCGGCTCATCAACGTCGTACTCGTCACGGATGTCACCGACGATCTCCTCTACCAGGTCCTCAAGGGTCACGATCCCCGCTGTCCCGCCGTACTCGTCGACGACAATGGCCAGATGCTGACCCTCGCGCCGCATCTGCTGCAGCGACGAGAGCACCCGGTTGGTGCCGGGCAGCATGAGAACTGGCCGCGCCAGCTCGCCAACGCGCACCGAACGCCCCGTTAGCTCAGGGTCGAAGAGGTCGCGGACATGCACGAATCCGGTGACGTCATCTGCCGAACCTCGCACCACCGGGTAGCGCGAGTGGGGCATTTTGGCCGCGTCCTTGAGGGCTTTGAACAGCGGCGTCGCCGCGTCCAGGAAGTCCACCTCGGTACGTGGCACCATCACCTCACGAAGCTGCTGGTCATTGGCCGTGAACACCTCCTCCAGCAGCTCGCGCTCCTCAGCGTCCAGGCCGCTGTGGCCAGCAACGAGTTCGCGCAGCTCGAGCTCGCTGATCTGCTCACGCGACGCTTTGGGATCGCCACCGGCGAGTCGTACCACGACGTCGGTCGAACGCGAAAGCAACCAGATCAGGGGCGTCGACACCTTGGCCATCAGCTCAATCGCGGGCGCAGAGACCACGGCAATACCCTCAGCCCGCTGAAGAGCCAGCCGTTTGGGCGCCAACTCACCGAGAACCAACGACAGGTAGACGATGACGAGTGTGACCCCCACCAGGGCCAACCCGTTGGCTAGACCGACTGGCAACCCCCAATCGATGAGCACCGGCGAAACGTCATCTGCGATCGTCGATGCCCCGAAGGCCGCCGATAGGAAGCCCGAAAGAGTGACGCCAATCTGAACAGCGGACAGGAACCGGTTCGGCTGGTTGTGCAGCCGACGTACTGCTCGCCCTCGACTGCCCCGCTGGGCAATCTGTGAGACCTGACTCTCCCGCAGCGATATCAAGGCCATCTCGGCGGCGGCGAAGAAGCCACCGATCAGCACGAAGATCAAGACGATGCCGATATTGACCAACAGGGGGCTCAACGTTCGGCCCCCTCGGTACTGGGAGGTTCCATTCCCTCAGCGTAACGGGGCAGCCCCCGAGGGCCCAGTAGACGGCCCGGTGGACAGCTACCAACGAGCGGGCCAAAGTAGGCGAAGCTCCTCGCATCTGCTGGTCCAGGGACCTTGTGTCGACATAGTTGGTGAGCCGACCGCTCGTGAGCTGGTCACGCCATGAGAGCGGGCCCCGCAGCATCCTCGATGACCCCGTCAGCGATGGCCCGCTGCCCCAGTTCGATCGAGGCCTCGAGGGCTTCGGTAGTGAAGGGGTGCTCAGGATCAGCCAGTGGCGTGAAGAAGGCTTGGGTCAGCGACTTCAACACCAGGGTGAGCTGCGGACCAAGCGCGGGGTGACGACCGCGCAGCCACATGCGGGAATCGGCAGGGCCACAGAACGTGGCCCGTCGGTAGGGTTGCTGGAATGACGGACCAGTCAGTTGCGAAGGTGCGGATTGCCCGCCGCGGCCCGCTCGTCGGCACGCTCCGCGTCCCGGGCGACAAGTCCGTCTCACACCGCGCGCTCATCCTGGCTGGCCTGGCGCATGGCACATCGACCATTACCGGGCTCTCGACGGGGCTGGACGTCCACCACACCCGCCAGATCATGGCCGCCATGGGCGTCCGCATCGACGAGGCCGACGGTGCGCGGGCCGACCAACCGGTCGGGACACTTACCGTCACCGGCGGCCAGCTGCGCGAGGCGGCTCAGGTTCTGGACGTTGGGAACTCAGGAACGGGTGCCCGGCTGCTCGCCGGCGTCTGCGCAGCGCAGCCTTTTCTCAGCGTCATCGGAGGCGATGATTCGATCGCTGGGCGTCCGATGGACCGCGTTGTTGAGCCGCTGCGCCAAATGGGGGCACACATCGACGGCCGTGATGGGGGCCGGTACACCCCCCTGGTGATTCGCGGCGGCAGCCTACGGGGCATCGACTACACGCCTCCGGTCGCCAGCGCACAGGTGAAGTCAGCAGTGCTGCTCGCAGGACTTGGCGCGGACGGACCAACGGTGGTGCGCGAGCCGGTCACCACCAGGCGCCACACCGAGGAGATGCTCGCCGAGCACGGGGTCGACGTGACCGTTCAACCTGACGGCTCCTGGGGTTCGGTCATCACCCTCACCCCAGGCTCGGTGTCGCCAGGTGACTTCGCGGTTCCCGGCGACCCGTCACAGGCTGCCTTCTGGATCTGCGCCGCTGCCGCTATCCCTGGTTCGCACCTGACCGTGGAGAACCTCTACCTCTCCCCCGAACGCAGCGGCTTCCTGGAAGTGCTTCTGCGCATGGGGGCCGACCTCGTGGTCGACCGGGCCGCAGGAGTCGTCAGGGTTCAGGGCGCCGAACTCGCCGGCGTCGTCGTCGAAGGAGCCGAACTACCCGACCTCATCGACGAGGTACCAGCACTGAGCATCGCGGGTGTGCTGGCGATCTCGGGGGCACTGGAGTTCCGCGGAGCGGCCGAGCTGCGCGCCAAGGAGAGCGACCGGATCGAGACGGGCGCGGCGATGGTCCGAGCCCTCGGTTGCGTCGTCAGCACCGGGCCGGACTCGCTCAGCGTGTCGGCGGGCGCGCTGCGCCCAGGCGTCGTCGAGTCGCACCACGACCACCGGATTGCCATGGCAGCAGCCATCGCTGCCTGTGGGCTTGGGGTCGACGGCGAGATCGAGATCCGCGGATGGGACTGCGTTGCAACCAGCTACCCGGGCTTCCTCGACGACCTCGACAAGGTCAGCGCGGTCAGCCGGAGCGCTTTGCCTGCAGGTTCTGGTCCAGCGCAGCCAGGAAGTCCTGGGTGTTGAGCCAATCTTGATCTGGACCCACCAGGAGTGCGAGGTCTTTGGTCATCTTGCCGCTCTCGACCGTTTCGACGCAGACCGCTTCCAGATCGGTGGCGAACTGCTGCAGGTCGGCGTTTCCATCGACGGTTCCCCGGTGATGCAGACCACGGGTCCAGGCGAAGATCGATGCGATCGGGTTCGTCGACGTCGGCTTTCCCTGCTGATGCTGACGGTAGTGACGGGTGACTGTCCCGTGAGCGGCCTCAGCCTCGACGGTTTTACCATCCGGGGTCATCAGCACCGATGTCATCAGCCCGAGTGAGCCGAACCCCTGCGCCACTGTGTCGGACTGCACGTCTCCGTCGTAGTTTTTGCAGGCCCAGACATACCCGCCTCCCCACTTCATCGCCGCGGCCACCATGTCGTCGATGAGCCGGTGCTCATAAGTGATTCCGGCGGATTTGAAGTCCGATTTGAACTCGGCTTCGAACACCTCAGCGAACAGATCTTTGAACCGGCCGTCGTACGCCTTCAGGATGGTGTTCTTCGTCGATAGATACACCGGGAAGTTGCGCGCCAGCCCGTAGCGCAGCGACGCCCGCGCGAAGTCACGAATCGATTCGTCGAAGTTGTACATCCCCATGGCGACGCCGCCGCCGGGGAAGTCAGCGATGTCGAACTCCATCGGCTCGCCGCCATCAGCCGGCTGGTAGGTGATGGTGACCTTCCCAGGGCCGGGGACCACGAAGTCTGTCGCCTTGTACTGGTCGCCGTGCGCGTGGCGCCCAATCACGATCGGCTTGGTCCAGCCGGGCACCAGCCTCGGGATGTTGCTGATGATGATCGGCTCTCGGAAGATGACTCCGTCCAGGATGTTGCGGATGGTGCCGTTCGGCGACCGCCACATCTTCTTGAGTCCGAACTCCTCGACGCGCGCTTCGTCCGGAGTGATGGTGGCGCACTTGACTCCGACGCCGTACTGCTTGATCGCGTTGGCCGCGTCGATGGTGATCTGGTCATCGGTCGCGTCCCGGCTCTCGATACTGAGGTCGTAGTACTTCAGGTCAATGTCGAGATAAGGCAGGATCAACTGCTCTTTGATGAACGCCCAGATGATGCGCGTCATCTCGTCACCATCGAGCTCGACGATGGGGTTGTCGACCTTGATCTTGGCCATCAGGCTGATGCCCTTTCGGCGTGGGGTACTTCGTGGGTCAGGCGGCGGGAGAGTTCTAAAGGGCGAAGACGTCGCACTGCTTGGCGCGAACTGCCTCGGCAGCTTCCTTGAGCCCAGCGAGCTCGGACTCGGTGAGATCGGCTTCCACAACCTTCCGGATTCCAGCAGCACCGATTTCAGCTTCGACACCGAGGTAGACGCCGGCGATCCCGTACTCGCCGTCGACCCATGCACAGACCGGCATGACGGCGCCGGAGTCTTCAGCGACGGCCTTGGCCATACGCGCAGCAGCTGCGGAGGGGGCGTAGTAGGCCGAGCCGGTCTTGAGCAAGGCGACCACCTCGGCGCCACCGTTTCGGGTACGAGCAACGAGCTCTTCGATCCTCTCGGCCGGCAGCAGATCGGTCAGTGGCTTGCCGTCGACGGTGCAGCGGCTGGGAACGGGCACCATCGTGTCTCCATGCGACCCGAGGGTGAGTGTCTGCACCGACGCCACCGGAACGGCTAGCGCCTCGGCGACGAAATGCGTGAAGCGGGCGGTGTCGAGCATGCCGGCCTGACCGATCACTCGCTGCTTCGGGAACCCGCTCGCCAGCTGAGCAAGTGCGGTCATCTCGTCGAGCGGATTGGACACGACGATAATGACGGCGTTGGGAGAGTGCTTCGCGACGTTCTCGGCCACACCGCGGACGATCTTGGCGTTCGTCTCGATGAGGTCCATGCGGCTCATGCCTGGCTTGCGCGGCAGCCCAGCGGTGATGATCACGATGTCGCTGTCAGCGGTCTCTTCGTAACCGGCACCAGTGGCCGGGTCGGTGGTGACGCCGACGACCTTGGTCTCGAAGCCCTCGATCGGACGCGACTGGTTCATGTCGAGGGCCAGACCCTCTGGCTTCCCGTCGACGATGTCGGTGAGCACGACCGTGCCGAAGATGTCGTACTCCGCGAGGCGCTGCGCCGTGGTCGAGCCGTAGAAGCCCGCTCCGACAACAGTGGCCTTGCGGCTGCGGGTGGCTGACGTCATGAAGGTGCTCACCGGTCCTTGCTTGGGGTTCGGGACGCCCCCGAGATTACCGGGCCGGTGGAACGAGCACTGCAACGGTAGTCAGTGCAATGCCCAGCCCGTACATCGTGACCAGGTCTATCGGCCGGCTCCGGATCGCCAACAGCCCGGCCCGGTCACGGGGCAGCACCATGCGTAAGGCTGCCCCGAAGATGACGGCGGCGCCCAGCATGACGCTGCCGACCCGGAAATCGTAGAAAGAAAGGACGATCACGCCCAAAGCCAGCGCCAGCAGCACCAAGGCCAGCGGCCACTGATCGATGGTTCGCTCGATGAGGGGCTGGTCGTCGATCGGGTTGCCCTCGCCGTCGAGGCGCACCACGGGGGGCTCGTCGGCGGCCACGGTCAGCCCGCCACTGCCCCGGGTTGCCGTTCGGCACGCTCGACAACATTGGCCAAAAGCATGGCCCTGGTCATCGGCCCGGTGCCCCCCGGCATCGGCGCAAGGTGCCCGGCGACCTCGGAGACCTCAGGAGACACATCCCCCACCAGACCGAGCTCGGTCCGGGTGATCCCGACGTCCAGGACCGCCGCACCTGGACGGATGGAATCAGCGGTGACCAAGCCAGGCACCCCAGCTGCAGCCACGATGATGTCTGCCCTTGCCAGGTGAGCGCGCAGGTCGCGGGTGCCGGTGTGGCAGAGCGTCACGGTGGCGTTCTCGCTGCGCCTGGTGAGCAGCAGCCCCAGTGGACGTCCCACCGTCACGCCGCGCCCGACCACCACCACCTCGGCACCTGCGATGGGTACGTCATACCGACGCAGCAGCTCAACGATTCCGCGCGGGGTGCAAGGGAGCGGTGCGGCCTCGCCGAGCACGAGGCGCCCGAGGTTCATCGGATGCAGCCCGTCAGCGTCCTTGTCTGAGTCCATCAAGGCAAGCACTCGGTGGGGATCCAGGCCCTTCGGCAGTGGCAGCTGGACTATATAGCCCGTGCAGGAGTCATCGTCGTTGAGCTCGAGAACAGCGCGCTCGACGTCAGCCTGAGAGGCGTCATCGGGAAGGTCGCGCCGGATGCTGGCGATTCCCACCTCAGCGCAGTCGCGGTGCTTGCCGCCGACGTAGGAGTGGCTGCCGGGGTCGTCCCCGATCAGGATCGTCCCGAGCCCAGGTTCAATGCCTTGGGCCTTCAGCGCTGCGACGCGAGTCACGAGCTCAGACTTGATCGCTGCCGCTGTTGCTTTGCCATCGAGAATTGTCGCTGCCACGAGAGTCATCCTGTCACGCCTGCCTGCCGCGCCGCCGCATGACCGCCAACCCCACCGAGGCGAAGGTAAGGGCGATGCCAACCACCAGGTAACCGTTGACGGTCGCCCCCTCGGTCGGCAGCACGAGATCGACAACCACCGCCCCCACGAGTGTCCCGGCCAAGACGATCAACGAAAGCAGCAACACACCGAGGGCCCGCACCGACCAGGCGGCCCCCGCCACAAAGAGCACTCCCATGGCGCCGCCGACGAGCAGCCAGGGCTTCTCAGTGACCGGTTGCAGGGATCCGACCCCGGTCGGATCCAACAGCGCCTGCATGGCCACTATGCCAACGAGAGTCGCCAGGCCGACGACGAAGTTCACCAACGTGGCGACGAGTGGCTGGCCCGTTGCGGTGGAGACCCGACCGTTGACCCCCACTTGAACGGCACCAGCTGCCCCAGCGGCCAAGGCCAGGAGCAAGAACGAAATCGACACGGCGCCCTCAGCGCCTCTACCGCCGGAGCCCACCCAGACAGCGACGACAGCCAGCAGTGCCGCCACGACCCGCCAGGCCGTCACCGGAACACGCCCTCCTGGCCCCAGCCCCACCTTGTCCACCAGCAGGCCGGCGCCGGTCGATCCGGCCACCGTGGCCACGGTGAAGAGGGCAACACCCAACACCGCCACCGTGGTGGATTGCCCGGTGACGTAGATCGCTCCGCCCATTCCGCCCAAGAGGGTCCACCACGGCAGGCGTGTGGGGCCGACCATCGGCGGGAGTGCCCGCAAAGCGTCTCGAGTCACCTTCCGCGCACCGACCAACACGATCAGCAGCAGCAACCCGACGGTGAAGTTGAGAAGGGCGCCAAGGACGCCGTTGCCCGTGAGATCACCGACCTCACCGTTGATCCGACCTTGAACGGCGACGATGAGCCCCGCTCCAAACGCGACGGCCGCCGAGGCACGCCGGTTCTCGCTCAGGCTGATGGGGCACTCCCCGCAAATAGCTTCGCGTCGATGGCTGGCTCCTGCTGGGTGATGCAGTGGACGCCACCACCATTGCGGAAGATCGGCTCGGCATCGACCTGGGCCAACCGCCGCCCAGGGTGGAGTTCCTGCAAGATCTGCGCTGCGTCCGCGTCCGCTTTCGCATCGCCAAATACTGACATGACCAGGCCGTCGTTGACGTACGAGTAGTTGATGTAGCTGTGGTCGATCGAGACCCCGTCGACAACGGTGTCCTGTGGCGCGTCAATGGTGATGATCTCCAGGGCTCTGCCCTTGGCGTCGCGGGCCTCCCGCAGCCGGCGAGTGTTCTCAGCCATCACCGAGTAGTCGTAGTGCTGCCGGTCAGACTGACCGTGAACGACGACAACACCGGGCCTGACGAACGCGGCCAACACGTCGACATGTCCGTTCGTGCCGAGACCCGGGCGGTACTGCTGCATGTCTCCCATGAGCCCCCGCTCCAGCCACACGACTTTCGTTGCACCGATCGTCCTCGCCAGCTCTTCCTCGACCTGCTGCTTCGTCCAACCCGGGTTACGGCGCTCGTGCAACTGCACCGACTCGGTAATGATGACTGTGCCCTCACCGTCGACGCAGATGCCACCGCCCTCGTTCACCATCGGGCTGGACACCACCGATGCCCCTGCACGGTCGGCGACGAGGCTGCCAAGGCAAGCGTCACGCGCATGGCTCTGGATTCCGCCCCATGCGTTGAACACCCAGTGCACGGCTGCCAGAGAACCCTCGGTGTCATCGACCACGAAGGTTGGCCCACTGTCGCGCAGCCAACCGTCATCGAAGTCCGCGGGTACCAGCTCGACACCAGACCCAACCGCGGTACTCAGCCGCTCGACCTCCGATGCGTCGACGAGGAGCGAGACCGGCTCGAACTCCGCCACGGCATTCGCCGTGGCGATCCAGGCATCACGGGCGTCCGAGTCCTCACGTTCGACGTAGCCCCCTGGTGGCGGCAGAGCCATCCACGTCCGTGCGTGCCGTTCCCACTCAGCGAGCATTCGATAAGTCACGGGAGGGAGCCTAGGACCCCGTACCTCGAATGCGGGTCGTTGGACCCTGGCCCCGCTGGCCCAGGACGCCAATCCTGTGGGTATGGGTACAGCAATCGGATCTCATGACCTACGCAGCCAGCAGGCGAAGCGCGCCTTGACCGCACTCCCCCATGGCGGGCGGGACGCCATCACGCTTCGCGTCCAGTGCGCGAAGAGCCACCACGTCGCGACCGTCTACGCCACCGACCTTGGGCTGGTCTACGCCGCCCCCGTCCGGGCTAGAAGCCACGGCTCCTTCGACCTGCCGGACCAGCCCCATGGAGGCCTCGAGCCGCCCCGGTGGTGCGACCTGTTGGAGGTCTCGTCGCCCGCTGGTGACGACGCACTTCCGGCCTGGTGCGACTGCGGCCACCGCACTCTCTCGCGCCGGGATATCCTGGCCTGGATTGCCGATCGTGAGCATCGGGTCATCATCAACTGAGGCGGCACAGCCGCCGTTCGGCTCAGTCCTCTCGTTGGCGACACACCGGTTCACCTCAATCGAGATCCTCGACGCCCCTACCGGGGGCACGCGCCTCGCGATCAGCGCGCATGGCGAGCAGCAGGAAGCCGAAGACAGCACCGGTCAATGACACGGTTCCGAGGACGCTGAGCAACTGCACAAACAGCGCCGTTGCCAACCCCCCTCCCAAGTCACCGCCCGTCGAGAACCTTCCCACGAAGTGCGCCCATTGGTAGGCGACGGAGATGCCAAGTGCGATTGAGCCTCCAACGAGCAGATACACCGACAGCCGACGAAGGTGACCGGCTGGTGCGGGGCTGCCGTCTGGGTCTGAACCCGATCCGCTCATGCTCTCTCCTTTAGTGGAAGAAGTGCCGGGTGCCGGTGAAGTACATCGTCACACCGGCTGCCCCGGCCGCCGCGATGATCTCGTCGTCGCGCACCGAACCACCGGGCTGAACAACGGCCCGCACGCCGGCATCGATCAACACTTGAAGTCCATCGGGGAATGGGAAGAAGGCGTCGGACGCCGCCACTGATCCACGGGCACGATCGGCCCCGGCACGCATCACCGCTAGCTTGGCGCTGTCGACGCGGCTCACTTGGCCCATTCCCACGCCAACACTGGCCCCACCGGTTGCCAGCAGGATTGCGTTCGACTTCACCGATCGGCAGGCCCGCCAGGCGAAGGCAAGGTCGCGCAGGGTTGACTCGTCTGCTGCTGCCCCGGCGGCCAGCGTCCAACCGGTTGGCTCGTCCCCATCGGCCTGCAGCGAGTCACGCACCTCCATCAGCAGGCCACCACTTACTGGACGCGTTTCGACAGCCTTACCGTCCAGGACCGGCGCGCACCGAAGAAGCCGCACGTTCTTCTTCTGTCGCAGCAGCTCGAGCGCGTCGATGTCGAAGTCGGGTGCGACCACAACCTCGGTGAAGACATCGCCCATCGCCTCGGCCATGGCCAACGTCACCGGTCGGTTGCTTGCGACGACCCCGCCGAACGCCGACACTGGGTCACACTCAAACGCCTTACGATAGGCCGTGGAAACGTCGTCGGCGGAGTCGACCGCGATGCCGCACGGGTTGGCATGCTTGATGATCGCCACGCATCCTGCGCTGTGATCGTAGGCTGCGCGACGAGCGGCGTCAGCGTCTATGTAGTTGTTGTACGACATCTC
>JAJAYZ010000095.1 GCA_027118455.1 Actinomycetes bacterium
CCAAAAACCCCCCCACCCCCCCGGGCGCCCGGCCGCGCCCCCCGGGGGGGTCCGGGGGGGGGGCTGCCCCCCCCCCCCTTCACCGTGTCCGGGCCATGTCGCCACCCTGAACGGCCGGTCAGGCGGTTGCTGCCGCCACGCGCGGGCACCGGGGGTGAACGAAGTGGCCCCACCCGGCCCGTACACTGTGCTTCTCGGCCGCACGGGCCCTCGTGCCCGTCTTCCCCCTGTCCCCGACCCGGCCGGGCCACTTCATGATCAGGTTGGACGACGTCTCGAAGGTCTACGCCAGTCAGGCACGCCCTGCCCTGGACCACGTGACCCTGGAGATTGACAAGGGCGAGTTCGTCTTCCTCGTCGGTGCCTCAGGATCGGGCAAGTCAACGCTCCTGCGGCTGGTCTTGCGTGAGGAGCGCGCCACCTCCGGACAGGTCTTCGTGACGGGCAAAGACATTGCTCGACTCTCGAACTGGAAAGTACCGCAGCTTCGCCGGCAGATCGGCACCGTCTTCCAGGACTTCCGACTGCTGCCCAACAAGACCGTTCACGAGAACGTCGCGTTCGCGCTCGAGGTCACCGGACGCCCCAGCCACCTGGTGGCGAAGGTGGTGCCTGAGGTGATCGAGCTGGTCGGCCTGGCCGGCAAAGAGGACCGCTACCCCGGGGAGCTCTCCGGCGGCGAGCAGCAGCGTGTCGCGGTCGCCCGTGCCTTCGTGAACCATCCAGTGATCCTCATCGCTGACGAACCCACGGGAAACCTCGACCCGCACACCAGCGTCGGCATCATGAAGCTTCTCGACCGAATCAACCGCACGGGCACGACCGTGGTCATGGCGACACACGACGCTGACATTGTCGACCAGATGCGCCGCCGGGTGATCGAGCTTGAACGCGGCCTGCTCGTACGTGACCAGGCGCGCGGCGTCTACGGCTACGCCCGCTAGGTCGGAAGGACACCATGCGCATCAGTCTGGTCGTCAGCGAGGCCGCCACCGGCCTGCGCCGCAACCTCACCATGACGGTCGCGGCGGTATTGGTGGTCGGCATTGCTTTGACTCTGCTGGGCACGGCCAATCTCATTCGCCAGCAGATCAACGAGATGCAGAAGTTCTGGCTCGGCAAGGTCGAGGTCTCGCTCTTTATGTGCCGTGACATCGACAGCGACCGGGCCACCTGCCCGGACGGCGCCGTCACCGATGCCCAGCGCGTCGCGATCCAGCAGGATCTTCAGGACCTCCCGCAGGTCAAGGAGGTCTTCTACGAGTCAAAGGAAGATGCGTACAAGCGCTTCCAAGAGCAGTTCGCGAACTCCGAGATCGCCGACAACATCACCGCGGACGACATGCAAGAGTCATTTCGCGCCACCCTCGTCGATCCGGAGAAGGACTACAACATCGTTGCCAGCGCCTTCGAGGGCAGGCCGGGCGTCGAGAACGTTGTTGATATGCGGTCGTTCTTCGACACTGTCTTCAACGTGCTCAACGGTTTCAAGGTGGGAGCTCTGGGTGTTGCGGTCATTGCGCTCATCGCCACGGTGCTGCTGATCGTCGTGGTCATCCGGGTCGCCGCCTTCAGCCGAAGGCGGGAGACCTCCATCATGCGACTGGTCGGCGCGTCGAACCTGTATATCCAGCTTCCCTTCCTGATTGAGGGGGCATTTGCCGGATTTGTCGGGGGCGTGATCGCTTGCATGGGCCTGGCGCTCGGAAAGTACTTGCTCATCGATCGGCTCTTCCGGCAGTCGTTTGCCTTCAACGAGGCAAGCTGGATCCAGTGGAGCCACGTCTTCGTGACCTGCGGGCTCGTGATGACAATCGGGCTCCTCGTCTCGATTGTGGTCTCATACCTCACATTGCTGAAGTACCTTCGAGTGTGAAGTGAAGTCCTTCGGGGGTTGACCCGATGGGAAAGGGAAGGAGGGGTCGGTTGTGCGAGCGCGTACTGCGTTAGCCGCTGGCGTGGCGGCGGTTGCCCTCATGGCCGGGCTTCTGGCCCCGGCATCGGCTGATGACCTTATTGACAAGGCTGACCAGCTTGACCAGCAGATCAACGAGTCCGAGTCAGCGCTGGAGGGCGCGTCGAAACGTCTGCAGCAGGCCGCGGCCGATCTCGACGAGGCGCAAGGAAAGCTCCCCGCTGCCCGCTCCGCATACTCGGCCGCCGTCGGACGCCTGTCGGGTGCCCGTGACCGACTTGACTTGATTCGACAGCGTCTCCGGCAACTGCGCGCCGAGCAGGAAAAGGTCCAGATCCAGATTGAGCAAGCCCAGAAGCGGATCACCCGCTCGGAGACTCTGATCGGGCAGATTGTTCGCTACCAGTACCAGACAGGGGGGTACGCCGAGTTGCAGGTTGTCCTCGATGCAGAATCGCCCACCGACTTCGTCCAGCGGGTAATGGCAACGCAGTCGGTCACCGACTCACAGTCGCAGATCATCGACCAGCTCAACGCAGACAAGGCGGTGCTCGCAGCGCAAGAGCAGCAGATGCAGGTGACCGAGGAAGCCATTGCCGCGACAGAGACCGAGGCGCAGACACAGGTTGAAGAGCTCCAAGGGCTGACATCGGACGCGCGGGACGCCAAGCACGAGGTCAAGTCGTTGATTGCTCAGCGCTCCAGTGCTTTGCAGGTGGCTGAGGAGGAGAAGGCGGCCGAGGAGCAGCGCCTCGCCGACCTCCAGGCAGCCCAAGAGGCCCTGGCGGCGCAGATCGCGCAGTCCGCTTCAACGGGCTCGGCGACCGGACGTCTGATCTGGCCGCTTCCCGGGTTCGCGCCGGGGGGCGGTGTTGGATGGCGCGTCCATCCGGTCTACGGCTACCGCAGCTGCCACACCGGGCAAGATATCTCAGCCCCCTCTGGGACTGAGATCATTGCGGCGCGAGCAGGTGTGGTGATCCGGGTGGAATCTGATCCTTCAGGTCCCTACGGGAACAACACCCTCATCGACCATGGGAATGGCCTCTCCACCTTCTATGCGCACCAGTCGTCGTTTGCTGTGAGCCAGGGTGACCGGGTCGCCAAGGGTGAAGTGATCGGATACGTCGGTTCGACGGGGTACTCCACCGGACCGCACCTGCACTTCGAAGTGCACATCAACGGCGTCCCCCACGACCCGATGGGTTGGTTTGGCGGCTCCAAGACTCCCCAGTCTGAGTTCTGCCCCTAACCTGACCCTCGACTTGACCCTCCACTTGACGGTGAGGATTGCCCCGAACAGGGCCACCCCCTGTGCGTGGCCCTCAACCGGTCGACCCCCGCACGTAGACTGGCCATCATGTCCCCCCTGACCCGCCGCATCGTCGTGTCGTCCGCTGCCGTGCTGGCCGTCGGCGTCTCGTACGGGGCTGGCGTGGTCACCGGCGTCGTTGGTAGTTCGTCATCGGGAGACGGTGTGATCGATGCGGCCGCCGACCGGATCGAAGAGTCAGCGGCTGAACCCGTCGACCGATCCGAGCTCGAGCGCGCCGCCGTCGAGGGGATGCTCAAGTCGTTGGGCGACCGATGGTCGTCGTACTACGACCCCAGTCAGTACGCCTCGTTCCAGGATGCCCTCGAGGGTCGCTACTCGGGCATCGGGCTCTGGGTGCGAGCCGGGCGAACAGGTGTTGTGGTGTCCAGCGTCCAACCGGAGTCCCCGGCCGCCGATGCTGGCCTAGTGCCTGGTGATGTGATTGTCTCGGTCGACGGCTGGCCGACCTCCGGTGGTTCGGTGGGTGAGGTCGTTCAGCGCCTGCGCGGCCTGAGCGGGTCGGACGTCTCGATCGGAGCGCTCCGCGACGGGGTCATGTCGAACCTGGTGGTGACCCGCTCGGTACTCACCACCTCCGACGTCACGGTCGAGCAGCTCGCAGAGGGTGTGACGCGGATCGACATCAGGACGTTCACCCGAGGAGTTGGTCGCAGCGTGCGCGAGGCCATGGCTGCTGACCCAGCTACCTATACCGGCGGGGTGGTGCTCGACCTGCGGGGAAACCCAGGCGGCTTGCTTGACGAGGCGGTGGAAGTAGCTTCGGCCTTCCTCGATGGCGGCCCCGTGGTGTCGTACGAGCAGCGGGATGCCCCCGACCGAGTGCTGGACGCCCTGGGAGACGGGAACACAACGGTTCCCGTTGTCGTGCTCGTCGACGGTGGCACCGCCAGTGCGGCGGAGGTTGTCGCGGCCGCGCTTCAGGATCGAAACCGGGCTGTGGTGGTTGGGTCGCGCACCTACGGCAAGGGTTCGGTGCAGGAGCCGATGGTGCTGCCCGATGGCTCGGCCATCGAGTTCACCATCGGTCGCTACCTGACCCCAGCCGGCCGCGTGATCGACGGTCGCGGGATCGAACCAGATGTCCTCGTCGACGCCACGACGACTCCCGAAGTTGCCGAGCAGCGGGCGCTCGAGGTGCTGCGTGGATTGACGGCAGCCCTTCCGCTGCCTGATGAGGGTTAGTCATGCCCCGCGAGAAGGGGCGAGTTCTTGTCGCCCAGAACCGTAAGGCGCGCCACGACTACCACATCGACGGCACCTACGAGGCCGGTCTGGTGCTCACCGGCACAGAGGTGAAGTCGTTGCGAGAGGGCCGGGCGTCGCTCGTCGATGGGTACGCGGCCGTCAAAGAGGGTGAGGTCTGGCTCCATAACGTCCACATTCCGGAGTACACGCAGGGGACATGGACCAATCACGAACCTCGACGGGTCCGCAAGTTGTTGTTGCACCGCGACCAGATCCGCAAGCTCAGCGCCAAGACCCACGAGAGCGGCCTGACCATCGTTCCGCTGGCGCTCTACTTCAAGGATGGATACGCCAAGGTCGAGATCGGCGTTGCGCGCGGAAAGAAGTCCTACGACAAGAGACACTCGATAGCTG
Source organism: Actinomycetes bacterium (assembly GCA_027118455.1). GTDB lineage: Bacteria > Actinomycetota > Actinomycetes > JAHEKZ01 > JAHEKZ01 > JAHEKZ01. The sequence continues at coordinate 4,851 of JAJAYZ010000095.1, forward strand.
AGCGGGAGGCCAAACGCGATGCCGACCGCGCAGTGGCCAGGCGGGGCCGCGACGACTGAGCCAGCACGGGCTGAGCCAGCACGACTGAGCGAGGGGTCCAGATGCGGAGTCGATGGGCCAGATCCGCAGTATCGACGCTGGCGGCGGTCGTCTCACTGCTTGCCTTTCCGGCGTTGACGCCCGCCGCATCGGCATCAGCTGGCGATGGGTTCATCAGCCGGTACGGCGTCACGATCGACATCAACGACGATGGTTCGCTCGACGTCGCTGAGCGCATCGACTACACGTTCACCGACGACAGCCACGGCATCTACCGAATCATCCCCAACCGGTACCCGGTCACTGAGTCTTTCACTCCCGACAGCTCTGAGACCACGATCGACCAGACTTACGACCGCGTCGTAGCGATCGAAGACATTGAGGTGACCAGCCCGTCCGGTGCCTCATCGGATCTAGAGGTGTCTCAGGAGGGTGGCGTCTTGTCGATTCGAGTCGGCAACCCCGATGACACGGTTCGAGGGCCCCAGACTTATCTACTGACGTACCGCGTTGAGGGAGCCCTCACCGCGTTCGACGACCATGACGAGCTCTACTGGGATGCCATCGGCACTGAATGGACGGTGCAGATCCGGCAGGCGACCGTGCGAGTTGACGCACCGGCGGTGCAGGACGCCACTTGCTTTACCGGCTACCTGGGCAGCCGGCAAAAGTGCGACGACCTGCTGGTCAGGTCAACCTTGGTAGAGGCGGGTCAGAGATCTGTGGGGGGCGGCGCAGGTGTCTCGATCGTGGTGGCGCTTCCTACCGGTGCTGTTGATGTACCGCCGCCGGTGTACGAACAACGGTGGTCGCTGCAGCGGGCCTTCGCGGTCACGCCGGTGACCGTTGGCCTAGCTGTGGGGCTGCTGATCGTTGGGGCTCTGGCTGTCTATTGGTTGTGGCGTCGTGGGCGAGACCGACGGTACGTCGGTCAGATCCCTGGGCTGGCGCCCGTAACCGGGGGTGATGCCACTGAGGAGATCCGCCCCTTCGGCGACTCCGGAGAAGGCCCGGTGGAATGGTCACCGCCGGACGATCTGCGACCTGGGCTCATGGGAACTCTGATCGATGAGCAAGCGAATGTTCTGGACGTCACCGCGACGATCGTCGACCTCGCTGTTCGCGGCTACTTGCGAATCAGTGAGATTCCGGACGAAGGACTGTTCAGCAGTCGCGACTGGCAGTTGGTCCAGCTCAAGGGAGGGGACACCGAGCTGCTCGACTATGAGCAGAAACTCTTCGCCGCGCTCTTCGCGGGACGCAACACAGTGCTGCTTTCTGAGCTCAAGCGTACGTTTGCCGGCGACCTCGCCAAGGTCGAGGACTCGCTGTACGACGAGCTGGTCTACCGAAAGTGGTATCGGCGCCGCCCCGACTCGACACGAAGCGCGTGGGGCGTTGTCGGGTTGACAGTGATCGCGGCAACCATCGGCGTGACGTACCTGCTGGCTCGTTACACCAGCTTCGGGATTGCCGGCCTGGCCCTGGTGGTGGGCGCTGTGGCCGTGTGGTTCGCCGCGCGCTCGATGCCGGCGCGAACGGGCCAGGGAAGCGCCGTGCTTGCCCGTACCCTCGGCTTCCGCCGCTACCTCGCTACGGCCGAGGCCGGCCAGATCCGCTTCGAGGAGGGTAGCGACGTCTTCTCCCGCTACCTGCCCTACGCCATCGTCTTCGGAGAGGCCGAACGGTGGGCCAAGGTCTTCGCGACCCTGGCAGTTGCTGGAGGCGTGGGCGCCTCGATGCCGGCGGTCGGCTGGTACGTCGGGGTGCATCCGTTCAGTTACGGCGACTTCGGTTCGTCGGTCACTGCCTTCTCGGTCAACACGTCCGGGTCGATCTCGGCAGCCGCAGCGAGCTCGCACAGCGGGTTCTCCGGGGGTGGTGGGTTCTCCGGTGGAGGCTTCGGGGGTGGTGGCGGTGGCGGTTGGTGACCCCGCGTCGTCGAGCAGGTAGACGCGAGGTGTCGTCCCGCGCCAATGACTAGTCATTTGGGGCAGGTTCGCCCGCCTGATCGGGCGGTTCTGGCGCTCCTGGATGCGGGCGAAGTGAGGCGGACCTACCCTGCGGTCATGACTGAGATGACCCGTCGCACCGCACTCTCCTTCGGTGGCGCCACTGCGCTCACCTTCAGCCTTGGGTTTTGGCGCCAGGCGCTCGCTCAACCGGCCGTGGTCGGTGCGGGTCCCTACGGACCCCTCGGGACCCCCGACAAGTACGGCGTCCGACTGCCATCGGGGTTCAAAGCGCGGTTGATCGGGTACTCCGACGAGCTCGTACCTGGCACAACGTTTGGGTGGGTCCGCGAACCGGACGGTGCCGCATGTTTCCAGACGCGAAGCGGCGGTTGGATCTACGTGGCCAACTCCGAGGTCAACGGCACGGGGGGTGGCGCCGCGGCGATCGCCTTCTCACCGGGCGGTGAGATCACCGATGCCTACCGGATCCTCGGTGAGACCAAGTGGAACTGCTCAGGCGGCGCAACCCCGTGGGGCACGTGGCTCTCCGGCGAGGAGTTCCGCCAGGGCTTCGTCTGGGAGTGCGATCCCATGAAGCCGGGTCAGGGCGTAGCCCGCACGTTGTTGGGTCGCTACGCACATGAGGCGGCAGTGGTCGACCCTGCCACCGGATGGGTCTACCTCACCGAAGATGCTGGCAAGGGCCGTCTCTACCGCTTCCGTCCGGACGAGTACGGCGACCTGTCCGCTGGCGTCCTCGAGGCAGCCAAGGTGAACAGGACCGGTGACAAGGTGTCGTGGGTCGAGGTCAGCGCCAAGCAACCGGAGCGGTCCTCGGCCACCAGCGAGTTCAACCGCGGAGAGGGCGCATTCTTCAGCGATGGTCACGTCTACTTCACGACAACGGGCGACGACCGCGTGTGGGCGCTGAACACTGCGACAGATGCGATCGAGGTCATCTACGACGCCGCCGAACTGGGAGAATCAGCACCGTTGCGCGATCCCGACTGCATCACCGTGCATCACACGTCCGGGGACATATACGTGGGGGAGGACGCCGACGACCTTCAGTTGGTGCTTCTGGCCGACGGCGATCGAAATCGAGTGGCGGCCCCCTTCGTCCAGTTGATCGGCCACGGCCCTGGAGAGAAAGGCGCGCCAGGGCAGGACCCAAACGTCGTGACGTCGTCGAGTTGGAAACCCGGGTCGGAGATCACCGGACTCGCCTTCAGTCCTGACGGCACTCGCCTCTACCTGACGTCCCAGCGGGGGCTGGACGGCGTCCACGGCATGACCTTTGAGATCACCGGCCCCTTCCGCCAGTAAGCCCAACCCCCCGACATTGCGGAACCGCCGTGGCTATAAACCCAAGGAACTTCCGTCGTGTTGTCGATTCGAGGCAGACTCGTTCGTCGTAGTGGTGAAAGGCCACCACTTACCCAATGAGCACCCCATGGCGCAGTACATGTACATGATATTCGGCGACGAGTCTGAGATGGCCAATGTCACCAAGGAAGACTGGGCACTCATGTTGAAGGCACACAACGAGTTCGCGGAACAGGTCGCCAAGCTTGGCGGAACGATCACGAATGGCGACGCCCTCGCGCCCACAGCGGTGGCAACGACGGTTCGTGGACAGTCGACCGGGTCACCGTCGGTCACCGACGGTCCGTTCGTGGAGACCAAGGAGGCTCTGGGCGGCTTCTACGTGATCGATGCCAAAGACCTCGACGAGGCCATCGCCTTCGCCAAGATCTCGCCGACGAACGGTGGCGTCGAAGTCCGGCCAGTCGTTGACACCGTCGGCGGGTGAACCGACTCGCTGATGCGTTTGACGACGCGTATCGCCGCGAGTGGGCCTTCGTGCTCGCCGCGACGGTGCGCGTCGCCGGCAGTCTTGATGTTGCAGAGGAGTGCGTTCAGGACGCCTTCGTCGCCGCCATCGGCGCATGGAGCGAGCATGGCGTTCCTGATAACCCCGGCGCCTGGCTCACCACGGCGGCCCGGAGACGAGCTCTGGACCAACTGAGGAGGGACAAGACCCTTCGCAGCAAGCTTCCCCTGCTGATCGAGCTCGATGCCAACGACCCCGATCCCGCAGACATCGTGGAGGACAGCGTGGTGATCGACGATCGCCTCCGTCTGGTCTTCACCTGTTGTCACCCGGCACTCTCCGCGGAGACACAGGCTGCGTTGACTTTGCGATTGGTGTGCGGACTCTCAACACCGCGTATCGCGCGGGCGTTCCTCGTTTCCGAGGCAACGATGGCCGCCCGGATCACCAGGGGGGAGAAGAAGATCGAGGTCGCCCAGATCCCGTATGTGATGCCAGCAGAGTCAGAACTGCCCGAGCGACTGGATACTGTCCTTACCGTCATCCACCTGTTCTTCACCGCCGGCCACACTGCGAGCAGCCAAGACGAACTCGTCGACTCCGAGGTTGTTGGTCGGTCGATCGACCTGGCTCGGATGCTTCATGCGCTCCTTCAGTACGAGTCAGAGGTCCAGGGCTTGTTGGCGTTGTTGTTGCTGACCGATGTCAGAAGGCAGACGAGGGTCGATGCAAATGGGAGTCTGGTGTTGTTGAAGAACCAGGACCGATCACCATGGGATGCAGCGCAGATCGACGAGGGGCGGTCCCTGGTTGCCCTGGTCTTGATGAGCAGACCCCCAGGCCGGTTCGCGCTGCAGGCCGCTATTGCCGCGGTACATGCTGGGGCGCCGTCGTATGAGGGGACCGACTGGTCAGAGCTGTTGGGGCTGTACGACGTCCTGTTGGACGTGTGGCCGTCTCCCGTGGTCGAACTCAACCGCGCCGTGGTCGTCGCCGAGCTTCGCGGGCCGGAAGCAGGCCTTGCGATCGTTGATGGCATTGCGTCTGCCGGCCAACTGGACCGCTATTCCTACTTGCCGGCAACGCGAGCCGATCTTCTACGGCGGCTGAACCGTCGAGACGAAGCGGCGCTGTCCTACAAACAGGCCATCGTGCTGGTCGACAACGATGTGGAGCGGGCCTTCCTGCAGGATCGCCTGATCGAAGTACAGGTGTAACCGGTGGCGGTATGGAAAGCCTGACGAGCCGCCACGTCGGCCTACCAGGAGACCAGTTTCCACACTTCGGGTCGGGCCCGTGCCTCGTCGACCGCACCGAATGCGGCCGCGGCCGCCTTGAGGTGCTCCATGGCGGCTGCCTGGTGGCCGGCTCGGTGATAGAGGTCAGCAACGTGATCGTGCAGCGCGGCCGCCCGGTGTAGATCGCCTTGAGCAAGTCCTAGCTCCAGCGCCTCCTGAGCTGATCCGAGAGCCTTGTCGATAGCGCCCTCTTGCGCATAGAGCCTGGCGAGGTTGTTCAACGCAGCTACCTCAAGCTCGGTGCTGCCGGCAGAGTGCGCTTCGTCCTTGCTTTCTCGGAGGTAGCCGACAGCTGTGTCGAAGTCAGCTTTGGCACATGCCAGCACACCCAGCACGTTCTTGGCCTGAGACATCGAGACGGGGTCGCCACTCTCGACAGCGAGGTGCAGCGCTTGCTCGCCGACCTTCTCTGCTCCTGGGTCACTCTGGCGATAGCTCACCAGGGCAAGGTCGGCGGCGACCTGGGCGCGCATGGCGAGTCCGCCCCGGGGTTCGAGAAGCTCGGCGGCGCTGTCCAGGTGAGCGCGCGCAACATCCCAATCGCCCAGCCGGTCGTGCACCTCGGCCAACTTGTGCTCGATGACGGCCAGTTCGTTCTGGTCATCAATGGGGGTGGCAGCTGCGGCCTTCTCGTATGCGGTAATCGCATCGTCGTACCTGCCCAGCGAGGTGAGCGCGTCCCCGGTCGCGGCATGGTTGACAGCCGGGTCGTGGCCGAGCGCGAGCGCCGATCGAAGGGCTTCGAGCGCTTCGCGATGTGCGTACAGGGTGATGGACTGCTGCGCCGCGGCCCAGTACCACTCCCGTGCCTCTTGTTCTCGACCTGCGAAAGCTAAGTGTCTGGCGACCCGACCGGCCGGAGCACCTCCTCCGTCAGCGCTGTGTTGGCGCACGAGTGCATCCGCCGCACGGCCATGGAGCAGGCGTCGGCGAGCCAACCCAATTCGTTCGCTGACCATGTCGCGCAGGGCGTCGTGCGGGAAGTCGTAGCCGTGCCGTTCGGGGTCCTCGACGAGCAGACCGCGTGAGACCGCGTCCTCGAGGGACTGGACGGTCTCGAACTCATCGCGTCCACTGACCTGACGGATGAGATCTGGGTCAGCCACGGTACCGATGACGGCGGTGGCGCCTAGGGTCTGGCGCGTGGCCGCAGGTGCGTTGTTCAGGCGGGTGCCGACCAGCTCGTGCAGTTGACCTGAGGGAGACCCGCCGACTTCACGGGAGGCCAAGATATACTCGGCCAAGAGCCGTGGGTTGCCACCCGTGCGGCGGAAAGCCTCACTTGGATCGATGGACTCGGCATTGAGTGCGCCGAGTGCTTGCCTGGTCTGTTCGGCGTCCCACTCCTTCAACGTCACGATAGTCGCGACCTCATCGAGTCGGGACCCTTCGAACGCCTCGCTTCGCACCGTTGCGAGAACGAGTACGCCCAACGGTGGTCGCCGCAGCAGATAACCCAGGAGGTCAGAGGACGTGGGGTCCAGCCAGTGAGCGTCGTCGATGACGAGGAGACCGGGAACTGGCCCATTCAGGGCTCGACTGATGGCATCGCGTACGACGTCGAAAAGCCGTACTCGTTGGCCCGGTGACTCGACTGCTTGCCCGACAGCAGCAAGGGAGTCGGCGACTTCGGGTTCGCGTTCGGAGAGTGCCTTGGTGAGGTCGAGGATTGTTGCGTAGGCCAGCCCAAGTTCGGCGGCGTGACCGCGAAGCGAGATGGCACCGCCGCCGGCCTCCTCGACGGCACTACGGAGTTGAGCAGAGCGCGTAGTCCGTCCCAGCCCCGGTGCACCGACGAGGAGTGCACCAGCTCCGTCTGGCGTAGCCGACTTCCAAGCTGTCACAAGCGCTTGGGCATCTGCATCGCCCGTGCCCACTGTTTGGGTGAGAGGTAACTCCGCCCCGCGTGGAGGTGGTGGTGGCGCCTGGTCGACGGTGGCCGCTGGCCGAAGCGGGGCATCGAGACGGTTGGCCCGGATGTCGTCGTAGAGCGCAGTCGTCTCTGGCAGCGGAGCCACGCCGAGTTCTCGGTCAAGGTTGCGGACACATTGGCGGTATTGCTTGAGTGCCGTTGGTCGCTCACCTGTCCACGTGTAAAGCCGCATGAGCTCGCGATGTGCTCCCTCGCTGAGCGGGTCGAGCTTCACCCATTGACGGGCTACCTCGATGGCATCTTCGAGACGACCTGCCGAGATCTCGATGTCGGCCACCCGCGACAGCACGCTGACCAAGCGTTCGCGCAATCGATCGCTGGTAGCGGCTGACCAATCGTCGAACTCGGCGCTGTCCCGCAACGAGAATCCAGCCAGGAAGGGGTCGGGAGCCAACTCGGCCGCCCTCCTGAGCGAGATAGCCTCGTCACTGGCGGCGAGAGCCTCGAACTCGACGACGTCAATCCAGCTCTCGCTCCGGTCGAGCTCGATCTCGCCACGGCCGATCAATAGAGCCGGGCCAACGCCGGCTGCCGCCGACAGGGTGCGGCGCAGCGAGGCTCTGGCCCTGCTCTGGTCGGACTCGGGCCACAAGAGGGCGGCCAGGCTCTCGCGCCGTTGGGGTCGGCCCGTCACCGCGAGATAGGCGATGAGGGCAAGGGCCTTGCGGGTATCGAAGGTGATCGGGGATCCTGCCACCGAGAGTTCGGGGGCGCCGAAAAGCCGCAGCCGGAGTTCGCTCACGTCGGAACCGTAACGCTTCCGACGGCGCTAGCGTCCAAACTCTCCAAGGTTGGGCGTTGCCGTAACGCTTTCGGAACGGGAGGTGCGCGATGCTCGAGCCGTACCAAGGTCCAACCCCGCACGGGGGCTCAATACCAGGAGGCGATGTGGTCCAGCCACTCGAACTTGACGTCGCGGCCCCAACTCTGGCGCAGGCGCCGCCCGAGGGTTCCGCGACGCCGACTCCAGTCGCACAGGGGACAGCCGCAACCCAGCGTTGGTGGCGCCGGTCCAGCAACTCCGACGAGGTGGCGCCGGCCGAAGAGCCGGTGACCTCGAAGACGGAGTCACTCACTCTCGATATCGCACCGAACGATCCGGTATTGGCGTTCCTTCAGGGGGCATCGGGGCCAGTCGATGTGTCGACGTTGCCGCAAGACTCACCGGCCGTCATGGATATGCGCGATTCAGGTGTTGAGCTGGTGGTTCCGCTCGTGGCATCTGGTGAGATGGTGGGGCTGCTGGCCCTGGGACAGCGGCTGTCGGAGCGCGGTTACTCCCACGACGACCGCCGCCTTCTCGACACGCTTGCGCGCTATGCCGCCCCGGCTCTGCGGCTGGGGCAGATGGTGCGTCAGCAGCAAGGTGAAGCGCGAGTGCGTGAGCGCATCGAGCAAGAGCTGCGCGTTGCACAA
>JAJAYZ010000096.1 GCA_027118455.1 Actinomycetes bacterium
CGACGAACACGATGCAGCAGTGGACGGAAAACCGCTGCGACCATAAGCGTGGCCGATGCGACGGCCAGGCTTCCAGACTCCGGGAGGAGTCGCGTGACCGTTGTCACGACGACGGCGTAGCCGGTGAGCAAAGCTCCAGTCACGATCGCGTAGGACGTGGTGCGGCTGATGATGCGGTCAATTTCATACAAGCGGTAACGCAGGATGGCGATGCCGCAAGAGACCGGCACAGCAGCGACGACCAACGCCTCCACCACCAACATCCAAAGCATCCCACTGTCGACGAAACGCGCCTCAAGACCGATCAGCGGTACGAACATCGCGACCGAGAAACCGAACCATCGCATCTGCAGCCGCTCAACTCCTCGGGCGCGCTTGATTCGAGTTCCCGTGGACACGATTGCGGCGATCAAACCGGCGACGAAGAAGAGCATGAAAAACTGAAAGAGGCCGGTGTCCTCGGGCGCATCGAACCCGGCCATGAATCCCGGCGAGAGCGGATTGGCAACTTCACGCAGGACGCGGCCCGAGTCGTCGTACTGAACCACGATGAACGGCGCTGTAGCGGCCATGGCGGTGACGCAGAGGAGTGCAGCGACTGGCAGCCAGAGCGCGATCCGCCACCGGGGCGAGAGGAGGCCCGAGGGGAAGAGCAGGAGCGTTGGGATCGTCATTAGATACAGCAACGGGTACCAAGCCCAGCCGGCGACCCACGCGGCCGCCATTCCCCACCAAGGGACTGCTCCAGGAGAACTAGCACCCCAGCTGGTCAGGACCACTGCGACGGTGAGAACGCCAGCTAACGCCCCAACGCCCAGAAACACCCAGCCGACGGGATTCTCTGGTCTCCGCCGAGCCAAGACTGCACCCACGATCGCGCTTGACGCCACGGGGATGACAAAGAAGGGGTTCTGGGCCTCGGCATTCATCGGCCAGATGAACGCTACGCCGGCCAGCGCCATGGCGACCATCACCCACCACAACGCGCGTCGTAGCCGTTCACGCGTCATCTCTCAGACCCCTTCAGCCATACACCGCAGGCCGATGGCTGGACCGTCGCGTCCAGGACGGTGATGAGCCGGTGTCGCACGCCAGCACCGTCAGCCTCACCTCGAAGCCACACGGCGAACTCATCGACAGCGAGCTCCGCGTCGTACTGCTGCCGGTTGAATCGGCGGTCCACCACAGTTTGAGCCCACCTCAGCGCCGGACGGAACACCGCAGCGGCAGCCAAGGTCGCCACAGCCACCGCCCATGAGTCAGGCTCACCGCTGGAACCGGACCTCGGAAGCAGGCTCGTCAGCGACGTGACAACTGCTGTGTAGACAGCCAGCAGAACGCCTGTGACCAAAGCGTATGCCGTGGTCCGAGAGATCACCCGGTCCACGTCGTAGAGGTGGAATCGCGTGATCGCCAGGCCAGCCGCTATGGGAATCAGCGCCAGGGAAACGGCACGTAGCCCGGTCGCCAGCAGCGGCCATGGCTCAGCGAAAGGCGCCACGGCCCAGCCCGCAACGAACGCAGGTGCGGCCAAGACCATCCACTTCAGCTGCTGGCGCTCCACACCCACAGAACGTCGGAATCTAGTCACAAAGCAGACCGCTGCGGTGATGGCTGCAGCGAGAAGGTAGATAAGTATCGGTACCTCATCGCTGCTTGCCACAATGCCGACCGGGTCAAGCCCTATGGGGTTGTCCACCACCGGGCCGTTGTCGCCGGCCTGCACCGACGTGGCGAGTGCGGCGCGAGCAAAGGCAATGATCAAACCCGCCACAACCAGTGCGAAGGCTGGCCGCCAGCCGGGTGAGGGAAGCCGTCCAGAGGGGAAGAGCATCACTATCACCGGCAGCAGGCCGATAGCCGGGATCCAGTAACTGTCCACGTACAAAGACGCGTACGCAAAGATCGGGTCACCGGAATCCGTGACCCCTAAGGCCCAGTCAAGGACAACTCCTCCTGACAACCAGAGCAGTCCCACCGCACAGAACAACCAGCCGATGGGATTGAGCGGCCGCGTCGCAACGATGAACGCCCCGACACCGATCCAGGGGACCATCGCCAAGACCACACCAAGCGATGTGGAGCTCGCGGTCCCCGAGAACACAGCGGCAAACAGCAGGGCAACAGCGGCGCCGACAATCGCGATGCCGCAGAATCTGCCCGCCCATGTCTTCATCATGCGGAATGCCGATCCGACAGCCATACACCCGATACGCGCGGTTGCATCGTGCGGCTGAGCACGTGCAGGAGGTCTTCACGCACCTCCTGAGTATCGACTTCATCCCGAAGCCGGAGGGCAAAGCTCTCGACCACGAGTCCAGCGTCGTACTGTTCGCGGTTGAATCGCCGCGCCACTACTCTGCGTGCCCATCCCAGCACCGGACGAAAAAGACCAGCGGCAACGAGCGTTGCCACGGCAACAGTCCAGGAGTCTGGCTCTCCTGAGGAGCTCGACTCGGGAACCAAGCTGGTCAACGACGTCACCACGGCCGAGTACACGGCCAACAGCATTCCTGTCACCAATGCGTACGCCGTGGTCCGACCAATGATCTGGTCGATGTCGTACAGGTGGTAGCGAAGGATGGCCACACCACAGGCGGTCGGAACCAGGGCCAACACCAAGGCGAAGGCAACGTCGTTCACCGCGGTGTCGTCAAACCCCAGAATCGCTGACAGCGGGACGTAAATGGGAATCATCGCGATAGCGAAGGCGAACAGACGCATCTGCTGTCGCTCGACACCAGTCGCTCGTTTGGCGCGCAGGACTGCGGATACGACTGCCGCAAGACCACAAGCAGCAACCACCAGCATGGGTACAGCGAGCCACCAGGATTCAACAGCGACGCCAAGCTGAGTGGCAATCTCTGGAGAAATGGGATTGCCGATGAAGAAGGAATTCGGATCGAAGTCAGGTGAATCGGGGTTCGTCTGCCCGACCGGCAGCGTTGGGGCAAGTGCAACGAGCAACGTGCCGAACGCCGTGGCAGAGACGGTCAGCCACAGAACGGGGCGCCAACGCGGAGACGGGAGCCCGGACGGGTAGAGCAGAAAAGTCACGGCCGTAGACAAGATGAAGAGCGGGTACCAGAACCAGGTCTCAAACCATGCAGCCAGCACGCCCCACCAGGCGATCGGCAGCCCCTCCTCGAGGGCGATTTCGGCGCCAGCGCCGGATAGTCCAGCCAGACCCGTGAGCACCCCGATCCATAGGAACACCCAACCCATGGGGTTTTCCGGCCGCCGCCATGAGACAACAGCCCCAACGAGGGCATAGATCGCAAACGAAATGATGACAAACTCTGGACTCGTATAGCTTCTTCCCAGCAAGAGCGCACTACCGAAGGACACCACCGTGGTGACGACAAGGGTCCACCAGATCAGTCGCCGAGCTGTCTGCGTGCTCACTCCGCCGGCTCCTTGAGCCACAGGGCTGCCGTCGCCGGTTGCCCGGTGGACCCCAAGACCGTCAGCAAGTCCGAACGCACCTCATCGCTCTCGACCTCGTCGCGTAACCTGACAGCGAAGGCCCCCACCGCACGCTCAGCGTCGAACTGCTCACGGTTGAACCTCCGGTCCACCACCCGACGCGCCCACCTCAACATCGGTCGAAACAAGCCAGCAGCAACCAGGGTCGCTACCGCAACCGCCCACGAGTCTGCCTGCCCCGTCGAACCCGACTCCGGAACCAGGCGGGTCAACGACGTCACGACCAGCGCATACACACCAAGCGGCACGCCGGTGACGAGCACGTAGGCGGTGGTGCGTCCAATGATCCGGTCGATGTCGTAGAGGTGGTAGCGCATCACCGCCACGCCGCAAGAGATCGGTATGAGCGCAATGGCCACCGACAAGAGGATGAATCGCTCCCGTGAGTGCCCGTGTTCCGACAGGTACAGCGCTGGCCAGAGCGCCCCAAGAAGGAGCACTATCGCGAACGCAAACAACCGCATCTGCAGGCGCTCAACTCCTGACGACTTCCAGGCGCGACGCACCGCGGACCAAACGGCCGCCAGCGTGCACCACACCAAAAGCATGAGGAATAGCCAGAAGGTCCTATCGGGTGACTCGAGCATGGGTGCGTACGGATTCTCGACCTCATACCCAGGGGCACCCGAGCCGGAAACCTCCACCCATACCGTGGGCTGGAACGCCCCTGCCACCACGCTGAACACCAGGAGACCCGACGCCAACCAGAGGACCGGGCGCCAGCGCGCGGACGACAGTCCGTCTGGGTACAGCAGGAATGTGAAGGTCGTTGAGAGCAGGATCAGCGGAAAGCCGATCCAGTCCGAGAACCACGCGGACATAAGCTCCCACCGGGCCAGGGGCTCACCCTGCTCCAGCGCAGCTGTCTCGCCGACCAGAACAAGAGCGCCCATCGCCGCGGTCAGCCCGACCAGCAGGAAGATCCAGCCAAGCGCGTTTCCGGGTCGACGCCACGAGACGACGGCCCCCGCAGGCACGTATGCGAACCAGGCAACGAAGGGCATGTCGTTCGCGACGTACTGATTCTTGAAGACGAACGTCATGGTCAGGATCACGCCAATCGCGATCACCAGAACCCACCAGCAGAATCGTTGGATCGCCACCTGAGTCATGAGATCGGCTCCCGGGTCCAGAGCACCACGGCGCTTCGGCGGGCCGTTTCCTCGAGAGTCGCCATGAGTTCGTTCGAGACGACCGCGGGATGCACCTCGTGCCGCGGCCGTCCGGCAAACCGCTCTACCGCCAGTTGGCCGTCGTACCGCTCCCGATTGCGCCGACGATCAACAGAGACCCGGACGCGCAGAAGGATTGGTCGAAATAGTGCGGCCACGGTCAAGGTACCCAGCGCGACCGCGATATTGGAGGAACTGGAAAGCACCGCGGTGGCTGAGGCAACCACTGCGACGTAGACAGCAACCAAGGAAACCGTGACCACCGAGTAGGAGACAGAGCGACTCATTACGCGGTTCAGCTCGTAGACGTGATTTCGGCTCACGGCGATGCCAATGGCCACGGCCACCGCATTCATCGGGACCACCCACAGTACGTTTACGAGACCGAACCCGTTGATCACGTTCTCGTCGCCGCTGGGTGCCAGCAAGCCTGAGAGTCCGATAGCGAGGAGGGCGAGGAGTACACCCGCGATGAACCATCGATACTGCATGCGAACCACACCACGGCTTCGCCGCCAGCGGAGAAACTGGCTGACCAACGTCGCGATTACAAGCGAGGGAACGATGATGAACCCAGGACCCTCGACAAACCACCGGCTGACTCCCGCAAGTCCATCAACTGCGAGCGGGTTCGGGCGCCCGCTGTCCACCATGGTTGCGCCGACCGGACCCGTCAGGATGATCCAGGCGACGCCCCACCATGCATCGTTGCTGGGGTAAGCGCCCTGTGCGCGGACGAGCCCCAGCTCGAGCATCAAGTTCCACACGAGGCCAGAGAGCAACGCCATGGTCGTGAGGACCGAGATCGTCACCACCACGACCCTGCGAGAGCTTTCTCGACTGCCCAAGACTGAAGTCCTACTCGCTTGAGCGCTGAGGGCGAAGCATCCTGATCGGCGCTGTCACGATGTGGATCCCGGAGCGGATGCCTGAGTTGTGCCAGACGTTCCGCCAGTTCGCCCACAGCCGTTTGGGGTCCACACAGACCGTCGCCTCAGTCACGACGGCGTCGCTGATCCCGTAGTGGGCTGCCAAGTTCGTGAGCGTTCCCATCCAGAACTCGTCTTCCTTGCGACGAGCGACCGGCCAGGCCAACTCCCAGATGGGGTCGTTGGGTCTGATCAGGATCTTGATCTCCACGCAAGTCTCACCGGCGTCCTCTTCAGCCGAGAACGTAATCATGCCGGCGAACATGTGCCCCTCGGGGGTCATGAAGGTGAAGGACTCCTCGTCGGCGTAGATCACCAAGATCCCGGTGGCCAGCTTGGGCCCGTGGCTGGAGATGCCCACCTCGATCGGTGTTACGGCACCGGGTTCAATCCCCGTCAGGCTGTTATGGAAGACGCTGCCAGGGGGCCAGTAGTCACCGAAGTTGACCTTCCAGTCGCTGATGAGCGCCCGCGCGCCGACCACTGATCCGACGTTCGTCGAGTACGTGCGTTGCCACAACCGACCGAAACCCTGCTGCGGACCGGTGACCTTCTTGCCGGTGATGTTGTACCCGACCTTTGACTTCTCGTCGGGTGCAGCGAGTCGGTCGACCTTGGTTGCCCAGTTACCCGCATCGCGCGGACTGCCAGGGTCATTGGCACCTGGAGTGGTCATCGTTCCTCCTCGTTACGCACTTGCAAGTGCGGTTGCTGCATCTGCGTGCAGTGCGATCGCCTCATCGAGGCGGGTCAGCTCGAAGATCTGCCGGTAGTGGGCGCTGAGGCCGACGGCAGCCAGCTTCTGCTGCTGTCGGTTGGCCCGCACTAGGAGCGTCACGAGCATCCCGATGCCACCACTGTTC
>JAJAYZ010000097.1 GCA_027118455.1 Actinomycetes bacterium
CCGGGCCCCCGGCCCCCCGGCAAACCACCACGCTCTGGTTGAGGACGGAGCCAGCCAACTGTGAAGTCACGGTGGTCTGACCCGCCATCTTGCGTCCGGGACATTCTGTCTACTTTGGGCGTTTTCACAAGAGGATCCAGAACGTGGGGTGCGCAGGTGACACGTTCTGCTGATCGGTCCCGAAGATCCGCTTCAGGCACCAACGAACAATTACCCCGTCAGAGTCAGCGGGATGTGTGACAATTGCGGTGGCCGCGACACAGTGTTCAGCGACGGAACCGACGCGTTCGGTACTTAGTGACTCTGATGCGTTGGCAGGTTCAAGAGAAAGGCAGTGCGAGATGTGGCACAGATTCCGCGCCTGTCTCGCCCCGGTCGCTGCGCTCGCCCTCGGGGTCCTTCTTAGTAGCTGCTCGGGCCAGACCATAACCGTTGGCGACACCGCCGTGCTCGTCTCGAAACGAACTGGCGATGGGATGGATGCTCGCGGTGGTGGGCGCGTCGAGGTCGTCGGTGGATGTCTTGGGGCCAGCGGCAACGTCATTGTGTGGCCGCACGGCACCCGCGTCACTGACGAGAGCCCATTGACCATCAGCATTCCCGACTACGGCACCTTCGCGCTGGGTGACGACGTTGAGGTGGGTGGGGGTTTCGTGCTCGAGCACTCGGACACGACTGTGAAACCAGGTCCATACGAGGTCGGGGGCGTCACAGTCCCCGCGAACTGCGCGGAGTACGACATCTTCCTCGCCCACTGACGTCAGCCGAGCGGCAAGGCACTCGCACAGAAGTTGTTCGTAGACAGGAGAGGAGTCGTCGCCGGCCAGGTGCGGGCCGACCGGGAGCAGCGTCGGGTCGCCCATTCGCTGTCACCAACATCAAGACGAAACCGGTCCCTCACCAACAGGCGAGGGACCGGCTCCAGTTATACGCGTTGAACTTACTGGTTGGAAAGTACAACGCATGTCCCGCGCGCAATCCGGGACAGAATCACGCAAAACCGTGGGACAAACCTGCGTCACTTCACATCAGCTGCAGCCGCTGGTGGCGCCACACCCTTCGCAGACGAAGCACGAGCCAGCGGGACGCATCTTGGTGCCGCACGTGAAGCACATCGGAGCGTCTGACGCGGTGCCCTGCAGCGCCTCGAGCAGCTCGGTCGAGCTGTGTGCCGCTGCCACCGCTGCCGAGGCAGCTGGTACCTCTTCTGGATCAACCTGTGGCGCCTCGGTGACCGGAGCGGACTGCGCGAGCGTCTCGAGCTCGGCAGCGACCGCCTCACCCGACCCCAAGACCTCGTCCTGCTCGTAGGAACCAGTCTCGACGTATCGGGTCCGCTCGTCGGCGGTGTAGATGCCGAGCCCAGCACGGCTGTCGTAAGACAGGTAGTCGAGCGCTAGGCGCCGGAAGATGTAGTCCATGATCGACTGCGCCATCCGGACATCGGCGTCGTCAGTCAGCCCTGCCGGGTCGAAGCGCATGTTGACGAACTTCTTCACGTACGTCTCGAGCGGGACCCCGTACTGCAGGCCGATGGAGACCGCAATTGAGAAGGCGTCCATCATTCCCGCGAGGGTCGAACCCTGCTTGGACATCTTCAGGAAGATCTCGCCGAGGCCGTCGTCGGGGTAACGCGAGGCCGTCATGTAGCCCTCGGCCCCGCCAACGGTAAATGAGGTGGTCATGGCCGGACGGTTCTTCGGCAACCGCTTGCGGGTGGGTCGGTACTCGATCACCGGCTCAGTTTTGGCTTCTTCGGCCTTGACGCCGTTGTCCCTGCTGGTGCCTTTGGCATCCGAGAGCGGCTGGCCCACCTTGCAGTTGTCGCGGTAGATAGCCAGCGCCTTCAGACCCAACTTCCAGCCCTGGAAGTAGACCTCCTCGATCTCTTCGACGGTCGCCGTCTCGGGCATGTTGACCGTCTTGGAGATCGCGCCGGACAGGAACGGCTGCGCCGCAGCCATCATCCGCACGTGCCCCATCGCCGAGATAGTTCGCGCACCCATCGCGCAGTCGAAGACGGATTCGTGCTCTGGCTTGAGCCCTGGCGCGTCAATCACGTTGCCGTGCTGGGCGATGTGCTCGACGATCGCCTCGATCGTCTCCTCGGTGTAGCCGAGCTTGCGCAGCGCACGCGGCACGGTGTTGTTGACGATCTGCAGTGATCCGCCACCCACCATCTTCTTGAACTTGACCAGCGCCAAGTCAGGCTCGATACCAGTGGTGTCGCAGTCCATCATCAGACCGATGGTTCCGGTCGGAGCCAAGACCGATGCCTGGGAGTTGCGGTAGCCGTTCTGCTCACCGAGCGCGATGACGTCGGCCCACACCTGCGTGGCGACGGTGTGCACGTCCTTGTCGAGCGGCGAGTGCGTACGCACCACATCGTTGGCTGCTGCGTGCTTACGCATGACTCGCTTGTGCGCGTCAGCATTTCGGGCGTAGCCCTCGTAGGGGCCGACGACAGCGGCGAGCTCTGCTGACCTCTTGTAGGCGGTTCCGGTCATCAGCGACGTGATCGAGCCAGCGACCGCGCGGCCCGCATCGGAGTCGTAAGGCAAACCCGACGCCATCAGCAGCGCACCGAGGTTGGCGTAGCCGATGCCGAGCTGGCGGAACTGACGCGTGGTGTCGCTGATCGCCTCGGTCGGGAAGTCGGCGAAGCAGATGGAGATGTCCATCGCGGTGATGACGAGCTCGACCACCTTGGCGAAGGTCGGTGCGTCGAAAGTGTCGTCGTCGCGAAGGAACTTCATCAGGTTCAGCGAAGCGAGGTTGCACGAGGAGTTGTCGAGGTGCATGTACTCGCTGCAGGGGTTGGACGCGGTGATGCGGCCGGACTCCGGGCAGGTGTGCCAGTCGTTGATCGTGTCGTCGTACTGGATACCGGGGTCGGCGCACTGCCAGGCGGCTTCGGCGACCTTGTCGAAGAGGCCCTTGGCGTCGACCGTCTCGATGACCGAGCCGTCCGCGCGGGCGCGAAGACCGAACTCGGTGCGCTCTTCGACGGCGCGCATGAACTCGTCGCTGACGCGGACCGAGTTGTTGGCGTTCTGGTACTGGACGCTGGCGATGTCCTTGCCGCCGAGGTCCATGTCGAAGCCGGCGTCGCGGAGCGCCCGGATCTTGTGCTCTTCGCGGGCCTTGGTGTCGATGAACTCTTCGATGTCGGGGTGGTCGATGTCGAGGACGACCATCTTGGCCGCACGACGCGTGGCGCCCCCCGACTTGATCGTTCCGGCAGACGCGTCAGCCCCGCGCATGAACGAGACCGGACCCGAGGCGGTGCCGCCGGAGGAGAGCAGCTCTTTGCTGGAGCGGATCCGCGAGAGGTTGAGGCCGGCACCAGAGCCACCTTTGAAGATCATTCCCTCTTCGCGGTACCAGTTGAGGATCGATGTCATCGAGTCGTCGACAGCGAGGATGAAGCAGGCACTGACCTGCTGCGGAGCCGGGGTTCCCACGTTGAACCAGACCGGCGAGTTGAAGCTGAAGACCTGGTGGAGCAGTGCGTAGGTGAGCTCGTGCTCGAAGATCTCCGCGTCACCGGGACTGGCGAAGTATCCGTACTGCTCGCCAGCCCTGCGGTAGGTGAGAACGACGCGGTCGATCAGCTGACGCAGCGACCACTCGCGGGTGTCACTGCCCACCGCGCCGCGGAAGTACTTGGTGGTGACGATCGTGGAGGAGATGACCGACCAGAAGTGTGGGTACTCGACCCCGCGCTGTTCGAAGACGACCTCGCCGGTCTTCCAGTTGTTCTGGACGACGTCGCGTCGCTCCCAGGTGACCTCGTCGTACGGGTGGACGCCTGGCGTCGTGTAGATGCGCTCGATGGCGAGCCCGCGGCGGACCACCTCGGGGCGGTCGTCGGACGAGAGGCTGCCCTGCTGGGCTTCTGGTGCGGCTTCGGTCATCGGTACTGCTCCTCCTGGTGGACAGAGAACAAACGGGGTAATAGTCGGTTGGTCGGGTTGGGGTTACGTCGGTGGTTCGACGCCGAGCGGTTGACGCGCGGCGCGGGGCAAGGTGGTATCGGACTCGAAGTCTTGGGGGGGCGCAAAACATCGGTAGACCGCGGCCAAACGAAGGTAG
>JAJAYZ010000098.1 GCA_027118455.1 Actinomycetes bacterium
ACCGCGCCGTCCACGACGGCCACTGGACCATCACCACCAGCCCCGACGGAGCCAACAACACCATCACCTTCACCCACCCCCAACGGCTCACCACCCACCACAGCCCCCTCCCCCCACCCGACCCACTCACCACCGAATGAGAAAGACCAGGCGCGCCCCCACCTGGCGCGCCCTGCGCCGACCCGGCGCGTCGCCCGACCTACCGCGCCTTGCGGCGAGCTCGCTTCAGCTGGGGTTTCTCGGGCGTGACGAGGTCGGCGAGGAATGAGCCGGTATGGCTCTCGGCCACGGCAGCCACTTGCTCTGGAGTGCCAACAGCCACGATCAGCCCTCCCCCGGACCCGCCCTCCGGGCCCAGGTCGATGAGCCAGTCGGCGGTCTTGATGACATCGAGATTGTGCTCGATCACGATCACCGAGTTCCCGGCGTCCACCAACCTGCCCAGAACTCCCAGGAGTTTTCGAATGTCCTCAAAGTGCAGACCCGTTGTGGGCTCATCGAGAACGTAGACGGTGCGCCCGGTCGACCGCTTCTGAAGCTCAGCAGCGAGCTTCACCCGTTGCGCCTCGCCACCAGAGAGGGTCGGTGCCGGTTGCCCGAGCCGGACGTAGCCCAGGCCCACGTCCGTCAACGTCTGAAGGTGCCGTGCAATCGCGGGAATCGCAGCGAAGAACTCCAATCCCTCTTCGATGGGCATATCGAGGACTTCGGCGATCGTCTTGCCTTTGAAGTGCACCTCGAGCGTCTCGCGGTTGTACCTGGCGCCGTGGCAGACCTCGCAGGGTACGTAGACGTCCGGCAAGAAGTTCATCTCGATCTTGATCGTTCCATCACCGGTACACGCTTCGCACCGTCCGCCCTTGACGTTGAACGAGAAGCGGCCGGGCTGGTACCCGCGGACCTTCGACTCGGGGCTGTTCGCAAAGAGCTTGCGGACGTGGTCGAAGACACCGGTGTAGGTGGCAGGGTTGGACCGCGGCGTCCGGCCGATCGGGCTCTGATCGACGTGAACAACCTTGTCGATGTGCTCAAGCCCAGTGACCTTGGTGTGCCGCCCTGGCACGGTGCGTGCCGAGTAGACGTGGCGCGCGAGGGACGCATAGAGGATGTCATTGACGAGCGTCGACTTACCCGACCCGCTCACGCCGGTGACCACAGTGAGCACGCCGAGGGGAAAAGCCACCGTGACGTCCTGCAAGTTGTTCTCGCGGGCACCGTGCACGACGATCTCGCGCTTGGGTGTGAGGGGACGCCGAACTGCCGGCGTCTCGATTTCCAGCCGCTTGGCGAGGTAGGCACCCGTCATCGAGTCGCCACTGGCGAGCAGGTCGTCGACAGTTCCCGATACCACCACCTGTCCGCCATGCTCACCGGCGCCAGGGCCGATGTCGACGACCCAGTCAGCGGCACGGATGGTGTCCTCATCGTGCTCAACGACGATCAGGGTGTTGCCGAGATCGCGAAGTCGAACCAGAGTTTGGATCAGCCGGTGGTTGTCCCGCTGGTGGAGGCCGATGCTCGGCTCGTCCAGCACGTAGAGGACACCGACCAGTCCAGAGCCAATCTGGGTCGCGAGGCGGATGCGCTGGGCTTCACCTCCAGCCAGTGTTCCGGCAGCGCGGTCGAGGGTGAGGTAGTGCAGTCCGACGTCGATCAAGAACCGCAGCCGCTCGTTGACCTCCTTGAGCACCCGCACGGCAATCTGCTCTTCCCGAACGGACAGCTCGAGGCTGCGCAAGAAGTCAGCCGCGTCACCGATCGGCAGGGCAGCAACGCTCGCAATGGAACGCCCACCCAACGTGACGGCGAGGGCGATCGGCTTGAGCCGGGAGCCTTCGCAGGAGCCGCAGGGGATCTGTCGCATGTACCCCTCGAATCGTTCCCGCGAGGTGTCGGTCTCGGCCTCGAAGTGGCGGCGCTTCACATAGGGAACGACTCCTTCGAAGGTGGCGTAGTACGAGCGTTGCCGACCGTAGCGGTTCTTGTACCGGACATGCACCTGCTCGTCGACCCCGTGCAGCACGGCCCGCCGCACTTTCAGCGGCAACTTGCCAAATGGCCGGTCGACATCGAAACCCATCTCGTCAGCGAGCGATTCGAGGAGGCGCGTGAAGTACTGGCTGGTGTGCGCCCCCGTCCACGGCGAGATGGCGCCCTGCGCCAGCGACTTCCCGGGGTCTGGGACAAGCAGCTCTTCGTCAACTTCCATCTGCGTGCCAAGCCCGTGGCAGTCCGGGCACGCACCGTAAGGGCTGTTGAACGAGAAGGATCGTGGCTCGAGCTCGTCGAACGAGAGCCCGTCGCGCGTGCAGGCCAGGTGCTCGGAAAATGTGCGTTCCCGATCGGGGTCGTCCTCGGGGAGGTCGACGAACTCCAGCACAACCAGACCGCCGGCCAGACCAAGGGCGGTCTCGACCGAGTCGGTCAGTCGCTGCTTGGACGATGCCTTCACCGCGAGTCGGTCAACGACCACCTCGATCGTGTGCTTCTTCTGCTTGTTGAGCTTGGGCACCTCGCCGAGCGCGTAGACCGTTCCGTTGACGCGAGCCCGGGCATAGCCTTGCCCCTGCAGCTGGCGGAAGAGGTCGAGGTACTCCCCTTTGCGCCCTCGCGCGACCGGCGCAAGAACCTGGAACCGGGAACCCTGTTCGAGCGCCAGAACCTGGTCGACGATCTGCTGCGGCGTCTGCCGGGCAATGGGATCACCACACACGGGGCAGTGCGGATGACCGATGCGTGCGTAGAGAAGCCGAAGATAGTCGTAGACCTCGGTGATGGTTCCCACGGTCGACCGGGGGTTGCGGGAGGTGGACTTCTGATCGATGGAGACCGCTGGCGACAAGCCCTCGATGAAGTCGACATCTGGCTTGTCCATCTGGCCGAGGAACTGCCTGGCGTACGCGGACAGGCTCTCGACGTAGCGGCGCTGCCCCTCGGCGAAGATCGTGTCGAAAGCCAGGCTCGACTTGCCAGAGCCGGAGAGCCCGGTGAAGACGATTAGGGCATCTCGCGGCAGGTCAAGAGAGACGTCCTTGAGGTTGTGTTCGCGCGCTCCGCGCACGATCAGCCGGTCAACCACGCGCCATCCTCAGTGCTCGGGTGTTGCAGGCTTGGTCTCTGGAGCCGTCGGCGGCAGCTGGGGGCCGCGCCTTGGGGTGTCGTCAGCCTAACCAGACCAACTGACAGGTGCTTCCTGAAGCCGGAAGGTCGGCCGGTAGCGTCAAAGCATGGGCCTTGCCGTACCCCTCACACATCTGACCGAACTCGCCACCGCCGAAGTCTGCCTCACCGCTGACCTCGCTGGCCGCGACGCCGATTGGGCAGCTCAGTCATCGGGTCTGTCTGGCTGGACGCGGGCCCATCTGGTGGCCCATCTGGCCGGAAACGCCTACGGGCAGATCAACCTCTGCGACTGGGCCGAGGCTGGCATCGAGACACCCATGTATCCGACCCCAGAGGACCGTGCCAGCGAGATCGAGCGGCGGGCCGCCCTGCCCTGGCCCGACCTCGTCCAGGACGTCCATACCGGCGCCGAGGCGCTCACGGCTCGACTGGCAACGTTGCATGAGCCGATCATGGCCCGCACGGTGCTGCTCGGATCAGGGGCAGCCGTGAGCTCGTCCGACCTGGCAGCCATTCGGATTCGAGAGATCGAAATCCACCGCGTCGACCTGGCAGCTGAGTACCAGCCTGTCGACTGGACCGAGCCCTTCACCATCCGCACCTTCGGTCAGCTCGCACCCTTCTTCCTGAGCAAGCGTGAGGTACCAGCCCGGATGCTCCGGTCGGTCGACTCCGGCCGCTGCTGGGAGGTCGGCGCGTCCGGCCCTGACCTGGTCGGCACTGAGGCCGATCTGCTCGCCTGGCTGCTGGGGCGACCGCACGGGCCGCTCCATACCTCTGATGAGGCACCGCTCCCCGTCGCCCCCACCTGGGTGTGACCCCGACCCACCAGGAGGAACCGATGTCGTACACCGGAAACGTGGTCGTTGGTGGCCCAGCGCAGGTGCGCGAGCTGCCAGCACTCATCATCAGCAAGGTTGCCGTCGGTCCCTACAACAACAACTGCTATCTGCTGCGCTGTCGGCGATCAGGAGCGCAGATGCTGGTCGACGCCGCGGACGAACCGGAGGTCCTGACCGCCCTCGTTGGCGACGATGGCCTGGAAAGCGTTGTGACCACCCACCGTCATGGCGACCACTGGCAAGCCCTCCCCGCCGTGGTAGGCGCCACTCGACCAACGACGATCGCACATCCGCTGGATGCCCCAGAACTGCCGGTAGCCACAGATGTTCTCGTCGAGGACGGCGGCACGGTTCGGGTGGGAGACGTCACCCTTGACGTGATTCACCTGCGTGGACACACACCGGGCAGCATCGCACTCCTCTACGACAACCCGGACGGACCGCCGCACCTCTTTACCGGCGACAGCCTGTTCCCTGGGGGTGTTGGAAAGACGACACCCGAGACGTTCGCTCAGCTCATCGACGACGTCAGTAAGCGGGTCTTCGCCCGGCTCCCCGATGAGACATGGTTCTACCCCGGACACGGCAACGACTCGACCCTCGGAACCGAACGGCCGCATCTGGACGAGTGGCGGCAGCGGGGTTGGTAGAGGTGCGCGACCTACATCCACCCGGGCAGATCGCGTCCGAGCCACTCCGGCAGGTCTAACTTCTCGCCGCGCAACGGATGCGGAGCTCGGCGTACAGCTGAAGGTCAATGGGGGAAAACCGTCCCTAGACATCTCGACGTTACTTCGCTGCAGGTGCTCCTTCAACTGCCCGTCTGCGCTATTGATGGTGCGCTCCCAGAAGGTGTTGCTCGATCGCAGTCCGACGCCATCGGCACCGGCGGGGTCCAGCCCCAGGACGCTGCAGGTACTACACAGAACCCCCTGGGATCAGCCCTTAGCTCGTCCATCAGGTGGACGAGGATCCGGTTCCGCCCGACGCGCGCTTCAAGGGCCGTCAGCTGTCGGAGGTAGTGGCCGTTGTGCAGGTACGAAACGGCAGCCGGCTGGCCATCCTTGCTCTTGGCCGGCCGCTCTGGCCGGCTGCAACCGCTTCAGCGAAGCCGCCCAGCGACTCTTTGCCCTTGCAGCGCGCGAACCAGTTATGCGAGTGGGCCCCGGCGACCGGCTCGCGCAGGATCGCGACGAACCGTGCCGAGGGCAACGCGTCGACCATCGCTTCTCGAGCCCGGTCCGTGTATAGGTAAAAGAAGGTGGACTCTCCTTACGCAACGTGTTCGGGTTCAGGTCGGAACTGTTGTGCGTACCAGTCCGGGCCCTGGGAGAGGTGCTTGTCGAAGAAGTGCGGCTCTTTCGGGTCGGACATCGAGGCATCCGGCAACTGTCCGAGGAGATCATGCAGGGTGTCGTTCCCGACTTCTGGGCACCGACGACGAAGTGGGCAGCGGCACGGATTGACTCTGGAACCCGAAGGCCACCCGTGCCCTACTACTGCCGCGTCATCCGGACGCGCCGTCGCCCGCCTCAGCATGTTTTTTGTGACCATGCAGAGCCCCACTGTGGGCACGCGCAGACGGGTCTCGACGTGCCTTCACCAGGCTGGCAATCGTGGTGACCGTCAGTGTGACCAAGATGAACACCAGCGAGGCGGCCGTCGGGATCTTGGGCACCTCAGGGACGACCTCATGGACGAAGGTGACGATGAGCTTGATTCCAATGAAGCCGAGGATGATCGACAGCCCAACAGCGAGGTAGATCAGCTTGTCCAAGAGGTTGTGCAGCACGAAGAAGAGCGCGCGGAGACCGAGGAGCGCAAAGGCATTGGCAGCGAAGACCAGGAACGGCACCTGGGTGACCCCGAAGGTTGCCGGGATCGAGTCAAGGGCGAACAGCAGATCGGTGGATCCGATCGCAACGAGGACGAGCGCCATGGGGGTCCAGAATCGAATTCCATCCTTGGTGATTCGCAGTTTGTTGCCGTGGTAGTCGTCGGTGATGTTCAGCCGCCGTCGGGCAAAAAGCAGCACAGCGTTGTCGTCGAGTTCGGCGTCCTCGTTGCGATGGCGGTAGAGCTGCACGGCGGTCCAGATCAAGAAGAGGCCGAAGATCACGAACGTGAACGCGAAGTACGTGAGCGCAGCGGCGCCCACGGCGATGAAGATCGTGCGCAGGACCAGCGCGAGCGCTACCCCGATCAGGAGCGCTCGCTGCTGCAGCACGCTCGGTACCGCGAACTTGGCGAAGATGATCACAAAGATGAAGAGGTTGTCGACCGACAAGCTCTTCTCCACCAGCCACGCCGCGTAGTACTGGGTGCCGTAGTCAGCTCCAGCCTGGGTCCAGACCACCACACCGAAGGTGAGTGCGACGCCGACGTAGAAGAGTGACCAGAGGGTGGCCTCCCGCATCGAGACCTCGTGGGGGTTACGCCCAACGACGAAATCGAAGGCAAGCAGCACAAGAACCAACGCGACCGTGGCAGCCCACGCCCAGAGGGGTACATCCATGTCTCCTACGATACCAGGGACATGCGAACTGTGCTTCGTGGGTTAGTTGGTGCCGCCCGTGCTGCGAGTGTGCGCCAGGCTGGCAACGGCGGTGACCACCAGGACGGTCACGATCACTCCTAGGCTCACCGTCACTGGGATCTCAGGGGCCCACGGCACCGGCTCCCCGCCATTGATGAAGGGGAGCGAGTTGGTGTGGAGCGCCTCCAGGATCAGTTTGACCCCGATGAAGCCGAGCACCACGGCTAACCCGATGCTGAGGAAGACCAGTCGATCGAGCAGCCCACCGAGGAGGAAGTAGAGCTGACGGAGTCCCATCAGAGCGAATGCATTAGCAGTGAAGACCAGGTAGGGCTCTTTGGTGAGCCCGAAGATCGCCGGGATCGAGTCGAGCGCGAAGAGCAGGTCGGTGGTTCCGATGGCCACCATGACGACCAACATCGGCGTGAAGAGTCGTCGGCCGTCGACCACCGTTCTCAGGTTGTTGCCGTCGTACTGCTCCGTCGTCGGCAGGACTGCTCGCACCCAGCCGATCACCCGGTTCTCGCGGAACTCCCCACTCTTCTCC
Organism: Actinomycetes bacterium; assembly: GCA_027118455.1. Taxonomy (GTDB): domain Bacteria; phylum Actinomycetota; class Actinomycetes; order JAHEKZ01; family JAHEKZ01; genus JAHEKZ01. The sequence continues at coordinate 7,049 of JAJAYZ010000098.1, forward strand.
TCGTCGTGTCGAGCGAGGTTGTAGGCGGTATAGATCAAGAACGCCCCGAATATGTAGAACACCCATGAGTACCGGGTTATGGCGGCTGCGCCCAGAACGATGAATCCCGCCCGCATGACCAAAGCGAGCGCGATGCCCACCAGCAAGACGAACTGCTGACTCTGCCTCGGAACCCGAAAGCGCGACATAATGATCACGAAGACAAAGAGGTTGTCGACCGAGAGCGAGTACTCGGTCAGCCAGCCCGCGTAGAACTGGCCGGCGTATTGTCCGCCGAACTCGGCGGCGATGAACAGACCGAACGCGATCGCCGCCGCGACATAAAAGGCGGTCCAGAGCGACGCCTCACGCATCGAAACCGCATGAGGCTTGCGTACGGCCAGGAAGAAGTCGAGCGTGAAGACCGCGACGAGGGCCACCAGGGTGACCGCCCAGAGAGTGCCGTCGATCTGCACTGCACTCCTTTGACAGCAGGGGTGAGACTGCGAGGACCAGATGCAAAGCCGTCAGCCGCTGGGGGCCGACGGCACATTCTGTCCTACCCAGGAACTCCTGCCTCGCGCATCCCCCTGAGCTCCTTCTTGAGCTCAGATATCTCGTCACGGAGCCGTGCGGCAACCTCGAACTGCAGGTCGGCGGCTGCAGCCTGCATCTGGTCGGTGAGTTGCCCGATCAAGTCAGCGAGATCCGCACTCGGCAAGTTGGCGAGATCGGCCGCATGACGGCCGACATCGGACATCTTTGAACCGAGCCCGGGAACTGGCGCCTTCCCCCGGCTCTGGGTGCGACCGGAGCCACCCAGCAACTCGGCCGTGTCGGCGACCTCGCGAGCCAACATCTCGGTGATGTCGCCGATCCGTTTCCGCAGCGGCTTGGGATCGAGGCCATGCTCGGTGTTGTAAGCGATCTGCTTGGCACGGCGCCGGTTGGTCTCGTCAATCGCGTGCTGCATCGAAGGGGTGATCTTGTCGGCGTACATGTGCACCTGTCCCGAGACATTGCGGGCGGCTCGACCGATCGTCTGGATCAATGAGGTACCGGAGCGGAGAAAGCCCTCTTTGTCCGCGTCCAGAATGGCGACGAGCGACACCTCGGGCAAGTCGAGCCCCTCACGCAGGAGGTTGATGCCCACCAGGACGTCGTACTCTCCCATCCGAAGCTCGCGGAGCAGCTCGACGCGGCGCAGCGTGTCGACCTCGGAGTGCAGGTAGCGCACCCGGACGCCGAGCTCGAGGAGGTAGTCAGTGAGATCCTCGGACATCTTCTTGGTCAACGTGGTGACCAAGACCCGCTCGTGACGTTCCTCCCTGAGCCGGATTTCGTGGATGAGATCGTCGATCTGCCCAGAGGTCGGCTTGATGATGACCTCGGGGTCGATCAGCCCGGTCGGTCGGATGATCTGTTCGACGAATCCATTACCCCTGCCCAGTTCATACTTGCCAGGAGTAGCCGACAGGTAGACGGTTTGGCCGACCCGCTCGACGAACTCGTCGAAGGTGAGCGGCCGGTTGTCCATGGCACTAGGGAGCCGGAACCCGTGATCAACGAGGGTGCGCTTGCGGGACATGTCCCCCTCGTACATGGCTCCGATCTGCGGGACGGTCACGTGCGACTCGTCGATGACCAACAGGAAGTCTTCTGGGAAGTAGTCGACCAGGCAGTTCGGTGGCGTACCGGCCGCTCGACCGTCCAGATTTCGTGAATAGTTCTCGATGCCTGAGCACGAGCCGACCTGCCGCATCATCTCGATGTCGTACGTCGTACGCATCCGCAGGCGCTGAGCTTCAAGGAGCTTGTTCTGCTGCTCGAGCTCGGCGAGCCGGTCGGCCAGATCGACCTCGATCTCGCCGATCGCCCGCTCCATGCTTTCTGGCCCAGCCGCGTAGTGCGAGGCCGGGAAGACGTACATCTCTTGGTCTTCGGTGATGACCTCACCAGTGAGTGGGTGCAGCGTCGACAGCGCCTCGATCTCATCGCCGAAGAACTCGATCCGCACCGCGTGCAGCTCGTAGACCGGGATCACCTCGACGGTGTCCCCCCGTACCCGGAAGGTTCCACGGGTGAAGGCGATGTCGTTGCGGGTGTACTGGACATCGACGAGGTGGCGAAGCAGGCTCTGCCGGTCGATGGAGTCGCCAACCCGCAGCTTCACCATTCGGTCGACGTACTCCTGTGGCGTCCCGAGACCGTAGATCGCCGAGACGGTGGCAACCACGATCGTGTCGCGCCTCGTGAGCAAACTATTTGTGGCCGAGTAGCGGAGCCGCTCAACCTCGTCGTTGATCGCGGTGTCTTTCTCGATGTAGGTATCGGTCTGCGGAATGTACGCCTCAGGCTGGTAGTAGTCGTAGTACGAGACGAAGTACTCGACCGCATTGTTCGGGAGCAGTTCGCGGAACTCGTTCGCCAGCTGAGCCGCGAGGGTCTTGTTCGGCGCCATGACCAGCGTTGGGCGTTGCAGCCGCTCGATCAGCCACGCCGTTGTTGCCGATTTGCCGGTCCCGGTGGCCCCAAGCAGCACGATGTCTTGCTCGGCTGCGCGGATGCGCCGCTCGAGGTCGTCGATCGCCTGCGGCTGGTCACCACTGGGCACGAAGTCTGAGATGACCTCGAAGGGGGCAACGGTCCTGGTGATGTCAGTGGATGGGCGCACGAGTCCACGCTATCTCCCGGCACTGACAGGGGGATCGTCTCCGGTGAGCCAACGCCACAGCCGGGCTACCTGAACGCGCAGCGCTACCTCATCGCCCCCGTTGTCCACCACCCGATCGGCCAAGGCGAGCCACTCGACACGGCTCTGCTGAGCAGCCATCCTTGCCTCAATCTGGGTCTCGTCTAGCCCCCGTTGGCGCAGCCGCTCACGGCGGGCATCGTCGGGAGCGTCAACGACCACGACGACGGGCGGGTCTGCGAAGGGGCTGTGACCAGGAATCGGCACTTCGTAGACGAGCAGGGCAGCGTCGCGGTCGAGCGCGAACCGTTCAGCTGCTTCGGACTGGACCTGGGGGTGGATGATCGCTTCCAGCTGGGCGAGCTGGTCGGGGGCGTTGAACACCAGCTCGGCAAGCCCAGCCCGGTCCAGAGAGCCGTCAGCGGACAGAACAGCAGTTCCGAACGCTGCAACAACGGCCGCCAGGCCGGCGCCTCCCGGCGCAACCACCTCACGGGCCAATACGTCAGCGTCGACGACGTGCGCTCCCCATGCGCTCAGCAGCCGACCGACCGATGACTTGCCCGAGCCAACCCCACCGGTGAGTACGACGGGCCGATGGGCACTCCTCGGGTGCACCACGCGTCTTTGACCGCCTCTCGCCCCGACCTGGTCCGGTTTCGCATGTACCGGAACACCCTCAACCCTAGGTCTGAACGGCTCTGCCGGACGTCACCTCCGACCGCCTACCCAGCTACCGTGATCTACCGTGACCAACCTGCACGCCGACCGTTCCTACGACGACCTCCCCGAATCGGACGTCGCCACGGTTCTGCAGGTGCCCCTGCTCTGGGGTCCGGCCCCCGTTCCGTCGCCCCCGACGCCGTTCGGCAGGCCTCGTCGGCGCTCAGCCGGTCGCCACCGATCGACGCCTCGAAGACAGGTGTCGACCACCGGACGTTGGATCGATCATCCGCTGGCTCATACCGCCCACGTCGGACTGGTATCGGCAGCTCTGGTATTGGCGCTGTCCACCGGGGTTCTGTTGGCACTGGCACTCTGGTTGCCCTAGAGCCGATCGTTCTGCGCGCCGATCAGCGCCGATCAGTATGCGCCGCGGCGCCGGAGCACTGCCAGCACCGTCTTGAGCATGATGGCGATGTCGAAGGCGAGCGACCAGTTCTCGACGTAGAGAAGATCGAGGCGAACCGACTCGTCCCAGGACAGGTCAGACCGTCCCGAGACCTGCCAGAGTCCGGTGATCCCCGGCTTGACGACGAGGCGCCTGCGAACGAGCGACGCATAACGATCGACCTCGGTCGGTAGCGGTGGACGTGGGCCAACCAAAGACATGCGACCGAGCAGGACGTCAAAGAACTGCGGCAGTTCGTCGAGGCTGAATCGACGGAGGTAGCGCCCGATTGGTGTGATTCGAGGGTCCTCGCGCATCTTGAACAAGTTGCCATCGGCCTCGTTGAGATGTTCGACGTCGGCGCGCTGGTCCTCGGCCTTGAGTCGCATGGTCCTGAACTTGTGGATGACGAATGGTTCACCGTGGCGACCGATCCGTACCTGCCGGAAGAGGACTGGCCCACGCGAAGTGATCACAACGGCAACCGAGATACCCATGAAGACTGGTGCCAGCAGCACGATCGCCATCAGCGCCAGCAACCGGTCCATGCCGCCCTTGACGATCCGGCGGACGCCGGTGAACTCCGGCTCCTCGACATTGAGAAGAGGCAGGCCCGCGACGGGTCGAATGTGAATGCGCGGCCCCGAGATGTCGGTCAGACGTGGCGCAACGAGCAAGGTGACCCCAGATCCTTCGAGATCCCACGAGAGGCGACGGAGGTCATTCTGTGAGACGTCTGACCACGCCGTAACGGCGACGGTGTCAGCCCCCACTTTCTCCAGCACGTCGAGGACGTGGTCGCTGTCACCCATCACGGGGACACCCTCGACGCTGTCGCCCCGAGGGCGGTCGATACAGACAGCCGCGATCTCAAGACCTGCATGGGGTTCGCGGCGCATCGACTGAATCAGCTCGGCGACAGAGCGCTCAAGTCCTACAACCACCACGCGCTGCATGCAGCGGCCATGACGGCGCAGGGTGTGCAAGATCTGTCGGGCGACCCAATGCACGACCAGCGAGAGAACCATCGCCGACGGCAATCCAACGACAACAACGCCGCGGGTGAGCTCGATGTCAAAGGCATACGCGAGGGTGCCGACAACGGCCAGGAAGGCAACGCTCGTATGAAAGAGCCGCTTGTACTCCTCGCTACCGTTTCCGACGAAGCGGTGCTCGTAAGTGCGCCCCATCGCGAGCGCCGCAACCCAGGCCGGCGGAAAGAAGCCTAGCGCCCAGTGGTTGAACGGGGATGGGAAGGCGGTGATGGCGACGACGGCAGCGATCAGCGCTGCAATGCCGTCCGCCAGAACCACCGAAGCGGTGTACCTCCGCAGCCACGGTGGTGTCGCTCGGACGCCAGGACCATGCTGCGCGTAGTCACGAGGGTCGCGAACGTCCCAATCGGCGTGCGGAGTTGGGTGCTGGGCTCGTGCAAGCGGAAGGTGCGTGATCACGGCGATCTCGTCGGACGCAGCAACAGGCGTACCGCTCACAGACGCGGTGGCAACTGGCTCTTCAACGTGTCGCATGACCCCCCTCAGGTCGCTCGCATGAGTGTGCCCTGTTCTGGCCCGGTTCGGGGCGCGATCGGGTCACCCGATCGGTTGTTTTCACCCGAGCGCCGCGGCTGAGTCACTGAGGGTTAATAGCGCACTACCTCCCGTCACGGTCGGTCACCGTTGCCCGCGGTTGGTCGCGGTCCCTGCGTCGCGCCCCGTGGGCCGATCCCGGTGAGCCCTCCACTAGCGTGGCGGCCAGTTCTCCACCCGACGGGGGTCACCCACTCGAGAGGCCACTGTGTCCGACCAGCGTGACGAGCCCCGTACCGCCCGGTACACCCTGCACGGGGCCGACCTGTCGTGGCTGCACCTGATTCTTGAGGCTGCGCTGCCGGCGTCCTACCGGCTTCCCGGGGAGCCGAACCCGCCCTTCGCCCCCAGCCTCTTGGCGCGCGATGTCGCCGTGAAGTCAGGAAGCCTCCTGGACCTCCTCGACCCTGAGGGCGTCACTCTGGCCACGGTCGCGGTCAGCGCAGCCTCCGATGGCTGGGTGGCCGGTTCAGTCAGCGAGCGATCTGGTTTCAGCATCGTTGACCACCAAGAACTACGTACCGGCCCAGCAGCCGCGGCCGCGTCCTGGAGGACCGACCAGGTGTGGGCGCTCTGGGCGGAGGCCCCCGTTCCCCTCGCCGTTCGAGCAGCTGCTCGTACTGCAGCACGCGCGGCCGGTGCCACGATCGCCGAGATCGTCGCGCTACCGACCGGCTTCGAGACCAGTCGCCAGGCAAACACGCCAGCTCGGCTTGCTGCTGTCGCCGGTACGCGTGAAGACCATGATCGAGTCGTGGTTGTTCCTTGGCCAGCGGGAGACACGGTCCCCTGGGACGCTGAAGGTGTGCTGCTGCGCGCGCACGTCGCTGCTGCGTATGGGGCAACTGAGTTACTGCTCGTCCCGGGGGTCGGCGTGCTTCCCGACGCAAGCCCCCTCCCGGTCCGCTACCTCAACGTCCCCCAAGGCCATACCGCAATCCCCGTTGACATCCTCGACGCCTGGGTAACCGACGGCGTCCCGCTGCCTGACTGGGCGGCCGAACCTGCCGTTGCAGCAGAGCTGCAACTTGTACACCGACCACGCAGCCGCTCTGGGCTCACGGTCCTGCTGAGCGGACTCTCCGGATCCGGAAAGTCAACCGTCGCCAGGGCACTGGCGGTTCGGCTCATGGCGCACGAGAGCCGCTCAGTGAGCCTTCTCGACGGCGACGTCGTTCGTCACCACTTGTCCAAGGGGCTCGGTTTCAGCCGTCCGGACCGCATCACGAACGTCCTGCGAATCGGCTTCGTGGCAGCGGAGATCACCAAGGCCGGTGGGGTCGCGGTCTGCTGCCCGATTGCTCCCTACGACGAGACGCGCAAACAGGTACGCAGCATGGTCGAGGAGCACGGGATGTTCGTGCTCGTGCACATTGCGACGCCGCTGGAGGAGTGCGAGCGCCGTGACCGGAAGGGCCTCTACGCCATGGCGCGCCGCGGCGAGATTCCGGAGTTCACCGGAATCTCAGACTCGTATGACGTTCCCACCGATTCAGATGTCGTCGTCGACACCACCGGACGCACCATCGACGCATGCGTCGACGATGTGTACGACGCCCTCGTGCTGGTAGGCGCCGTCAACTGATCCAGGCGGTCGATCGTCAACGCCAGACGGTCAACGCCAGACGGTCAACGCCAGACGGTCAACGTCAGATGTCGGTGTCGACCACCATGCCGGCAGCAACTGTGGCGCCGGTAACCTCGTCGATCAAGATAAACGAACCGGTCTGACGGTTGCGTCGGTACTCGTCAACGAAAAGCGGCTGCGTGATCCGAAGAGTCACTCGGCCGATCTCGTTCAATCCCAACGACGTCGTCTTCTCGTCGCGGTGCAGGTCGTTGATGTCGAGGCGGTATTGCAGGTCCTTGACGATCGTCTTCGCGGTACGCGTGGTGTGCTTGATGATGTACCGATTACCCTCTTGGATCCGCGTGCCCTGCTGCATCCACACGATCATTGCATCGAGGTCCTGGGTGGCGCGCGGGTGGTTGTGCGGACGGCACAGCATGTCACCACGGCTGATGTCGAGCTCGTCGGCGAGCCGGATCGAGACCGACATCGGCGGGTGGGCTTCTTGGAGCTCTTGGCCATAGAGGTCGATGCCAACGACACGGCTGGTCAGCCCGCTCGGCTGAACCATGATCTCGTCACCGACCTTGATGGTGCCCCCGGCAACCGTTCCGGCGTACCCGCGGTAGTCGTGGTAAGCGTCCGACTGCGGCCGGACGACGTACTGCACCGGGAAGCGCACGTCGATCAGGTTCAGGTCAGACCCGATGTGAATGTTCTCCAGGTGGTGAAGCAGCGAGCTTCCCTCGTACCACGGCATGTTCTCCGAGCGTGAGACGACGTTGTCACCCTTGAGCGCTGAGACCGGGATGATGGTCAGGTCGGGAATGTCCAGCTTGGCCGCGAAGGCCCGAAAGTCATCGGCGATCTTCTGGTAGGCCTCTTCGCTGTAGTCGACGAGATCCATCTTGTTCACCAACATCACCACGTGCGGCACGCGCAGCAGCGACGACAAGAAGGTGTGACGCCGGCTCTGCTCGATCACGCCGTTGCGCGCATCCACCAAGATCATCGTGAGGTTGGCCGTCGAGGCCCCCGTGACCATGTTCCTGGTGTACTGAATGTGCCCAGGCGTGTCGGCGATGATGAACTTGCGCTTAGGTGTTGCGAAGTAGCGGTACGCCACATCGATCGTGATGCCCTGCTCGCGCTCGGCACGCAATCCGTCGGTCAACAGTGCGAGGTTGGTGTATTCGGCACCCTGGTCACGCGACGTCCGCTCGACCGCTTCCAACTGGTCCTCGAAAATCGACTTGCTGTCGTACAGCAGCCGTCCGATCAACGTGCTCTTACCGTCGTCGACCGAGCCAGCAGTTGCCAGTCTCAGCAGCTCCATTAGAAGTACCCCTCGCGCTTACGGTCTTCCATTGCGGCCTCAGAGGCCCGGTCGTCAGCTCTAGTTGCGCCACGCTCGGTGATCCGGCTGGCGGCAACGTCTTCGATGATCTTGTCCAACGTGTCGGCCTCGGACTCGACCGCTGCTGTGCACGTCATGTCGCCAACCGTCCGGTAGCGAACCATCTGTTCGAACACCTCGGCACCCTCATCCGCTGGCGTCACCTCGGTGACAGCCATCAGCATGTTGTCCCGCCAGAAAACAGGGCGTTTGTGTGCGAAGTAGATGGATGGAAGCTCAAGCTCTTCGCGCTTGACGAACTGCCAGATATCCAACTCGGTCCAGTTCGACAACGGGAAGATCCGGATGTGCTCACCCGGGCGGTGGCGACCGTTGTACAGGCTCCAGAGCTCGGGGCGCTGTGCCTTGGGGTCCCACTGGCCGAACTCATCGCGGAACGAGAAGACCCGCTCCTTGGCTCTGGCCTTCTCTTCGTCGCGTCGAGCGCCACCAAAGACCGCGTCGAACTTGTTGTCCAGGATGCCCTTGAGTAGGGGCACGGTCTGGATGCTGTTGCGGGACGCACGCGGACCGGTGGGGTCCTGGACAAGCCCTTCGGCGATGGCGTCCTCGACCGAGGCAACGATGAGCCTGGCGCCGAGCTCTGCAGCGCGACGGTCGCGATATTCGATGACCTCGTCAAAGTTGTGGCCGGTGTCGACGTGCATCAGGGGGAAGGGGATCTTCGCCGGCCAGAAGGCCTTTTCGGCCAGGCGAAGCATGACGATGGAGTCCTTGCCGCCCGAGAAGAGCAGCCCTGGGCGCTCGAACTCAGCAGCAACCTCCCGCATGATGTGGATGGACTCCGCCTCAAGCAGGTCCAGCTGGGACAGCTGGTAGTCGATCGACGACACGCTCTTCTCCTTGTTCCGGCGGTCAGCCGCTAGGCCAACGCGGCGAGTACGCGTTCTGCGAGCTCAGGCCGGCAGATCACTAGGTCAGGCAGCAGGGTGTTTGCCTGGTTGTAGACCATGGGGCTGCCATCGATTCGACTGCAGTGCAGCCCGGCTGCTCGTGCCACCGCCACCGGTGCCGCGCTGTCCCACTCATACTGCCCGCCAGAGTGGACGTAGGCGTCCCCCTCGCCGAGGAGGACGGCCATGGCCTTAGCTCCGGCCGATCCCATGGGGACGAGTTCGCCACCAAGTTCCTGCGCGACATGCTCAGCCTCGGCAGCCGGCCGAGTGCGGCTGACCATGAAGCGCGGCCGACCCGATCGGGACGGCGCAAGGACAGGTACATCGTAGGTGGCCAAGGTGAGATCGTTGGCTGGTAACGCCACGGCTCCGGCCGTGAGTTCGCCCACACTGCCGGGCCCCCCAGCCCCGCGCTCCCAAAGTGCGACGTGGATGGCCCAGTCGGCGCGCGGTGGCTCGGAGAACTCGCGAGTGCCGTCCAGCGGGTCGACGATCCAGACCCGATCAGCGTCCAAGCGAACGAGGTCATCGACACCCTCTTCGGAGAGCACCGCGTCACCAGGACGGTAGGCCTTGAGCGTGGCGGTGATCAGAGCGTGACCTAGCCGATCACCGGCATCCTTCAGAGCCTTGGGGTCACTGCCGTCGAAGCGCTGACGCAACTCGTGCAACGCCCGCCCAGCGGCGGTGGCGATGGCCGCAGCCAGCCGCCCGTCGTCAGAAAGCGTCTCCTCGCTCAACGCATGATCGTCGAGCACGTCGTCAAGGTCGAACGAAGAACTCGTGTCGTCGGTATTGGTCACGTGCGACCGCTTACTCGCCGGCGCCGGTGAGCTTCTCGCGCAGAGCAGCGAGAGCTTCGTCGGTCGCCAGTGAGCCGCCGACTACCTCTTCCTCAACTTCTTCAGGAGCTGTCTCGGACGAGTACGTGGAAGGCGTACTTCCGGCCTCGAGGGCTGCCTCCTGGTCGGCCTTCTGCGCCTCACCCATCTGCTTCTTGTGGGCGTCGAAGCGCACCTGCGCCTCGGCGTACTGGCGCTCCCACTCTTCGCGAGCCGGCTCAAAGCCAGGCTTCCACTCACCTGTGTCGGAGTCGAAGCCGTCCGGGTAGACGTAGTTGCCTGCGTCGTCGTACGTGGCAGCCATGCCGTAGAGCGTCGGATCGAACTCGACGGTGTCGGTAGCGCCCTCGTTCGCCTGCTTGAGCGACAGCGATATCCGGCGACGCTCCAGGTCGATGTCGATGACCTTGACGAAGATCTCGGTGCCGACCTGAACGACCTGCTCGGGGATCTCCACGTGACGCTCGGCAAGCTCGGAGATGTGCACCAGACCCTCGATGCCCTCCTGCACGCGGACGAAAGCACCGAACGGTACAAGCTTGGTGACCCGGCCAGGAACTACCTGGTTGATCTGGTGCGTACGCGCGAACTGCTGCCACGGGTCTTCCTGGGTGGACTTTAGCGAGAGCGAGACACGCTCGCGGTCCATGTCGACGTCGAGCACCTCGACGGTGACCTCTTGGCCAACCTCGACGACCTCGGAGGGGTGATCGATGTGCTTCCAGGAAAGCTCAGAGACGTGAACAAGCCCGTCGACGCCGCCGAGGTCGACGAAGGCGCCGAAGTTGACGATCGAGGAGACCACACCGCTGCGGACCTGGCCCTTCTGCAACTGGGTGAGGAAGTCTTGGCGAACCGCCGACTGGGTCTGCTCAAGCCAAGCGCGGCGCGAGAGAACCACGTTGTTGCGGTTTTTGTCGAGCTCGATGATCTTGGCCTCGATCTCCTGGCCAACGTAGGGCTGGAGATCACGGACCCGACGCATCTCGACGAGCGAGGCGGGAAGGAAGCCACGGAGGCCGATGTCGAGGATGAGACCGCCCTTGACGACCTCGATGACCAAGCCCTTGACGACGCCGTCGGCCTCTTTGATCTGCTCGATGGTGCCCCACGCCCGCTCGTACTGCGCACGCTTCTTGGACAGGATGAGGCGACCGTCCTTGTCCTCCTTCTGGAGAACGAGGGCCTCGACGGCGTCGCCGACCGAGACGACCTCGGACGGGTCGACGTCGTGCTTGATCGAGAGCTCGCGAGACGGAATGACGCCCTCGGTCTTGTACCCGATATCGAGCAGGACCTCGTCGCGGTCGACCTTGACGATCGTCCCCTCGACGATGTCACCATCGTTGAAGTACTTGATGGTTTCGTCGATAGCGGCGAGGAACGCCTCTTCCGACCCGATGTCGTTGACCGTAATCTGGATGCCCGTTTCGGACGTCTCGTCGGTCGTGGGGGTGGGGGCTACCTCGGTGCTACTCGTCATGGGTTAGGGGACTCCGTGCGGACAGTTAGTCGTGATCGTGCGCGCGGAGGGCCGGTTTCGCCTGCCGAGACCCCCTGATTTCGGGTGGAAACCGACACAATGCGAGCGCGAGCCTGCTCCGTCCGAGGACGCGCGGGCCCACAGCGCTCTCGGCAGTCTACGGTGGCCGCCGTGACAGGGTCAATCGAGGGTCGGCCGGCCAGCAGGCACGTGAATGCCTCGACCAGCCGAGCAGCTGCCAGCACCTGGTGGGACGGCGAGGCTGACACCTACCAGCGCGAGCATGAGGGTTTCCTCGGTGCGCAGAGATGGGTATGGGGTCCGGAGGGATGGGACGAGGCCGATCTCGACCTCCTCCAGGCATGGCCGGGCTCGCTGGCGCTCGAGCTGGGGTGCGGGGCCGCGGCTGGCAGCCGATGGTTGCGGTCGGAGGGGGTTCGTTCGGTGGGTCTGGATCTCTCGCACCGAATGCTGCAGCACAGCCGACGGCTCGACCAGGAGTCCGGCGTGTCGGTGCCGGTGGTGCAGGCCCATGCGGGAGCACTGCCGTTCGGAGACGCAACCTTCGACGTGGTGGCCACCGCCTACGGCGCCCTACCCTTCGTGGCCGACGCTGACCGGGTGCTCGCCGAGGTACAGAGGGTGCTGGTCCCCGGAGGTCGCACGGTCCTGGCCGTCACCCACCCGATCCGGTGGGCCTTCCCCGACGACCCTGGCCAAAGCGGTCTGACGGCTATTCGCCCGTACTTTGACCGAACGCCGTACGTGGAGACCGACCACTCTGGGGAGGTGGCTTACGTGGAGCACCACCGCACGGTCGGCGACTGGGTCGAGCTCGTGGTCGCGGCAGGCCTGCGGTTGGATCGCCTCGTCGAGCCGCCGTGGAACCCGCAAAACCGGTCGATCTGGGGCGGTTGGAGCCCGCTCCGCGGTGCGGTGCTTCCGGGTACCCTCATCATCGCCGCCCACAAGCCAGCCGAGCATCCCGCTGGGTGACGCCCCTTGGGTGACCCCGCGCCACATCCTCACCAACATTTGGCGGGCCTTGAGGGCTTTGGGCATCGGGGCTGCCTGCGACCGTTGTCAGTGCGCAGCGTCGTGCCAGGTGCGACCAAAGCCGACCGAGATGTCCAGGGCGACCGACAGCGAGTGGGCACCGCGCATCTCGTCGCCCACGAGCGCGGCAACGGCGTCCTGCTCCCCCGCGACGACCTCCAGGACCAACTCGTCGTGGACCTGCAGCAGCAACCTGGAGCGGAAGTCCCCGGAACGCATCCGTCGTTCCACAGCCAGCATGGCGACCTTGACGATATCGGCGGCCGAGCCCTGGATCGGGGCGTTCAGCGCCATCCGCTCAGCCATCTCACGGCGCTGCCGGTTGTCGCTCGTCAGATCGGGCAGGTAGCGGCGCCGGCCCAGAAGAGTCGCGGTGTATCCAGTACGTCGAGCATCGTCAACGACGGAGGCCAGGTAGTCGCGCACTCCGCCGAACCGGCTGAAGTAGTCGTCCATGAGCGCCTTCGCCTCTTCTGGCCCAACGCCGAGCTGCTGGCTCAGACCGTAGGCCGACAACCCGTAGGCCAAGCCGTAGGACATCGCCTTGATGCGACTTCGCATCTCCGGGGTGACGGCATCTGGCGCGACATCGAACACCCGGGAAGCCATGGTCGTGTGAAGGTCTTCGCCGGAGTTGAACGCCTCAATCAACCCGGCGTCTTTGGACAGATGCGCCATGATCCGCATCTCCACCTGGCTGTAGTCGGCGGTCATGAGCGTCGCGTATCCCTCGCCGACGCAGAAGGTTGAGCGGATGCGACGCCCCTCCTCGGTGCGCACCGGGATGTTTTGCAGGTTGGGATCGGTCGACGATAGCCGGCCGGTGGCAGCGACGGTCTGCATGAAGGTGGTGTGAATGCGCCCGTCGCCGGCAACCGAGCGCTGCAGGCCCTCGACGGTGACCAGCAGCTTGGAGACGTCACGGTGCCGCAGCAGGTGTGCCAAAAAGGGGTGCTGGTTCTGGGTGAAGAGCCAGCTGAGTGCATCAGCGTCGGTGGTGAAACCCGTCTTGGTGCGCTTGGTCTTAGGCATCCCCAGCTCGTCGAAGAGCACCACCTGTAACTGCTTCGGGGAGCCGAGGTTCACCTCGTGGCCGATCTCCGCGTACGCCAACTCGGCGGCCCGCGTGACCTCGGCGGCGAACTCAGCCCTCAGCGCGTCCAGCGCGATGCCATCGACTGCTATGCCGTCGCGTTCCATCTGAACGAGCAGCCCAGTGAGTGGAAGCTCCACCTCACGGAGCAGTGCGGCTGCCCCGATCTGCTCGACCTCTGGCTCAAGGGCCGACGCGAGATCGAGGGTGGCTCGCGCGTGGCTACCAACCATCTGGGCTCGATTGTTGTCAGCATCTGTGTCAAAACTCAGCTGACCGTCGTCAGCAGTATCGGTCAGATCGCGATGCAGCCACCGAATCGACAAGTCGGCAATGTCGTAGCTGCGTTGGTCAGGGCGCAGCAGGTAGGCGGCAACCGCGGTGTCGAACGTCGGGGCTTTGGTGGGCAGGCCGATGGCAGCCAACGCCAGCATGGGTCCGTTCGCGTCATGGACGATGAGCTCTGCCTCGGCGAGCCACGTCGCCAATACTCTCCGCGCCTCATCATCGAGCGAATCGAGGTCGACAGCCGCCACAGCGCCGTCGGGCGACGCCAGGCCAATCGCCACGATGGATCCGGTGCCAGAGCCCCAAGTCCCACGCACCGACAGTCCGACCAGCCCAGATCCGTGTTCGTCGAGCCACGACGCAAGGTCAGGTGACTGCACGGACTGCACCTGCACTGCCGGAGCCTCATCGAGTGGCTCGCTGGTGTTCTGCAGAGTCTGCGCCAACCGGTCTCGCAAGATGCGAAACTCCAGGGCGTCAAACACCTGATGGACCTGCTCGCGGTCCCAGTCGACGCGCTCCAGATCGTCAGGGGCGCGATCAAGTGGAACATCCTTGACCAGCTCGGTGAGCTGACGGTTGGTGATCACCTGGGCCAGGTTCGCCCGCAGCGAGTCTCCGACCTTCCCCTTCACGTCATCGGCTCGGGCCACCAGCTGATCGAACGATCCGTACTCCCTGATCCACTTGGTCGCCGTCTTCTCCCCCACCCCGGGGATCCCCGGCAGGTTGTCGCTGGGGTCGCCGCGCAGTGCCGCGAAGTCGGGGTACTGCGACGGCGTCAGGCCGTACTTGTCCTCAACGGCTGTCGGCGTCATCCGCGCCAGATCGGAGACACCCTTACGCGGGTAAAGAACCGTGACATGGTCGGAGATCAGCTGGAAGGCATCGCGGTCGCCGGTGATGATGGAAACGTCGTAGCCCGAGTGGGATGCCTGGGTACTGAGCGTTGCGATGACGTCATCGGCCTCGTAGCCGTCAACTTCCACGGCCGGGATCTGAAGGGCAGCAAGGACCTCCTTGATCAGGCTGACCTGGCCGTTGAACTCGTCTGGGGTCTTGGCCCGGTTTGCCTTGTACTCGGGATAGCGCTCGCTCCTGAACGTCACGCGTGACACGTCGAACGCGACGGCGATGTGCGTCGGCTTCTCATCTCGCAAAGCGTTGATGAGCATGGAGGTGAACCCGTAGACCGCGTTGGTCGGCTGCCCGGTCGCCGTCGAAAAGTTCTCAACTGGAAGCGCGTAAAAAGCCCGATAGGCCAGCGAATGGCCGTCCAGGAGGAGAAGCGACCGAGCAGGAGACATAGCCTGATCGTAGGGTGACGCCGTGACAGTAGAACTCCCCCCAGTACCCATCCACGAACGCCTCGGCATCGCCGTCACGAGCGCGACGGCCGACGAGGTAGTCGGGACGCTGCCGGTCGCCGGCAACGAACAGCCGTTCGGCTCGCTACACGGCGGGGCATCTGTGGTTCTCGCAGAAAGCCTGGCCTCCATCGGATCGGCGCTCCACGCCGGGCTAGGGCATAGCGTCGTCGGCATCGAGGTGAACGCAACCCACCATCGCGCGGTCCGATCGGGACTCATCACCGGGCGGGCCGTTCCGCAACATCTGGGACGTCGCATCGCGACCTGGCAAGTGGAGATGCGCGACGGCGATGGCAAGCTGACCTGCACGGCCCGAGTGACCTGCCTGCTTACGCCGCTCTAAGAGCCAGGCGTTCAGGAACGCCGTAGGCGGCGACGGCGCTCTGCGCGGCCAAGCTCGCCGGCCAGCCGCTTCTGCAGTGCAGACGTGGCGATCGCCCGTCGCATCACCAGTGGGCTGAAGCCGAGTCTGGCGAAGAACCGGTTGCTCTCCCGCGCTCCCGGGAAAACTCCGACGGTTACATAATCCGCGCCGACGTCGGATGCGAACTCGGTAGCCGCCGAGACGATTGCGCGGCCAACGCCTCGTCGACGCCGGTCGTCACGGACGTGCATGAAGGAGATCTGGACTGACTCCACATCACTGATGGGCGTCACCGGAAGTCTGCTCAACACGGCGAGGCCCACCACGTCATCGTCGATCTCAGCGACGATGACCCGGTGCGCCGGATCAGTCCGCAGCGACTCCAGCCTCTCGCGGATGGCGACGGCCGATGCAGGCGGGCCGAAGGGACCAACGCGTCCACCCTGACCCCGAAGCTCGTCCCAGAGCTCAACGATCGCAAGAACGTCGTTCTCGGTCGCTTCTCGGGTGCGAACAGTCACTGCAGACATGGCGGGCTCAGGGCTCCTCGGATCGGTTCGCTGCTGATCGACGTCTCCGAACGCCTCTGGCGGCTACGCTCCCCCGTGGCCTTTGAGTCAGCGTAGCCGTTCGAGCTGGAAGGTTGATCGACCCACCGATGTGGTCACCTGACGTGTGAGGGAGGCGACATGCCAGGCCTAGGCACCCTGATCAACGTCGCGGCTGTCCTTTTCGGGGGCACGATCGGCACCCTGCTCGGAGACCGCCTTCCCGCCCGGGTCCGCGACGTCGTCACCGACGGCCTTGGCCTGGTCACTTTGATGGTGGGCGGCCTCAACGTCGCAGCGGTTCTCGACCCCGAACTCGTTGACGAAGTCGGGCGTGGCGTGCCGCTCCTCATTGTCCTAGCCTCGGTCGTGATCGGTGGGATCGTCGGTGCTGTCCTGCAACTGGAATCCCGCATCGAGGGGCTCGGTGCCACCCTCCAGCGCCGGCTGGCCGGTGGCCAGAGCGCCCAGGTGAACCGTCGTCGTTTCATCGAGGGCTACGTCACGGCATCTCTGGTGTTCTGCGTTGGCCCTCTGACGGTCCTGGGTTCTCTTCAGGACGGCATCGGGGACGGGATTGAGCTGCTCACGCTCAAGTCAGTGCTCGACGGAATCGCCGCACTCGCATTCGCCGCCTCGCTCGGTTGGGGTGTCGTCGCCTCTGCTCTCACTGTGTTGGTCGTCCAGGGAACCTTGACGGCCTTCGGCGCTGTCCTGGGCGAGGTCATGACTGATGCCCAAGTCGCAGCGCTCTCCGCAACAGGAGGAGTTCTGCTGCTCGGCGTTGGCCTTCGCCTGCTCCGACTCAAGCCACTTCCGGTCGGAGATCTCCTCCCTGCACTTCTTGTCGCGCCACTGCTCACGGCTCTATTGGGAACATTTCTCGATTCGTGACCCTGAACAGGTGCCATGCCGGTCAGACCCTGGCTATGCTCCGCAACGACCGCTTGGCCGATTCCTGCTGGTCCAGGCCTTCCGGTTCACCGCACCACGCGAGGGAGTCCTAAGAGTGGTCCACTGGTCGGTCACGCGCATCGTTGCTCTTGTCGTTACCTGCGTTGGCATACTCGGCGGGGCAACTGCGCTGGCCTCAGCAGCACATGCTGCTGAGGACCAACCAGCGGGACTCGTCCAAGGGTTCCTTCGCGACCTTGCGGGTAATCCCGTCCCAGGCGTTGACGTGACAGCCACCGACACAGCAGGATTTTCCGGCATCGGCACCAGCGACGAGGCCGGCCGCTGGGAAGTTAAAGTTCCGGGAGCGGGTACGTATACCGTCGAGCTTGATGAGGAGACCCTCCCGGACGGTGTCGCCGCTCCGACGAAGAATCCCATCGACAACGTCGTAGTCACCGGCTCCACCCGCACCGTCCTCTTCACCCTCGGTGAGCGTGAGCGCACTCTCACCAGCAAATGGGATCAGGCAGCGCAGCTGAGCGTCGAGGGTCTGCGCTTCGGCCTCATCATCGCCCTCGCTGCAGTCGGGCTTTCACTGATCTACGGAACAACGGGACTGACGAACTTTGCGCACGGCGAGATCATCACCTTCGGAGCCGTCATCACGTGGTGGCTCAACGTCACTCTCGGAATCCCGTTCATCCTGGCCGCCATCTTAGGTGTCGTCCTGTCCGGCGCATTCGGATTCGTCAACGACCAGGCATTGTGGAAACCGCTGCGCAAACGGCAGACCGGCCTGATCGCCATGATGATCGTCTCAATCGGTCTGGCTTTGGCCTTGCAGAACATCTTCTTGATCTTCTTCGGTGGTGCCAGTCGTCCGTTCGGAGCCTTTGAGACCCAGGCTGGCATCGAGATGGGCCCGGTGAGCCTGACCCCAAAGGACATGGCGGCGATGACCATCGCCGCAATCGTGCTCACCCTTGCTGGCCTGGCTTTGCTCAAGACGCGCTTCGGCAAGGCGACGAGAGCGGTCTCGGACAACCCGGCGCTCGCCGCATCGAGCGGCATCGACGTTGAGCGGGTGATTCTCGTTGTCTGGGTCGTCGGCGCAGCCCTGGCCGGGCTCGGCGGTATCCTGCAGGGACTCACGCAGCAGGTCTTCCCCTTGCTCGGTGCACAGAGCTTGCTCCTTATCTTTGCTGCGGTCACCCTGGGAGGTTTGGGAACGGCCTTCGGCGCTCTTGTTGGCAGCATCTTGGTCGGTCTCTTCATCAATCTTTCGACCTTGATCCCAGGAATGACCCCGGAACTGAAGAACGTCGGCGCCCTGCTGTTGCTCATCGTTGTGCTCATGGTTCGGCCCCAGGGAATCCTGGGTCGCCGGAGCCGGGTCGGTTGAGGAGGCCACTATGGACTGGGGATTCATCTTCACCGCGTCGGTGTCCTACGCGCTGGGTGCCCTTACGGTGGCCTACTGCCTCGCAGCCATTGGGCTCAACCTGCAGTTCGGCTACACCGGCTTGCTCAACTTCGGTCAGGCGGCATTCCTGGCGTCCGCTGGGTACGGAATGGCCGTCATGGTGACGACCTTCGAGCTCTCGTTCTGGGTCGGCATCACCGTTGGCCTGCTAGCCACTCTGGCCCTGGCCCTGCTGCTTGGCCTCCCGACCCTGCGGCTGCGCGCGGATTACCTGGCGATCGTGACGATTGCTGCCGCCGAAGTTGTGCGGCTCGTCGTGCGCTCAGTGAAGTTCAAGGAGACCTTGGGTGGCTCTGATGGCTTGCAGCAGTTCGCCAACCGGTTCTACGAGCTGAGCCCACTCTCAGACGGCTTCGGGATCAACTTCGGCCCGTTCCTGTTCAGCAACCAAGAGCTCTGGGTCATGATCGTTGGCTGGTCTCTGGTTGCACTCTTTTCGCTCATCACCTTTCTGCTGGCGCGGAGTCCGTGGGGCCGCATCCTGAAGGGAATCCGGGAAGACGAGGACGCCGTTCGTAGCCTCGGCAAGAACGTCTACTGGTACAAGATGCAAGCGCTCATGTTGGGGGCCATGATGGCCGGCTTCGGCGGGTTCATCATCGGGATCTTCTTTAACGCGGTATCACCAGACATCTATGCCACGGCACTCACGTTCGCGATCTACACGATCTTGATCTTGGGTGGAGCAGCACGGGTAGCCGGTCCCATCCTCGGCGCGATCCTTTTCGGCTTCCTGTTTCAGTTCGTCAACGTCACCCTCAGCGAAGCAGTCAATGCCGACTACATCACCTTCCTCGACTCAAGCCAGACTGCTCAGATCCGCCTCGTCCTTGTCGGTGCGGGACTGATGTTGCTGATGATCTACCGCCCACAGGGAATCCTCGGAGACCGGAGGGAGATCGCACTCGATGCCCGCTGATAGCGCAGACACCACAGATGCCGCAGACACCACAGTTGCGGTCGGCGAGACGACGTCCCGCAAGGAGGTGGCCACCGCTGCCCTGGCCGACGTCGCCAGAGAGCCCGGGGCCGCCAAACCAGACCCGGTGCTGGTGGCGGACGGCATCGTCCGCCGGTTCGGTGGCCTCACCGCCGTCAACGTCGACCACGTCGAGGTTCAACGTGGAGCAATCACGGCGCTGATCGGACCGAACGGGGCCGGGAAAACGACCTTCTTCAACCTGCTGACCGGGTTCGACAAGCCCGACGATGGCACGTGGTCGTTCAACGAGCGGCCGTTGAATGGGGTACCACCCTTCAGGGTGGCCCGGATGGGCATGGTTCGCACCTTCCAGCTGACCAAGGTGCTGTCCAAGCTCACCGTCATCGAGAACATGCGCCTGGGCGCAACCGGACAGCGCGGTGAGCGGCTCTTCTTCGGGCTCATTCCACCACTCTGGCGAAGCCAGGAACGCGACATCACCGCGCGGGCCGACGATCTTTTGGCTCGGTTCAACCTTGATTCCAAGCGCGCAGAATTCGCCGGATCGCTCTCCGGTGGCCAGCGCAAACTGCTCGAGATGGCGCGCGCGCTGATGGTCGAGCCAGAGCTCGTCATGCTCGACGAGCCAATGGCTGGCGTCAACCCCGCGCTCACCCAGTCATTGCTCGGGCACGTCAAGGACCTGCGCGAGCAAGGCATGACGGTGCTCTTCGTTGAGCACGACATGGACATGGTGCGCGACATCTCCGACTGGGTCATCGTGATGGCCCAAGGTGCCGTCATTGCCGAAGGCCCACCGCTTGAGGTGATGTCCGACCAGCGAGTCATCGATGCCTACCTCGGCG
Organism: Actinomycetes bacterium; assembly: GCA_027118455.1. Classification (GTDB taxonomy): domain Bacteria; phylum Actinomycetota; class Actinomycetes; order JAHEKZ01; family JAHEKZ01; genus JAHEKZ01. The sequence continues at coordinate 27,515 of JAJAYZ010000098.1, forward strand.
CCCACCACGACCTATCGCTGGCCGAAGTCGCTGCGGAAGAGGGCATTGACGCCCCAGAGCTTCTCGGCACCCACGACTCAACTCCCAGCCCTAAGGACGCATCGTGAGCGACCTGACCCCGTCTCCCGGAGAGAAGGACCGCGAAGAATCTCAGCTGCTCGGTGATCGAGACAAACCCTCGACGCCCATCGACCGAACCGCCCATCTCGATGGCGCATCGGACTCACTGGTGGTGGCTGACGATCTCATCGCCGGATACGTCCCTGGCGTGAACATCCTCAACGGCTGCGACCTCTACGCCAAGCGCGGCGAACTCGTCGGCATCATTGGCCCCAACGGTGCAGGTAAGTCAACGCTGCTCAAGGCGCTCTTCGGTTTGGTCAACGTCCGCTCTGGAACGGTGACCCTCGACGGTCTGGACATCACCAACGTCAAGCCGAACAAGCTCGTCAGCCAGGGCATCGGCTTCGTCCCCCAGAACAACAACGTGTTTCCTAGTTTGACCATCGAGGAGAACCTGCAGATGGGTGCCTTCCAGGCTCCGAGCAAGTTCAAGGAGCGCTTCGAGTTCGTCGCCTCGCTCTTCCCTGCGCTGGCCGACCGGCGGAAGCAGCCAGCCGGATCACTCTCAGGTGGCGAGCGCCAGATGGTGGCGATGAGTCGGGCACTGATGATGGATCCGTCGGTGATCCTGCTCGATGAGCCGTCGGCTGGCCTCTCCCCCGTGCTCCAAGATGACGTCTTCATCAGGACCAAGCAGATCAACGCTGCCGGCGTCACGGTCATCATGGTCGAGCAGAACGCCAGCCGCTGCCTACAGATCTGCGACCGCGGCTACGTCCTCGACCAAGGCCGCAACGCCTACACCGGGAGCGGCGCATCGCTGCTGAAGGACCCGAAGGTGATCGAGCTCTACCTCGGTACCCTCGCCCAGGCCTGACGCACACCCGGGCCCGACGCACGCCCAGGCCCGCCGCCCGACGCACGCCCCTGCCGTTCCTTCACCCCACGACATGCAGAAGGGGCCCGGCTCATGCCAGGCCCCTTCTGCCGTCCGTTACTTGCTCACTAGCTGTTCGGACCAATGCCTTGCTTGACGAGCTCGTCGACCACCTTGGCCGACTCGTCGAACCCGATCAGGACAATGGCATCGGGGTCGAGCGCCTTGACCTGGGTGACCTCGGCGCTGAAGGATTGCGCGGTTGGGTCATAGAAGATCGCCTTCTCCACGGTGTCCGGCTCGGTCACCACGGTGCCGCCGCCCTCTTCGAACGGGATGTTGGTGTACTTCGCCAGACCCTCACCGTAGGCGTCCTGGAGCGAGAGGACTGCCACGTTGGTGTGACCGTCCTCAAGCAGAAGGTTCGCCAAGATCCGACCCTGAAGCACGTCGGCCGGTGCGGTACGGAAGTAGAGCCCGCCGTCCTTGGCCGTCGTCAGGTCTGGTGAGGTATTTGCCGGCGAAATCTGCAGGATGCCAGCATCGGTCACCTGCTTCAGCGTATTCAGGCTGACGCTGGACGAAGCAGCACCGACGATCGCGTCGACACCCTTGGCGATATGGCTCGCGATGGTCTGCGCGCCCTTCTCGAAGTTCGAAGAGTCGCTGGAGTCACCAGGGATCCATTCGATCGGCTTGCCGAGAACACCACCTTCATCGTTGATCTCGCTGATGGCGAGCTCAACGGCAGCGACCTCGGGCGGGCCGAGTGAGGCAAGCGCTCCCGTCAATGGCAGGTAGCCACCGATCTGGAGCTGTCCATCCGCACCGGCGTTCTTGGTGTCAGTCAACGCCGGCGGCGTTCCTTCGGTCGGCGCGACCGTGTCGTCAATGTAGCTCAGCGCCTCGCCGTCGGCGTTGTAGCCGGGGACGGTGTTCTGCGCGTCGTACTGGTAAATACCGATGGACGCCGATGTCGGGTCACCGAACGAGTCGAACTCGATGGGTCCAGAGACACCGTCGTAGTCGATGTCCTCGCCGTTCTTGATGAGGTCGTTACACTCAGCGAAGGTGGTGCACTTGGTGCCGTTGGCCGACACTTCCTGCATTTCCGCTGCCATGTCGCGCCCGGCATCGGAGTTCGCTTGCTGGGCAGCGAGCGCCGTAACGATGGTCGCGTCGTAGGACTCCGGTGAGTACGAGTATCCGATCTTCTTCAGGCTCGGGTCCACCTCGTTGAGTCGAGTTTTGAGCGCGTCATCAATCTGCGCACCGGGGAGCGTCCCCTTGACACCCTCAAGGGTGCCGGGCGCCAACTCGCCGAGGGGTCCGTTACCCAGGTTGCCGTCCACGAGATAGAGCGGTGTACCGGTCGCGGCTGGCTCGGTGGCGGTACCGGTGGTGCTTCCACCGTTGTCACTGCCACAGGCGGCGAGCACAATGCCAGCAGCTCCAGCGACGGCGACCAGACGCCATGTGGCATTTGCTCGAATCATTCATCACTCCTTGCCGATCGGGCCGGAAAGCCCATGGCCCGGCGCTGTGGCCGGTTGATGATCGAAAACTAGTCCCCGAATGCCCTCGGCGCAGCCCGGCAGGGGCGTCTTGGGCAGGGTCGTTGCGGCATCGTGACCTATCAGTGACGATCCGTGACCATTCAGCAGCATTCTCACCGTGATCCCGTGCTGAAGAGCTGAAGGCTGGCTGATCAGTAGACTGCCGTGGCCCCCGCCCGGTGGCGGCGGCTCCGGCGGCCCCGGTGGCGGAATTGGCAGACGCGGCGGATTCAAAATCCGTTGCCGAAAGGCATGAGGGTTCAAGTCCCTCCCGGGGCACCCTGCCGGCCGGGCCCGGTCGGTTCAGGCCCGGTCAGTAGGGCCCGCCTGCGCGATACGCCCCAGGACGCCGTTGACGAAGCCGGGCGACTCGTCCGTTGAGAGTTCCTTGGCCAGCTCGACTGCTTCGTCGATCGCGACCGCAGGGGCGATGTCTGGCCCCCACAGCAACTCGAACGTCGCGAGTCGCAGCAGTGCCCGGTCGACCGCAGGCATCCGGTCGAGGCTCCAGTCGATGGCGTTGGTCTCGATGAGTCCATCGATCTCTGCGGAATGCTCGACGACCCCAGAGACCAGGGTCTCGGTATAGGCGTTTCCGGCAGGGTCCCCCCGCCCTGCGCGATCGGCAAGAACAACGCTGATCGGCTCCCCCCGCTGGTCAGCCTCGAACAGGATATCCAGCGCGCGCTTTCGTGCCTTGTGTCGGGCTCCCACTGGTCAGGCGCGACCGAGATAGCTGCCGTCGCGGGTGTCTACCCGGATCCGCTCCCCTTGGGTGATGAAGAGCGGAACACCGACCTCAAAGCCTGTCTCCAGGGTAGCTGGCTTGGTTCCACCGGTAGAGCGGTCGCCCTGCAAGCCCGGCTCGGTGTAGGTGATCGCGAGCTCGACAGCTGCGGGAAGTTCGACGTACAGCGCGGTGCCCTCATGAACGGCGACCGTGGCGTTCTGGCCCTCGAGCATGAAGTGAGCTGAGTCGCCCACCGTTGGTGCCGGCACGTGCAGCTGGTCGTAGGACGCGGTGTCCATGAAGACAAAGTCCTCGCCGTCCTGGTACAGATACTGCATCTCGCGCTTGTCGACGCTGGCAGTCTCGACCTTCACGCCGGCGTTGAACGTCTTGTCGACGACCTTGCCGGACAGGACGTTCTTCAACTTGGTGCGGACAAAGGCACCGCCCTTGCCCGGCTTGACGTGCTGGAACTCGATGACCGTCCAGAGCCCCCCATCGAGGTTGAGGACCAGACCATTCTTGAGGTCGTTGGTGGTGGCCACAGCGCGTTCACCTCCTCGTGGGGCTTCTGGCCGAGCGCCGTGCTCAGCCGACGACCAGCAGGTCGCGGGTTGTCGTGGTGAGGTACTCGACGTGGTCGGCATGGACGACGACAGTGTCCTCGATCCGCACTCCACCACGCCCAGGGAGATAGATCCCCGGCTCGACGGTGACCGGCACGGACTCGACCAGGTTATCGGGGGAGGTCGCGCCGAGGAACGGCGCCTCGTGGATCTGCAGTCCAACGCCGTGGCCGAGGCCATGATCGAAGAACGCTCCGAACCCGGCATCGACGATGACTTCCCTGGCCGCCGCGTCGACGTCTGCAGCGGCTCTGCCGACGCCCAGCGCGTCGATGCCGGCCTGTTGCGCCCGGCGAACGATGTCGTAGGTCTCCCGCTGCCATTCGTGAGCGACCTCACCGACGACGACCGTCCTGGTCATATCGGCGTGGTACCCGCCCACCCGAGCGCCGAAGTCCATGGTGACGAAGTCGCCATGCTCGATGGGGCGTTCAGTGGGCTGATGGTGCGGGATCGCACCGTTGGGTCCTGAGGCCACAATCGTGTCAAAGGCTGGTCCCTCTGACCGGTCCCGTAGGCCGTCATCGATCCAACGGGCCACCTCGCGTTCGCTGACCCCGGCATGAAGCCGCGGCAGAACATCGTCTAGTGCTGCATCACTGGCCGAGCACGCCACCCTGAGCAGATCAAGCTCAGCGGCGTCCTTGGCCATCCGCAGCTGATCGAGCGCTGAATCAAGTGGCGTCCACGCAACCCCAGGGGGGAGGTCTCGCCAGGCGGCTACCGACAGACATTGGTCCTCAAACCCTGCCGCTCCCAAGTTCTGGTCACAAACACTCTGGGCCAGCTCTCGACGGCCGGATCTGGTGATGCGTGCTGGCACATCCGAACACTCCTGCTGAACCTGCAGTGCGTAGCGGCTGTCGGTGGCGATCTCGGCGCTGCCGTCAACCGTGACCAAGAGCGCAGCCGCCGAGCCGGTAAAGCCGGTCAGGTAGCGGACATTGAGCACCGTGGTGATGAGGGCAGAACCAAGACCAACCGAGGTCAAGACGTCAGTCAGTCGCTCACGGCGCCGCTCGTGCAGGGCTGGCATCAGATCACGAAGGTTCGTGGGCGATCGCCTGAAGCGCCAGCAGGTAGGACGCCAACCCGAAGCCGGCAACAGTTCCGCTCGCGACCTCGGCGACAACCGAGTGGCTGCGAAAGCTCTCCCGCGCGGCGGGGTTCGTGAGATGCACTTCGATGAGAGGTGCCGTCCGCATCGCGACCGCGTCCCGAAGCGCATAGGAGTAGTGCGTGAACGCGGCTGGGTTAATGACCACCGGCAGTGACTCGCTTGCTGCCTCGTGCAGCCAGGCCACCAGCTCGGCCTCGTCATCGGTCTGGCGCACCTCGACGCTCAGTCCAAGTGACTCCCCTGCCTCACGACAGGCACGCTCGAGATCAGCCATGGTGGTGTGGCCGTAGACGTCAGGCTCACGCGCACCCAACATGCCAAGGTTTGGCCCGTTGAGCACCAGGACGCGTCGGGTCGTCACATTCACTCCTCACCTGAGACTTCTGCGTACGCGGCAGCCAGCAGCGCTGGATCCGGGGCCTCGAGGCGGCCGGGTCTTGCAAGACCGTCCAGCACGATGAAGCGCAGCCTGTTCCCACGTGTCTTCTTGTCGAGCTGCATGGTGTCGTACAAACTTCCCCATGCGTCGGATCGGTACCGCGTTGGGAGCCCGAGACTGCTGAGAATGGTGCGGTGACGCTCGGCAAGCCCGACATCGGTGCGGCCGGCCAGTCGGCCCAGCTCGGCGGCGAACACCAGCCCCACCGAGACCGCGGCGCCGTGGCGCCACTGGTAGCGCTCGTTCTTCTCGATCGCGTGCCCCAGTGTGTGACCATAGTTGAGGAACTCCCGATCACCGGCCTCGCGCAGGTCGGCGGCAACGACGCCAGCTTTGACATCGACCGCTCGCCCCACCAACTCAGCGGTCACTCCCCCATCGACGTGCGCTGCGGCCACCGGATCGGCCTCGATGATGTCCAGAATCACCGGGTCGTGGGTGAAACCAACCTTCACGACCTCGGCCAACCCAGCTCGATACTCGTTCTCGGGTAACGTCCGGAGCGCACTGAGGTCGCAAACGACGCCGTGCGGTGGGTGGAAAGAGCCGACCAGGTTCTTTCCCTCAGCGGTGTTAATCCCGGTCTTGCCCCCGACGGCAGCGTCGACCATGCCGAGTAGCGTCGTTGGGACGTGCACCACGGCGACCCCGCGCAGCCAGGTGGCCGCCACGAACCCCCCGAGGTCGGTCGTCGCGCCTCCGCCAACAGCGACAACGGCATCAGTCCTGGTGAATCCACTTTGCCCGAGGACCGACCAGCAGAACGCCGCGACCTCAGCGGTCTTGGCCTCTTCGGCGTCTGGCACCTCGATCAGGATGGCCGTTCTGCCCTGGGTTTCGAGGTCGACCCGGATCGCCTCGCCGGTGTCGGCCAGCGCCCGCGGCACGATCACCGCAACTCGCTCGGCGCCGCTGGGCAACATGCCGGCGAGCTCCCCGAGCAGCTGTTCGCCAACGACGACCGGGTACGGCGAAGGGCCACCCACCGTGATCCGGCGTGGTTCATCACTCACTGCTCGGTCTCCTCGTCAACGGCTGCTACCACGGCATCAACGACCTGGGCAGGGCTAAGGCCATCGGTGGACACCGTAACGGTGGCTACCTCCAGATAGAGCGGTCGCCGCCCATCGGCGAGCTGCTGCCAACGCCCGCGCACATTTCCGACCAGGAGGGGGCGTGACCGGTTCATCTGCAGCCGCTGCATAGCGGCCGCAAGCCCAACGTCAAGGTGGATCACCAGGTGGCCGACCAGCCCAGCCCTGACCTCATCGCTGAGAACCGCTCCCCCGCCGATAGCCAGGACGCCGCGATGCTCGGACAGGCCCTTGGCAACCGCACCCCGCTCCAGTGAGCGGAAGTGATCCTCACCCTGCTGGACAAAGAGGTCAGATATCGTCACACCGACATCAGTCTCGATGTCGCTGTCGGTATCTCGAAAGCCGACGCCCCACCCGGCTGCCAACTGTTTGCCCACCGTCGACTTGCCCGACCCTGGCGGACCGACCAAGACGGCTCGGGGTCCCTTCACGCTCACGAGCACGTCACCGGATGCGGAGATGATCGAGGTAGCTCGCGACGTTACGCGAGGTCTCCACGACGCTATCGCCGCCAAACTTTTCCAGCACCGCGTTCGACAGGACCAGCGCAACCATCGCCTCGGCGACGACGGCAGCCGCTGGCACCGCGCAGACGTCTGACCTCTGGTTGATCGCCTTGGCCGGTTCACCGGTCGCGATATCGATCGTGTCCAGAGCACGGGGAACAGTGGAGATCGGCTTCATCGCAGCGCGAACGCGAAGTACTTCGCCGGTCGTCATCCCGCCCTCGGTGCCGCCGGAACGTCCGGTGACGCGGCGCACGCCTGCGTCGCTCGGCACAATCTCATCGTGGGCCAGCGAGCCGCGCCGGCGTGCGACATCGAAGCCGTCTCCGACCTCAACCCCCTTGATGGCTTGGATTCCCATTAACGCTCCGGCTAGCTGTGCATCGATGCGCCGGTCCCAATGCACATGGCTACCAAGCCCAGGAGGAAGGCCGTACACCAGGACTTCGACGACGCCGCCAAGAGTGTCCGCAGCCACGCGAGCCGCTTCGATCTGTTCAACCATTGCCGCACTGGCAGCCGCATTCATGCATCGCACCGGGTCGTCGTCGATCGCACCGCGTTGGTCGGGAGAGGGTAGGAGTCCGTCCGGCAACTGCGCCGAACCGATCGAGACAACGTGGCTGACCACCTCTGCCCCGACACCCTGACGAAGGAAGCCCTGAGCCACTGTCCCGAGGGCGACCCGTGCCGCCGTCTCGCGGGCGCTGGCGCGCTCCAGAACCGGTCGGGCATCATCAAGGTCGTACTTCTGCATGCCGACGAGGTCGGCATGCCCGGGCCTTGGGCGCGTCAGCGGAGCGTTGCGTGCCTGAGCAGCCAGGACCTCCGGATCGACGGGATCGGCGGACATCACCGTCTGCCACTTGGGCCACTCGCTGTTGCCGACCTCGATGGCGACTGGGCCGCCCATGGTGAGCCCGTGCCGCACGCCGGCCACGATGCGCACGGTGTCTTGCTCGAACTTCATTCGGGCTCCCCGCCCGTAGCCGAGTCTGCGACGAGCCAGTTGGATGTCGATGTCGGCCGTGGTGATGCCGATCCCGGCCGGGAAGCCTTCCGCGACGCCCACCAGTAGCGGCCCGTGTGATTCTCCGGCGGTCAACCAACGCAGCATGGTGTCAGTCTCCCAGACTGCAGACAGCTGGCTGGCGCGGGGACCATCAGGGCCGACCGATCGACCAGTCGACCGCGGATACCACCCCGATGGTCGCCGCGTTCCTAGATGGTGGAGAAGACGAAGGTTTCGCCGGCCGCGAGCTCGACTTGCGACTCGGACCCGAAGGTGACGGTGCCCGTGTCCTTTCCGGATGGCAACTGACCGACACTGATCAGTTTGAACGGCCCGGTTTGGCTGTCGGTGAACATCTCGCCAACCTTGACGTTGTAGGACTGTCCGTTCACGTCGATGACTGCCAAGTTCTGTGCCGATTTGACCGACTTGATCGTCACCGACCAGGTAGTCGCACCAGTATCGGCGGGCGGCGCGTCACCTGAAGGAGCAGGATTCGTCCCGGTCCCCGTCCCCGTGGAAGTGTCGGTGGAAGTGTCGGTGGTGGTGGTGTCGGTGGACGCAACCGGCTCGGGCACCGCCTCAGCAGCCAGCGGCTCGAAGGGGTCGCGTCCGACCGAGTAGTTGCTGTCGACCTTGGCTGGGACAGAGTCATCACCCTTGTCCGTGTTCCCGTTGTCCGTGTTCGCGTTGTTGTCGTTCCCGGCAGCTTTCGCGGGAATGGTCACTGCGGCGCTTGGTATTGGGCCGAGATCTTCTTCTCCGCCACCGGAAAGGAACAGGAAGTACGCACCGAGCCCGAGGACGAGCAGCAGAGCAGCACCGCCGACGGCGATCAGCAGCCGGCGTTGCCCACCGCTTCCCGCCGAACCATCCTCGGCGGAAACGTTCTGGGTCATGGTTTCGTTAGACATGGCCATCTCCTACGGTGTTGCCGTCGGGCTCGGGGCGGGCGTCGGGGTTACCGCAGTTGCGGAGTCGACAACTTCTGGCGTGGCGGGCACCAGATAGATCCGTGCGCTCACGGTGCCGGTCAGCTCCCCCTTCTTGCCAGCCTCCGCAGAGGTCGCGGAGTCAATCGAGAAGCCGGAAACCAGCGTGTATCGAGATCCTGTTTCAAGTTCATTCATGAACTTTGTGATCTCGAAGTAACTGCCCGTGACGACCATGTCTACGTTGAGCGCCGCCAACTGATCGGGGGGAAGCGCGCCACCCTCCAGCACGACGCCTCCCGTCGGAACGGGCGGTGTCGGGGTCATCGACGTGAACGCCACACCCGACTTACGGCCGATGTCCTGCATCTCCCGGACGTAGGTCGGCAACGCGGCGGTTTCGGGAATCTTTGTCTGCAACTCGGCAAGCTCGGCTTGCTTCTGCGGCAGGTCCTTGTTTTCCTGCTTCAGGACAGCCAACTGGGTCTGCGCAGCGCTGTTCTGGCTCTCTTGCGCCTGCGTCTGCGTGTTGAGATCAGCAACCTCAGCACGCTTAGGCGCAATCAGCAGGAACCACCCTGCCACCATGACAAGGACAACGATTGCCACAGCGCCGAGCGTCCACTTTCGGGTTTCAGTCATCTCACTCACCATTCGCGATCTGCATGGCACGCCCAGATAACGCTTCCAGGCTCAACTGGGTGTTCGACTCAACGTCGTAGAAACTGCCGGTCGTATCGGCCGTGGAGAATGTGACGTTTTGGACGCTGGGTTCGAGGAACCCCTTCTGCTTGGCAAGTGTCTGTAGCCACGACGCGACGGCGTCGAAGTCTGTCGACTTACCAGAGAAGGTGACCGAGCCCACCGAGACGGCCCCCTCCGGGGTCAGCGGTTGTCCGGTCAAGGCGCCTGTCAGCTGGGCGTCAGCAGCCAGATTCACCGCCTCCAGCTTTGTCAGCCTTGTGGTCCGCGGAATGGTAAGGCTGAGGTCGTTCATGTAGAACGACCAACGAATCTCTGGAGTCATGGCGGTGGCCAGGTTTGTTTGAGCGCTATCGACAGCGCCCAGGACCTGCGGCACCTCGGCATACGAAGAGATATCCTTGTCCAACCTTGCACCAGCGGCCTGGGACTGCACCAGGGAGTCTTCAGCGGCTCCGATGCGACTACTGGTGAACAAGAAGGCGAGTACCAACAGAACGACGGAGCCGAGGACTATTGCCCCGAGCATTACCCTGAGCTGCTTGAACCTCGCCGCCGCCGCAATCTCCGGTGGTAAGAGATTGACGCGAGGCATCTGCGCCAATCGGGTCGGCGTCAATGTAGTCACGAGGCACCTCCGAGTGCCAGACCCACGGGCACGGCGGCCAGTGGCTCAACGAACCGCATCTGCTCCGGGCTGAGCCCTGTCTTGCCGAGGACGAGCTCACCGAAGACCGAGCCTTGCTCGACTTCGACCCGCGTCGAGTTGAAAAGGCGCTCAGCCAGACCGGCAAGTCGTGAGCCGCCTCCAGTCACAACGATTCGCTCAATCGGCCTGGCACCGGGTGAAGCGGTGTAGTAGTCGAGCGAGCCGCGGACCTGATCGATGAAGGCTTGACCAGCTGCCTCCATCACCCGCCCAGCGGCCTGAACCTTGGGGTCGGCGTGGTCGGTGGACATGCCCATCTCGTGTTTGAGCGACTCAGCCTCGGTCTGCTCGGAACCAGTACGCTCGGCGAGCGCGTCCGTGACGTCGGCGCCGCCCATTAAGAGGATGCGCACGAAGCGGGGAACGCCACCCTCGTGAACCACGATGTTCGTGACCCGAGCACCGACGTCGATGAGCGCCTCCATAGTGGCGCCCATGCCCAGATCATCGCTGTCAGCGAGCGAGCGCAGCACCGCGAACGCCGTCAGATCAACCATCACCGGGCGCAGTCCGGCATCTGTCACCGCTTGCAACTGCGCTTCGACCATGTCGCGTTGAGCTGCCACCAGCAGGCCTCGGTAAGTGCGGGTCCCGTCCTCGGTGGTGAGCTCTTCGAGTGGGTAGTAGTCCAGGAGAGCCTGGTCGACAGCCATGGGGATGGTGTCTTGGACCGCGAACGGCAAAGAGTCCTTGAGCTCGTCAAGGGGCTGCCACGGCAGATCGACCTGCCGAACGATCACCTTCTGATTGGCGACACCGACAATGACGTCCTTGCCGCTGAACTTGGTATGGGCCCACAGCTGCCGGATGGCTTCGGCCACGACCTGGGGCTGGACGACCTCGCCGTCCCGAACGGCCCCCTCAGGTAGGGCTACCTGACCGAACTTCTCAAGGGTGATTCCGGACTTGCCGAACGCCAGCTCGGCTGCCCGAACACCGGACGTGCCGATGTCTAGGCCGATGGCGGTGCGTGCTGCCACGTCTCTCCCCTTCACGCCCGTAGGCCAATGCGGCCAGGTGGGTGAGTCCTTTCGGACTATGTCAGCGGGAAGATCGGCGGATCTGGGGTCACCCTTGAGCGCTATCGCACAATTCCTCTCGGGTCCTCGCACGACCTCTCAGAATTGCGTGCCGAATGCTGCGCCGATCAGGTGAGAGTGTCGAGATAGGTATCCCACAACTGACCACCCCAGAGGATGGCGAGCAACGCCCCCAACAGCATGAACGGTCCAAACGGGATCTTGCTTTTCCGTCCGGCCTTGCGGACGACCATCAACAGGCCGCCGATCAAGGCTCCGAGGAGAAAACCGAGAAACCCCCCAACGACCAGCTCGCCCCACCCCAACCAGCCCAGTGCCAATCCGATCACTCCGGCCAACTTGACGTCACCGAATCCCATTCCGGCTGGGTAGAGCACCGCGAGCAGGAAGTAGAACCCAAAGAGGGCCGCTGCAGCGAGCCAGCACCGTAGATAGGCTGACCAATCCCCATCGATGACCGCAGGCAGAAGCAGCAACGCTCCCATCACTCCGTAACTGGGGAGCGTGAGTGCATTCGGCAGGCGCTTGGTGTCGAGATCGATGACAGCAAGGGCCAGGCCGACGGAGGCGAAGTAGAGGTAAGCGGGCAGTTCCCAGGTCCACCCGAAGTGCCAGAGAAGCAGTAGCCAGAGCCCCATGTTGGCGGCTTCGACCACCGGGTAGCGCGCGCTGATCGGCTCGGCACAGTGCCGGCACCCGCCACGCAGCAGAAGCCAAGACAGCACTGGGATGTTGTCACGAGGTGCGATCTCGGCGCCACACTTCGGGCACCGCGAACGCGGATGAACCACAGACTCACCCACCGGCACACGGGCGATCACCACGTTGAGGAACGAACCAACCAGCAGGCCCACCAGCCCGAGCATCAGGGCGAAGTAGATGTCCACGGGATCATCTAACGGGGAACGGGCGTACGAGGCACCGGCGCCGCGCCGTCAGCCGGTGTACTCAAGCCACAGGGTGGTGTTAACCACGCTGTAGACGGGTGCCTCGACAGCCTCGTCATACGTGATGGTCATGCCCTGGATGCTGTTCGTACCAGCGTCCTCACAGGTGTTGTTCGCAAGCACAGATCCCTTGACGGTCGAGCTCGAAGTCTGCAACTCCACCTTGTCCCCAGCCAAGAGCAGCCCAGACTGCGCGGTCGAGTTCGCCGAGCCGTACAGCGACCCCTGAGCGATGAAGATCACCCCACGGAGGTAGTTCTGGATGTCGAAGAGCTTCCACGTGATATCGCCGCCGAACTTGTCGCAGGTAGCCGCGTTGGTGTAACCCGAGGGAGTGGTGGCC
>JAJAYZ010000099.1 GCA_027118455.1 Actinomycetes bacterium
GAATCAACGCCTCGAACAACAACGTCTCAGGACCCATCCCCATCCCAAGCCCAGCGTTGGTCAGCTCTAACACCGCAGGAGCATTCCCCACCAACGTCTCATCAAACAGACCCTTCAAAATCTCCTCAGGCGTCATGCCACTCCCACCTTCCTGTTGCGGGGACGTTCGGCGGGATCGAGCGCGCGCGAAATGGCTCGTGTCTCGGCGATGAGTAACCGCCCGACACCAGCGATGCGGTTTCCGGTGAGGCGCACCGACGGACCGGTGACGGAGACGGCGGCAACGACAGTGCCGTCGGCGTCGGCTATCGGCGCTGCAACCGCGATGAGACCCGCCTCAAGTTCATTGTCGGTAATGGCAAAGCCCCTACGGCGGACCCCTTCAAGATCGGCGTCAAGGCGCTCACGGGTCGTGATGGTCCGGTCGGTCCGCCGATCGAGGCGCCCGCGCGGAACCTGGACGGCGCCGTAGGCCAAGAAGACCTTGCCCAATGCCGAGCAATGGAACGGGACGTCGCGGCCCACCCAGTTGACGGCGCCGAGCAGAAAGCGTGAGTCGACCTGGGCGATCTGGTCGACGGCAGTTGGTCCAGGCACAGCCAGGTTCACGGTTTCGCCGGTCAACTCGCCGAGCCGAGCCAGGTGCGGCTGCGCGAGGCGCAGGAGGGCGTCCGCGCGCCCTGACCCTGCGTAGCGAGCCAGGACCGGGCCAGGCCGAATGGAGGAGTCGCTTCCGCGGCGCACTAACCCATGTCGCTCCAGGCTGGTCAGGATGCGCGACGCGGTGCTCTTGGGGAGTTGGGCCGCTGCTGCGAGCTCTGCGAACGGCACGGGACGGTCGGCCTGCAGGACAGTCACGAGCAGAGTCGACGCGCGGTCGACGGCCTGGGTGCCGGTGGGTGGAGGCATGGAGTTCCTGTTCTCGGTCTGCTGCTCGGAGTGGCCTATGGAAATGGAACATTGAGTTCTACTATGTGGAACTCAGATTCCACGTTGTGATAGTAGGATTCCAAAACCGGGCGGTCAAGCGATCGCACCAACTTCGTCCGTTCAGTTGGACTCAGTTGGATTCAGTGGGAAGGGTGCGCCGATGTTCGTCAACCGCATGCCGCGTTACGAGATCCTTTCTGAGGACTCGATGGCCACGTTGGATCGCGGGTGGCGGCGGATCGTGAGCGAGATCGGGATCGAGTTCTTAAAGCCCGAGGCGCTCGATCTCTTTCGTGATGCCGGCCAAAAGGTCGAGGGTGACAACGTCTTCTTCGACCCTGAGTGGGTACTCGCGCAAGTGGCGAAGGCGCCGCGGGAGTTCGACATCCAGGCGCGCAATCCTGCCAACAACGTCCACATCGGTGGAGACCACATGGTGTTCTCCAGCGTCTATGGGCCGCCGTTCGTCCGGGACGGCGCGGTTCGCCGCGAAGGCACTTTCGAGGACTACCGCAACTTCGCCAAGCTGGCTCAGTCGTTCACCTCGATCGACAGCGTTGGCGGTGTCGTCGCAGAACCCAACGACACCCCGCTCGACTCACGGCACCTCGACATGCTCTACGCGACGCTGACGCTCACAGACAAGATGTACATGGGAAACGTGGTCAGCGGCGTCAACGCCCGCGACACGATCGCCATGGGCGAGATCGTCTTCGGCGGCCGTGAGTCGATCGAGCAGACGCCGGCCAGCATCTCCCTGATCAACTGCAACTCACCGCTGCGGTGGGACGACCGCATGCTGGACGCACAGTTCGAGTACTCAGCGGCCAACCAGCCCGTCGTGCTGACGCCGTTCCTGCTCATGGGGGCTATGTCGCCGGTCACGATCCCGTCTGCGCTCGTGCAGCAGATCGCCGAGGCACTCACCGGTATTGCGCTCTCGCAGCTGATTCGACCAGGGGCGCCGGTGGTCTTCGGGTCGTTCCTGTCGAACATCGATATGCAGTCCGGTTCTCCGCAGTTCGGCACACCGGAGTCGGCCGTTGGCCTGCTCTGCACCGGGCAGATCGCTCGACACTTCGGCCTACCCTTCCGTGGTGGCGGCGGCCTCAACTCTTCGCAGGTTCCAGACGCTCAGGCTGCGTGGGAGTCGCTGATGACGATGATGCCGACCTTCCTTTCCGGCACCAACTTTGTCATGCATACAGCCGGCTGGCTCGAAGGCGGTCTGGTCTCGTGCTTTGAGAAGTACGTCATGGACGTCCAGGTGCTCGAGATCCTGCAGAAGGAGTTCACTCCGCTGGAGATCACTGATGAAGATCTCGCGTTCGGCGCGCACCAGGAGGTCGGCCATGGCGGACACTTCCTGGGCGCTATGCACACGATGGAGCGGTTCCGCACCTGCTTCTACCGACCGATGCTGTCATCGTCGGACAACTACGAGCGCTGGATGCGCAACGGCGCCAAGGACACGGCGACGCGGGCCGGCGAGCTCTACAAGAAGAAGCTCGACGAGTACGAGCAACCGCCGATCGACGACGCCATCCGCGAGGAGCTCGAGGCCTTCGTCGTACGCCGGCGGGCCGAGCTCGGCGACTGACGAGCGATTCGTTGGTCGAGGACACGAAGGTCTCGACGTCGATCAGCGTGTGGTCCCACTCGGTCAGGACA
>JAJAYZ010000100.1 GCA_027118455.1 Actinomycetes bacterium
CAAGGCAGGCGGCCGGGTGGGGGGCGGACTGCTCCGCAGCTGCGGGAGTGGCTCCGCCGGAAGGTGATCGCCGCTGACCCCGGCGCTGCTGAGAAACGCCGGCAACGCGCGCTCTGCTGAGCGCCGGGTGGTCATCACCGCCGGTGATGACGGAAAGTGCGAGCTGTGGGCGCTGCTGCCCGGCGTGCAGGGCCAGCAGATCCAACAAGCCCTGACCACCCTGGCCCACGGTTTAGGTGCCGCCGATGCCCGCAGCATGGACCAGCGCCGTGCTGACACCTTGGTCGACCTGCTCCTCAGGCGCACCGAACCACCCGAGGTCAGCGTGCAGGTGATCGTTCCCGCTGACACCCTCACCGGCGCCTCCGATCAACCCGGGTGGGTTCTCGGCCTCGGACCCATCACCGCCACCGAGGTGGGAGAGCTGGTGGATCCAGGGGCTGGCGATGGAACCGGTACTGGGGCCGGCAGCGGCGAAGGTGACGCGCTCAGGTTCGGCCCGCAGGTCACCTTCCACCGGTTGCTGACCGACCCGGCCACCGGAACCCTGACCGACCTGGCCGAAAAACGCTACCGGCCGTCCACAGCGTTAGACCGGGCCGTCCGCGCCCGTGATGTGACCTACCGGTTCCCCGGCTGCCGCCGCTCCGCCAACAGCGCAGGCACCGACCTTGACCCCACCACCAGATGGCCAGAAGGCCCCACCACAGCAGCCAACCTCGCCGTCCTCTGCCGCCACCACCGCCACCGCCTCAAACACACCACCCGATGGAACGTCACACTCGACCCCTCCGGTGTGATGACCTGGACCACCCCCACCGGACGCACCCACCAAACCGACCCATGGCACTACACCTGCAAAGCGAACAACTCCGCCCTGCCCGACCCAGATCCACCACCCGACGGCTGACACGTCGCCTTCTTGACCGACGCTCGGCGGTGCGTCCTCGCCGCGGCGCGCCCACTGACACACTGCAGTCGTGCGCCTCGTCTCCCTGCTCGGTTCGACCGGCTCGATCGGCACCCAGGCGATCGACGTCATCTCGCGTAACCCTGATTCTTTTAAGGTCGTTGCGATCGCGGCTGGGGGAGGGCGACCGCAGCTTCTCGCCGACCAGGCGGCGCAGTTTGGTGTTGCCGTGGTCGGGGTCGCCGACCCGACAATGGCTGGTGTCGTCCGCGCGAGGTTGGACGCGGCTGGTGTCAGCCCTGAGCTTCTTGTTGGCCCCGATGCCGCGAACCAGATCGCTGCCTGGCCGTGCGACACCGTGCTCAACGGCATGGACGGAGCAGCCGGGCTACGGCCGACGCTGGCCGCGTTGGCTGCCGGACATCGACTGGCGCTTGCCAACAAGGAGTCGCTCATCATCGGCGGGCCGTTGGTCACAGCTGCGGCGTCGCCAGGGCAGATCGTTCCGGTCGATTCCGAACACTCGGCGCTTGCTCAGTGCCTCCGCGGTGGGCGCCATGAAGAGGTGCTTCGCCTGGTGCTCACCGCCAGTGGTGGGCCGTTCCGAGGGCGCACCCGCAGCGAACTGGCGACGGTCACTCCGACCGAAGCGCTGGCCCACCCCACCTGGGACATGGGGCCATTGGTCACGACGAACTCCGCGACCTTGGTGAACAAGGGCCTTGAGGTGATCGAGGCGCACCTGCTCTTCGACATCCCCTTCGACCGCATCGAGGTGGTCGTCCACCCGCAGTCGATCGTTCACTCCATGGTCGAGTTCGTCGACGGCTCGACGATCGCGCAGGCAAGCCCACCCGACATGCGCTTGCCGATTGCCATGGGGCTCGCCTGGCCAGATCGGGTGGCCGAGGCGGCACCTGGCCTGGACTGGACGCGCGCTGCGGCGTGGGAGTTCAGCCCGCTCGACAGCGAAGCCTTCCCAGCCGTGAACCTGGCCAGACGCGCCGGGGCCGCCGGTGGAACGGCGCCTGCTGTATTCAACGCTGCGAACGAGGCGGCGGTAACGGCATTCTTGGCTGGCCAGACATCCTTCCTCGCCATCGTCGACGCCATCGGGGTTGTCCTGGACGAGCACCTTGACGGAGCCTCATCAACCGCCGATCCTGGCTCGGGGTCGAGCAGGGCGGCATCGTCGTTTACCGTAGAAGACGTACTGGAGGCTGATCGGTGGGCCCGGCAGCGGGCCACCGAGGTCTTGAGCGTCCAGAATCAACACTGACTAACGTGGTAGGGCGAAAGGGAGAACGGTGAGCGGTGCGGGGCTGATCGGCCTAGCCGTCTTTGCCTTCGGCATTCTCGGATCGATCGCTCTGCACGAGGTCGGCCACCTGGTTCCGGCCAAGCGCTTCGGCGTCCGCGTCACCCAGTACATGGTTGGGTTCGGCCCCACCATGTGGTCGCGCATTCGCGGTGAGACCGAGTACGGCGTCAAGGCCATTCCGTTCGGTGGCTACATCCGGATGGTGGGGATGTTCCCACCACGCCGCAACCGGGAGGGCGAGCTCGTCCTCGCCGCCTCCACCACCGGCCCTTTCCAGTCGATGATCGAGGACGCCAGGCGCTCGTCGGTCGAGGAGATCCGGGCCGGTGAGGAGCACCGCGCCTTTTACCAGCTGCCGGTGCACCAGAAGCTTGTCGTCATGCTCGGCGGCCCAACGATGAACCTGTTCCTGGCGGCGCTGCTGTACACCGTCGCTCTCGTCGTCCTCGGAGTCCCAACCCTGACCACCACGGTCAACACGGTTGCCCCGTGCGTGCCCAGCGACGTCGAGGCCACCTGTACCGACACCGACCCGCAAAGCCCAGCGGCTGCAGCAGGGGTTCAGCCTGGCGACGTCGTTGTCGCCGTTGACGGTGTCGTCTACGACAACTGGCTCAACATCGTCGATGTCGTGCGCGCCCAGCCGGGAGAGGACGTCGTGCTCACCGTCGATCGGGATGGCTCGATGCTCGACCTGCCAGTCACCGTCGGCAGCACACAGGTTCTGGACCGGGACGACCCCACGAAGAAGATCACAGCAGGGTTCATCGGTCTCAGTCCCTCGATCGAGCAGCAGCAGGCCTCGATTTCGGCCGTCCCCGAGCGCATGTGGGAGTTCGTGTCACGGTCCGGTCAGGCGATCGTTTCGATCCCCGGCAAGATGGTCGGCGTCTGGCGGGCGGCTTTCAGCGATCAGGAGCGCGACCCCACCGGGCCGGTCAGCGTCGTAGGAGTCGGCCGCTTCAGCGTCGCTGTGGCCGAGGACCAGGCCACGCTCAGCTGGAAAGTGGCCAACTGGCTGACCTTGCTGGCCGCGCTCAACATGGCGCTCTTCTTTTTCAACCTCATCCCGCTACTCCCGCTGGACGGCGGCCATGTGGCCGGAGCGCTCTACGAGGGTGCCAGGCGGAAGGTCGCCAAAATCCGCGGACGCCCCGACCCTGGCCCTGTCGATGTCGCCAAGATGCTGCCTGTGGCCTACACCGTTGCGTTCTTGCTCATCGGGATGTCGGTGCTCCTGATCTACGCTGACATCGTCAACCCGATCTCGTTGAGCTGACCTGCGCAGGTCGATCGGCCCGGTTCGGGGGATACTGGTGGCATGAGCATCGCCCTCGGCGTCCCGACTCCGCCACCCAAACCGCTCGCAGTGCGGCGGCTGACTCGGCAGATCGTGCTGCGCCACCCCACCCACCCCGTCGCTGTGGGTGGTGGTGCCCCGGTCTCAGTGCAGTCGATGACGACGACGGTCACCGCAGATATCAATGCCACCTTGCAACAGATCGCCGAACTCACCGCGTCCGGTTGCCAGGTCGTTCGGGTGGCCTGCCCGAGCCAAGATGACGCCGACGCGCTTGCAACGATCGCCAAGAAGTCACAGATCCCGGTCATCGCTGACATCCACTTCCAGCCGCGCTATGTCTTCGCTGCGATCGACGCCGGATGCGCCGGGGTCCGGGTCAACCCTGGCAACATCAAGCAGTTCGACGACAAGGTTGGCGAGATTGCCAAGGCTGCCGGTGATGCTCAGGTTCCCATCCGGATCGGGGTCAACGCCGGTTCGCTCGACCCCCGGCTGCTTGCTAAGTACGGCAAGGCCACCCCCGAGGCGCTGGTGGAGTCAGCGCTCTGGGAGTGCGCACTCTTTGAAGAGCACGGCTTTCGCGACATCAAGATCTCCGTCAAGCACCATGATCCTGTCGTCATGGTGGCGGCCTACCGCCAGCTCTCGGAGCAGTGCGACTACCCGCTGCACCTCGGCGTCACCGAGGCAGGCCCGACCTTCCAGGGGACGGTGAAATCTGCGGTCGCCTTTGGCGCCTTGCTGGCAGAGGGGATTGGCGACACGATTCGGGTGTCGCTCTCGGCGCCACCGGTTGAGGAGGTCAAGGTGGGTATTGCCATCCTTGAGTCACTGGGGTTGCGCGAGCGAGGGCTGGAGATCGTCTCGTGTCCCAGTTGCGGTCGAGCTCAGGTCGATGTGTACACGCTGGCCGAGCAGGTGACGGCCGGCCTCGAGGGTCTGAATGTGCCGCTCCGCGTCGCCGTCATGGGCTGTGTCGTCAATGGGCCAGGAGAGGCCCGCGAAGCCGACCTTGGGGTCGCCTCTGGAAACGGGAAGGGCCAGATCTTCGTGCGCGGCGAGATCATCAAGACCGTTCCTGAGGCTGAGATCGTCGAGACGCTCATCGAAGAGGCACTGCGCCTCGCGGACGAGATGGGCGTCGACCCCGAAAGCGGGCAAAAGGCCGAGGTCGTCGTCGGCTGACATGACCACCCACGCCGAACGCCCGCAGACGCAGGGCACCGTCTCCGCCCTTCGGGTGCTCGGCGTCGCCGACCTGCCAGCCGCGGTCGAACACCTGGAATCTGATCCCGTCAGTAACGTCTTCGTCGCCTCACGGATCGAGGCTGCCCTCGGACACTCGTGGCGCCTCGGCGGCGAGCTGTGGGGCTACGGGCAGGGACGTCGATGGAGCGGGCTCTGCTACTCAGGAGCCAACCTCGTACCCGACGCCTCCGACCCAACGGCTCTGGCCGCGTTCGCCGAGCGGGCCAGGCGGCGCGGTCGACGCTGCTCGTCGATCGTGGGTCCGCGCGAGCAGGTGCTGTCGCTCTGGGCAGCGCTGGAGGACTCCTGGGGACCGGCTCGCGAGGTGCGTGACGATCAACCGGTCATGGCGATGTCGACCGACCCGGCGTGCGACGTTGACACTACGGTTCGGCCGGTCCGTGAGGATGAGCTCGACATCTTGCTGCCAGCGTGCATCGACATGTTCACCGAGGAGGTGGGAGTCTCACCCATTGCCTCCGGTGACGGTTCGCTCTACCGCGCCAGGGTTCGCGAGCTTGTGCTCGCCGGCCGCGCGCTTGCCCGGATCGAGAACGGCCGAGTGCTCTTCAAGGCTGAGATCGGTTCCGTCTCGTCTCGGGCCAGTCAGGTACAGGGCGTCTGGGTTCGTCCAGAACTCCGTGGTCAGGGATTGGCAGCCCCAGGGATGGCGACCGTGGTGCGGTACGCGCGCGAGAGATTCGCGCCGACCGTCAGCCTTTACGTCAATGGATACAACGGCCCGGCTCGTCGGGCGTACGAGCGCGTTGGGTTCAGCCGTCACGGCACCTTTGCGACCGTTCTGTTCTGACTGGGTCGTTCGCATTCGGCTCGACTCACCGAGGCGCGTAGTGCACAGCTTGGAACGGCCACTCGCTGTGCAGCCAGTCGCGCGTGGTTTGCCACAACTCCACATCGAGGCGGGCGTGCGAGGCACGGACCCACGAACGCACAGCGGCGTCGCGTGAGGCATCGTCGCTCGGGTAGATGTAGACGCAGCCGATTACGTCGTCGTCAGCGGTGCTTCGGACGGTGTAGGTATACCCGAGCCGGCGCTCGAAGTGGTCGGCGTGCATCACCAAGTCGGCCTCGTTCTCGGCCAGGGTCATCGGGTGCGGCCATCGCTTGCTCTCGAATCCGGGGGTGGCGTGGATGTGCCCCACCGATGAGGTCCAGGCGGCGAAGTCAGCCTCGTTGTGCTGGGGCCCCAGCGGTTCGAGCCAGAGGTTCTCGGTCCGCGGCGGCGGGGTTGGCGTGAAGCCTGCCGACACGAACGGTCGACCGTGCGCCGGACGCGGATCGGGGCGCTCGTCGATATCGGGTATCTGTTCCTCGGCCATGGGTGGGAGAGTAGGGGCTCGCTGCTTATGACCCGACGAGGAGTCTCCTGTGCTGTTGCGGATGTCGACGTTGTTCCTCAGGACGCTGCGCGAGGATCCCGCCGACGCGGAGGTGCCGAGCCACCGACTGTTGGTGCGAGCCGGTTACATCCGCCGCGCAGCACCAGGGATCTACACCTGGCTGCCCCTTGGCTTCGAGGTGCTGCGCAACATCGAAGGCATCGTCCGGCAGGAGATGAACGCCATCGGTGCTCAGGAGGTGCACTTCCCGGCGCTCCTACCGCGTGAGCCCTTCGAGGCGAGTAATCGCTGGACCGAGTACGGCGACAACATCTTCCGCCTGAAGGACCGCAAGGACGCCGACTACCTTCTCGGTCCTACCCACGAGGAGATGTTCACCCTCCTGGTGAAAGACCTGTACTCGTCATACAAGGATCTCCCCGTGTGGCTCTACCAGATCCAGACGAAGTACCGCGACGAGCAGCGCCCGCGCGCGGGCATCTTGCGTGGCCGGGAGTTCGTCATGAAGGACTCCTATTCGTTCGACATCGACGAAGAGTCGTTGCAGCGCTCCTACCAGGCGCACCGTGACGCGTACGTCCGCATCTTTGACCGGTTTGGCTTTGACTACGTGGTTGTTGAGGCGATGGCTGGTGCCATGGGCGGTTCGGCGAGTGAGGAGTTCCTCGCGACCGCTGAGCATGGCGAGGACACCTACGTTCGATGCACCACGTGCGACTACGCGGCGAACGTCGAAGCGGTCACCGTTCGCCTGACCGAGCCGGTCGCATTTGCCGGGCTGCCCGCCTCACACGTGGAGGAGACTCCCAATACCCCAACGATCGATTCGCTCGTCGACCACCTCAACGCCGAGTTCCCACGCACCGATCGTCGCTGGCAGGCATCGGACACTCTGAAGAATGTCGTTGTTGTGCTGCTGCACCCCGACGGCACCCGCGAGCCGCTTGCAGTCGGCGTCCCCGGTGACCGTGAAGTTGACGAGAAGCGGCTTCAGGCGCAGGTGGAGCCTGCTGAGCTGTCGCCCTTCACCGAAGAGGACTTCGCTGCCAACCCTGCTCTGAAAAAGGGGTACATCGGTCCAGGGGCCCTCGGGTCGGAGAATGCCTCGGGTGTCCGCTTCCTCATCGACCCTCGGGTGTCCCCCGGCACCGCGTGGGTCACCGGAGCAGATGAGGACGCAAGGCACGTGCTCGACCTGGTGGCCGGGCGCGACTTCACAGCCGACGGCGTCATCGAGGCTGCTGAGGTACGCGCTGGCGACCCCTGCCCCCGCGATGGCGGCGCGCTCGAGACCGCCCGTGGGATCGAGATGGGTCACATCTTCATGCTTGGCCGTCGCTACGCCGAGGCGCTTGACTGCAAGGTGCTCGACGAGAACGGCAAGTTGGTGACAGTGACGATGGGTTCGTACGGAATCGGGGTGTCACGAGCTGTTGCGGCCATCGTCGAGAACTCGCACGACGACATTGGGATCATCTGGCCGCGTGAGGTAGCTCCAGCCGATGTCCATCTGTTGGCCACCGGCAAAGACCCTGCGGTCTTTGAGTTTGCCGACCGATTGGCGCTCGACCTCGAGACGGCTGGTGTCCGGGTGCTCTACGACGACCGTAAGGGCGTGTCGCCTGGTGTGAAGTTCAAGGACGCCGAGCTGTTGGGAATGCCGACGATCGCGGTCATCGGAAAGAACCTCGCTGACGGAATGGTGGAGGTGCGTGACCGCAAGTCCGGTGAGCGTCGCGACGTCCCATCGGGCGAGGCCTTGTCAGTGCTCGTGGAGGAGTGCGCTCGCATCTGACGTGGCTGTCGATTCCATACGTGGCTGGCTACTCCAGGCCGGGAAGCGTCGGCAGTTCGCCGTCCCAACCCCAGATGGAAATAGAGCTCCCGCGGAGCCATTGCGCAGCCAACAGCCGTGTGGAACGGTCGTTAGCGGCTGCGAGTGCGACGTACGCGAGCGTGCAGCTCTCTTCCAGGCGTGCGGCGAGCCTGCGTGCTCCAGCCTCGTTGGGCGGTGCAGTCACGTCATACGCCGGTGCAGACGCCACGGGGTCGCCCCCCAGAGCCACGACCTCGTCCGAACACCGGCTGCGTCGATCACGATGCTCCCCGATGGCAGCATCGGCCGGCGCGGCCAGCGGAGGGGTTGCGCCGACGAGGCCGTAGGCCCAGATCGTCGAGTGTTCGGCGGCCAGCGTCCGCTGCCAAAGGGCGAGATCGTCGCTCATCGGTTGCTCCTCAGGATCGCGGTGGCCAGTGTCGCGTCAGATGCCGCGATCGAGGCGAGCAGTGGACTGATCTCGGGGGATGCGGTGCGCAGGGCGCGAGTGTGATCGCTGGCGGCAGCGTCGAGTACGGCTACTACCTCGCTGGTGGACAGAGTTGGACGCAGCACGTCGGGCTCCGATCCCGATGGCGATGGAAGGGCGGCTGGACTCATGCTGAGGGCCGTGGCAAGCGCGGAGATGTGAGCGCTGACGACCGCGCTTGCATCGGCTGGCGTGACGGCGCTGTAGTCCGCACTGGCTGGCCAGCCCTCCAGCGACGCCCGAGTCGCTGCCTCCACCTCTTGCGCTGCTTCGAGCGCCGCGCGGTCAGGGTCGGTCGGCAGGTCGACGGGCGGGTCGTCCGTGCAGGCGCCGATGGAGAGCAACAGTGGGGCGCCGACCGCGCCGAGCAGCAGTCGGCGGCGCGTCAGCGACGCGGGGACAGGGGGGAACACGCGGATCAGCATTCCACGACAGCCAGGTAGGGTGAGACGGCCCCATACGACCAGCACTACACAACTGGCACCACACAACAGAATGGGCGGAGGTTACCGTGTCCGCAGTTGCTGACCGCGTCGAGCGCGCTCTGGCGCCAGTGGTTGCTGCGGAGGGTTTCGACCTCGAAGCCGTTGAGGTGCAGCCGGCAGGTCGCCGCCGCCTCATCCGAGTGCTCGTCGACCGTGACGGAGGCGTCACCCTCGACGACATCGCATCGCTGACCTTGATCCTGTCCGTCGAACTCGACGAGACCAACGCCATGGGTGAGCAGCCCTACGTCCTGGAGGTCTCCTCGCCCGGGGTGGGGCGACCGCTGACCTTGCCGCGGCACTGGCGCCGCAACGCCACCCGTCTGGTCCGGGTGACGACCACCGAAGGTGACGAAATTGTCGGACGCATCGTGGTCAGCGACGAGGTAGTTGTCACCCTCGAACCTGCGGGCGGACGTCCCGGTGACCAGTCCGATGGGCTTACCGAGACCAAGGCCCTCACGTTCGCTGAGATCAGCGAGGCCCACGTCGAGGTGGAGTTCCGCCGCTCTGCCGCTCCCAGCGACGACACCTCAGCAGAAGGAGAGCTCTGATGGACATCGACATGAACGCCCTGCGCTCCTTGGTCAATGAGCGGGAGATCCCGTTCGACGTCGTCGTCGAGGCGATCGAGCGGGCGCTGGAGACCGCTTACCACCACACGCCTGGCGCGCAACCTCGAGCCCGTGTCGAGCTGGACAGGACCACTGGCCACGTTGCGGTCTTTGCGGCTGAGACCGACGAGGACGGCGAAGTGGTGCGCGAGTGGGACGACACTCCTGAGGGCTTCGGGCGCGTCGCGGCCACGACGGCGCGCCAAGTGATTCTGCAACGGCTCCGGGACGCCGAGGACGAGGCAAGCTTTGGCGTGTGGTCTGGTCGCGACGGAGACCTCGTCTCCGGGGTCATCCAGCAGGGCCCTGACCCGCAGACAGTGTTGATCGATCTGGGAGAGCTCGAGGCTCAGCTGCCGGCCGCCGAGCAGGTACCCGGAGAGCAGTACATCCATGGTGAGCGGCTGCGCTGCTACGTGGTTGGCGTCCGGAAGGGCGGGCGCGGGCCCATCGTGACGGTCTCACGCACCCACCCGGGGCTGGTCAAGCTCCTCTTTGCGCTCGAGGTGCCCGAGATCGCCGATGGGTCGGTTGAGATCGCGGCGATCGCCCGTGAGGCCGGACACCGCACCAAGATCGCCGTGCACTCGCACAAGGCCGGGCTGGGCGCCAAGGGTGCCTGCATCGGACCGATGGGCGCCAGAGTGCGCGCCGTCATGGCCGAACTGCACGGCGAGAAGATCGACATCGTGGACTGGTCAGCTGATCCGGCCGAGTTCGTGGGGCACGCGCTCTCACCAGCCAGGGTCTCTTCGGTCACGGTCGTCGACGCCGAGGCCCGCGCCGCGCGGGTGGTCGTCCCCGACTACCAGCTGTCGCTCGCGATCGGCCGGGAGGGACAGAACGCCAGGCTGGCGGCCCGGCTCACCGGGTGGCGGATCGACATCGTCTCCGACACCGCACCAACGGGAGAGCCCGAGTCAGGGGTCCCGGCGGCCGCTGAAGATGCCACGCCGGTGCCGCCGAGCGATGGTTCGAGCGGCTGACCGGGTAGAGTGCTCTGTGGCTGACCGCCCGTCGGCGTTGATTCCTGTGCGTTCGCCTGTGCGGACGTGCGTGGGATGTCGTGCTCGGGCGCCTCAGATCGACGTGGTGCGGGTGGTTGCCCGGCCGAAGCAGGCGGACCACTCTGGTGAGTGGGTCGCCTGGCTCGACCCAGACCGCCGGCTCCCAGGGCGAGGTGCCTACCTGCACCTCAATCTGAACTGTTTGGACCTCGCCGAACGGCGACGGGCGCTGCCCAGGGCCTTGCGGCTCAACGGGGGCATCGACGTCAGTGAGTTGCGCGGCCAGATGCAGCAGGCCCTTTGATTGTGTCTCCAGTAGCGGAGACCGACCGAAAGCAGGACGAGATGACGACGAGCACGCGATGAGCGCGCACCAATGAGCATGTCGACGTACTAACGGTCCACGCCACCAGGCCTGGACCTAAGGAACAGGAGAGAAGTGGCTAAGGTCCGGGTGTACGAGCTCGCCAAAGAGCTCGGAGTAGAGAGCAAGGTCGTTCTGGCCAAGCTGCAAGACATGGGTGAGTTCGTCCGGTCGGCGTCGTCGACGGTTGAGCCCCCAGTCGTCCGCAAACTCAAAGAGGTCTTCCCAGCGCAGCCAGTTGCTGATGCGGCTCCAGCGAAGAAGACCACTAAGAAGGCAGCAGCCCAGAAGGCGGCACCGGCCGAGCCACTGGCTCCGGCTCCTGAGCAGGTCCCAGTCGCCGTATTGCCACCCGCGCCAGCGGCCCCGCCCGTGCCCGAGACGCCTGCTGCAGAGCCGCCGGTCGTTGGGCCGGACGCAGCAGCAGCTGAGGCGCCCGCCCGCCCTGCCGGCCCGCGCCCAGGCAACAACCCCTTCACGAGCAAGGACGCCGGCGCAACGCGTCCGGCGGCCTCGCGCCCTGGCAACAATCCGTTCACCAGCAAGGACGCCGGAATTCCGCGTCCGGGTGCTGGTCGCCCGAACCCCGGCATGATGCCCGGTCGCCCCGCCCCGGCCGGGCGCGCCGGCGCTCCAGGCCGTGGTGGTCCGGGTGCTGGTCGTCCCGGTGGAGCGCCAGGTGGTGCTGGTCGTCCCGGTGGAGCGCCCGGTGGTGCTGGTCGTCCCGGTGGAGCGCCAGGTGGAGCGCCCGGTGGTGCTGGTCGTCCCGGTGGGGCGCCCGGTGGCGGCGGTTTTGCCGGTCGTCCCGGTGGCGGCGGTCGCCCTGCTGGTCGCGGTCAGACCGCTGGAGCGTTCGGCCGCGGCGGGGGCAAGCAGCGAGGCCGCAAGTCGCGCAAACAGCGGCGTCAGGAGCTCGACAACCTGCAGGCCCCGACGATCGGCGGCGTGCAGGTTCCCCGCGGACAGGGCGAGATCGTCCGCCTCCCGCGCGGCGCGTCGCTGACCGATTTCGCCGAGCGGATCAACGCCAACCCGGCATCTTTGGTTGCGGTGCTCTTCACCCTCGGCGAGATGGCCACTGCTACTCAATCGCTGGATGAAGACACGTTCGCGTTGCTCGCAGCTGAACTCGGCTACGACGTTCAGATCGTCAGCGCCGAGGACGAAGACCGCGACCTCCTCGAGTCGTTCGACATCGACCTTGACGCCGAGGTTGCCGGCCAGGACGATGACACATTGCAGCCGCGCCCGCCTGTCGTCACCGTCATGGGCCACGTCGACCATGGGAAGACCAAGCTGCTCGACGCGATCCGTTCCACCGATGTCGTCGCCGACGAGGCCGGTGGGATCACGCAGCACATCGGCGCCTATCAGGTGCACGTCCCGCACGACGGTCGGGACCGAGCGATCACCTTCATCGACACCCCAGGACACGAGGCGTTCACCGCCATGCGTGCCCGCGGTGCGCGCGTGACCGACATCGCGGTGCTGGTCGTTGCCGCCGATGACGGCGTGATGCCGCAGACCATCGAGGCGCTCAACCACGCTGTTGCTGCGTCTGTGCCGATCGTGGTGGCGGTCAACAAGGTCGACAAGGAAGACGCGAATCCGGCGAAGGTGCGCCAGCAGCTCACCGAGTTCGGTCTGGTCGCTGAGGAGTACGGCGGCGAAACGATGTTCGTTGACGTCTCAGCAAAGAGTCGGCTGCACATCGACAAGCTGCTCGAGGCAGTCCTGCTCACGGCCGACGCCGCGCTCGACCTGCGCGCCAACCCCGACACTGAGGCGCGCGGCATCTCCATCGAGGCGCACCTCGACCGTGGCCGTGGCCCTGTGGCAACGGTGCTGGTACAGCGCGGAACGCTCAACGTTGGTGACGCCATCGTCGCGGGCGAGGCCTTTGGCCGTGTTCGCGCCATGGTCGATGAGCACGGTGACCTCATCGAGGTCGCCGGGCCGTCTCGGCCCGTTCAGGTGCTTGGGCTGACGTCAGTGCCCAGGGCCGGTGACAAGTTCCTCGTGGCCTCCGACGACCGGACAGCCCGCCAGATCGCCGAGAAGCGGCGGGCAGCCGAACGCAACGCTCAGCTGGCCAAGACCCGCAAGAAGGTGAGCCTGGAGGACCTGCAGAAGATCCTCGAGCAGGGTGCGATCGAAACACTCAACCTCATTCTCAAGGGAGATGTCTCCGGTTCGGTGGAGGCGCTGGAGGACGCGTTGCTCAAGGTCGATGTCGGCGAAGACGTCGATCTGCGCATCATCCACCGTGGCGTCGGTTCGATCACCGAGCATGACGTCACGCTCGCATCGGCGTCGGAGGCGATCATCATCGGTTTCAACGTGCGGCCCGAAGGCCGTGCCCGCGAGCTGAGCGAGCGCGAGGGCGTCGACATTCGGCACTACTCGGTCATCTACCAGGCGATCGACGACATCGAGAACGCGCTCAAGGGCATGCTCAAGCCGGAGTACGAAGAGGTCGAGCTCGGTACCGCAGAGGTGCGCGAGGTCTTCCGCTCCAGCAAGTTTGGCACGATTGCGGGCTCACTGATTCGCTCGGGCGAGATCAAGCGTGGCACCAAGGCGCGTGTCATCCGTGACGGGGCAGTCGTCGCTGAGAACGTCGAGATCAACGGACTGCGCCGCTTCAAGGACGACGTGACGGAGGTTCGCGAAGGGTTCGAGTGCGGTATCAACCTCGGTAACTTCAACGACGTCAAGATCGAGGACGTCATCGAGACTTACGAGATGCGTGAGATCCCGCGCACCTGAAGTACTGACCTGAGCTGTCGGGGTGGGGGCTGGCCCACCGAGGGATTGGGTCCCCACCCCACAGCACCTCCGAGGAGTAACGATGACCGAAACCGACGCCCGCGCCCGAAGGCTTGCCGAGCGCATCCAGGTGATCGTTGCCGAGACGATCGAACGCCGCGTCAAAGACCCACGCATGGGGTTTGTCACGATTACCGATGTGCGGGTGACCCGAGACCTTCGTGAAGCCACTGTCTTCTACACGGTGTTGGGAGACCCCACCGAGCAGTCCGACACGGGCGAGGCGCTCGAAAGCGCCAAGGGCATGTTGCGTACCGAGGTGGGGCGGCAGACCGGCATCCGGCACACGCCGTCGCTGGCGTTCATCGCCGATGCCATCCCGGAAACCGCCCGTCACCTCGACGACCTGCTTCGTGCGGCGCGTGCCGCCGACGAGCGGGTCCACGAGCAGGCAGTGGCTGCCACATACGCAGGTGAGGCCGACCCCTATCGCCATGAGGACGAGCTCGACGAGCGAGGCCCCGAAGTAGCGGGCCACGAAGTAGGCCGCCTCGACGAAGCCGGCCTCGACGAAGCCGGGGGCGCTTCAGCGTGAGTCCCATTGCCCCCACGGACTGGGACCGTGTCGTCGACGCGATCACGTCGGCCCGATCGCTGCTGCTGCTCGGTCACGTCAGCCCAGACGGCGATGCGCTGGGGTCGGCCCTCGGCGTTGGGCTGGCGCTGGCGACGTTGCCAGGGGACCGGCGTATCGAGGTCTCCTTCGGGGATGACCCATTCGTCATCCCCGCCAACCTGGCCTGGCTGCCGGGCAAGCACCTGTTGACGCGAGCCACTGAGGTCTCGGATGACCCCGACGTTGTCCTCACCTTTGACGCCAGCAGCATCGACCGGCTGGGTCTGCTCCGAGAGCTAGCCGAGAAGGCACCACTGCTCGTGGCCGTCGACCACCACCGCAGCTACGACGGCTTCGGTCAGATCAGTCTGGTCGATGTCGACGCTCCGGCCACCGCAGTCGTCGCCCGCGAGCTGATCCGGCGGCTCGGGATCGACCTGGACTCCGAGATCGCGGCGTGCCTGTACACCGGCTTGATCACCGACACCGGGTCGTTCCGCTACTCGGGCACCACGGCGCAGACCCATGCCTTGGCCGGCGAGCTACTCGAGACGGGTATCGCGTTCGACGCCATCGCGCGTGAAGTCTTCGATGCAGTCCCGTTCGGTTACCTCGGGGTCCTTGGAACAGCACTGGGACGTTGCCAGCTTGAGCAGGGGGCCGCCGGTGGTTACGGCTGGGTGTGGACTGCGGTTCTGGCGGCTGACCGAGCCATCAACCAACTGCCCTTCGACCTGGTCGAGCCGATCATCGACGTGGTGCGCAAGGCATCTGAGGCCGAGGTCGCCATGGTCGTGAAGGAGGACGACTTGGGCGACTTACGAGTCTCGCTGCGCTCGAAGGGCGTCGTTGACGTGAGCGCTGTGGCGATCGGCCTTGGTGGCGGCGGCCACCGCTATGCGGCGGGGTTCACCGCGACCTCTCGCGACCTCTCCGAGGTCGTTGACACTGTGCGGCGGGCGCTGGACGCTGCCATCATCGACCCGGGCATCGATGGCTGACGCGTCGACCCGACCGACCATCGACGGCCTTGTCGTCGTCGACAAGCCAAGTGGGTGGACATCGCACGATGTCGTTGGTCGCATGCGCCGGCTCGCCGGTACCCGCAGGGTCGGACACGCAGGAACGCTCGACCCGATGGCCACCGGCGTCCTGATCCTGGGGATCGGTCGGGCCACGCGCCTGCTCGGATATCTTGCGGCACACGACAAGGACTACGACGCAACAATCCGACTCGGTCAGCGCACGGTCACCGACGACGCCGAAGGTGACGTGACGGGCAGAGCGAGCGCATGCGCGGTTACTGAGGCTGACGTGCTCGCGGCTGTTCCGTCGTTCGTCGGGGAGATCGAGCAGGTGCCGTCAGCGGTGAGCGCGATCAAGGTTGATGGCGTTCGGTCGTACGCCCGAGTGCGCGCAGGCGAGGACGTCGAGCTGCCTGCCCGTCACGTGACCGTCTCGACCTTTGCAGTTGATGGTTTCCGACGGCCCACCGAGGATTTGATCGACGTCGACGTCTCCGTGACCTGCTCGAGTGGTACCTACATCCGGGCGCTCGCTCGCGACCTGGGGGAGGCGCTGGGGGTTGGCGGCCATCTCACGGCGCTGCGCCGTACCCGGATCGGTGGCATCGACATATCAGAGGCGCGTACCCTCGATCAGCTCGAGGCTGGCCTTGCGGTGCTCCCGTTGGCGGACGCGGTTCGCTCGGCGTTCCCGGCTCGGACCGTGACCGGTGATGACGCTGCCGGCGTCCGGCACGGACGTCCGCTGGCGCATGACGGTGAGAGCGGACCAACGGGCATCTTCGACAGCGAAGGAGAGGTCCTGGCGCTGATGGAGCCCCAGGGGGACGAGCTGCGTGTCCTCGTCGGATTCACCGGCAGCTGACCTCTCTGACAGGGTATGGCCATGCCGATCAGCGAGCGCTTTGATGGTCTAGGCGCCATCCCTGGCGACTGGGGTCGGTCTGTGGTCTGCATCGGCGTCTTTGACGGCGTGCATCGAGGGCACCGAGCGATCATCGACGCCACGCGTCGCCTCGCCGACGTCGTTGGGGGACGTGTGGTCGCGGCGACCTTCGATCCGCATCCGAGCGCTGTGGTGCGTCCCGATACCCAGCCGCTGATGTTGTCGACGCTTGATCAGCGGGTCGCATTGCTGGGGGAAGCCGGCGCTGATGCTGTCTTGGTCCTGACCTTCACCCCGGAGCTGGCAACATGGACCCCTGCCGAGTTCGTTGAGCGCGTGCTCGTCGACGGTCTACACGCGGCTGGTGTCGTTGTGGGCGAGGGCTTTCGCTTCGGACACCGTGCCGCCGGTGATGTGGCGCTGCTCGAGAAGCTCGGTGCCGCACATGACTTCGTCGTTGCCCCGCTCTCACTGGAGGTCGGGGCTGTCGTGGAGCAGGGGGACGCCGGGCAGGTCGCCTGGTCGTCAACGTACATTCGTCAGTGCGTCTTGGAGGGGGACGTCGCCGAAGCCGCAAGAGCGCTGCAGCGACCACATCGGATCGAGGGTGTCGTCGTGCATGGCGACCATCGCGGACGTGAGCTCGGCTACCCAACGGCGAACCTTGATCCCGTTGTGCACGCGGCTGTTCCGGCTGATGGCGTCTATGCCGGCTGGCTGGTACGAGGCGGAGTCAGGAGCGCTGAGTCATTGCCAGTAGCGATCTCGATCGGTACCAACCCCACCTTCGATGGCGAGGAGCGCCGCGTTGAGGCCTATGTGCTCGATCGCACCGACCTCGACCTCTATGGCGAGAACGTGGCGTTCGACTTCGTCGAACGACTACGTCCGACCCTGAAGTTCGACGGCGTCGATCCGCTGCTCGTACAGATGAAGCAAGACGTCGACCGGGCGCGTGCGGTCCTCACGGCGCGGCACCACTAGCTGGTGTCGATCGACTTGATGTACTGCCACGGTGTGGTGTCGTAGCGGCGCCCTGTTGGCGTGGTCCACGTCATGATTCCCTCGCTGGATAGCTCGGCACGCCAGCTGAGTGAGTGCTTGAGCCGGTGGTGCCTTCGACAGAGAACCGCGAGGTTGTCCCAAGCAGTCGAGCCCGCAGGCCAGGTCGTGGTGTGGTCAAGATCTGCGCCCGACGCGGTGCCGAGCGCGCTTCGCCGACAGCCGGGGAAACGGCACGTCAGGTCTCGCTCGCGCACCGCGCGGTCGAGGCCACGGGAAGGTCGGTACTGCGGCTCGGCGGGATAGTGAGGCACCCGCAGTGCGGTGGCGTTGGTCAGTGCGGTGGCGTTGGTCAGTGTCCCGGTCTCGGGGTGGGCGACGAGCACGCGGGCGGTTGGGCTACCGGACCCCCAGGCCAAATCACGGGCCTCATCTGCGGTGATGGGTCCAAGTCCTGGGCCCATGCCGGGCACTCGGACTCACCGGCGAGAGCATCCGCCGACACCACAACCTGGATCTGCACCTGGGGCGGTTCGGCTCGACCTGTGAGTAGGTTCATCAGGCCATCAGCACGTCGCTGGTCTGCCGTGCGCGTGTCGCCATTGCGGGGCGCGAGAGCCACCGCGTTGATGGTGTCGAATGCCTGACGAGCCTGGATGCCAGGCAGGAGCGCGCATAGCTCGGCCATGCCGTCAGCCGTGGGGCGCAGAGTGACTCGCCTACCCTCGCTCGCCCGAGCGCGGCGTACCTCTGCCATGCCCGGGTCGGCGGCAAGTACTCGACGCGTTAACCAGACACGGGTCTGCGTGGCTGTCCGTGACGCGGCGTAGCACGCGGCCTCGCTGGCCAGGGTGTCGGCGAAGGTGGCGTCGACGTCACGCAAGCCGTCGACGATGACCGCGACCTTTCTGCAGTCAATGGATCCTCGCAGCCATTCCCGCATCAAAGACGGGTGAGCCGCGGAGCAAATCGCAATCTCGAGTCGATGAGCAGCCAACATGCGTGAGCAAAAGAGAAGCACGGCGATCTCGTCGCTAACAATCTCAGTCATCTGTGCCTTGTGTGCCGGTACCAACGGCTGGGAGTCGGATGCGAGCGCAGCGTCGCTGGCGAGCTCTGCAGCCGCTGCCCTACGGCGCATCTCGGCCATCACCATTGCCTGCTCGGCTTCGAGTGCGTTCGGCTTGGCCTCCAACTCGACAAGCAGGTTGCCAAGCTCAGCATCACCGACCGCCCCGATAGCGGGAACTGCGCGGGCGTCAGCGCTGACGCGCTTTGCGAGCGAGGTGGCGGTAGGTGTCGAGCTCATATCCAGAACTCTCCCAGCCGGGTCTGACATTGAGACGAGAAGCGCACAGGCCGGGAATCTCAAGTTACGAAAAGTGTCCGTCCGCTACGGCCCGCCTCCAAGCGCGCTAAGTCAGCAAACGCACCGGTGTCGCGCCTGCCTTCCAGCGCTGCCGCACCAAGTCCCACCGGGCACTCGCCCCAGCGAGAGGGCGGGGTAGTCCGGACGACAAAGAATTCGCCGATCGTGATGGTAAGACGACCCACGCTTGCCTGCCCCATTGGTTGCGCGTTCCGTGCTGGCCGCAGCGCTGTGGGCGGATCGATCGACCCTCGTGTCTGTCGCGGTCGCTGGATCACCTGCGCCGAGTCGGTCGTTGAACCATCCGAGACGCTCTCCAGCCCAGAAATGCCAGGCCGAAAGTTCGTCGATCCTGCGAAGGTAGCCGGTTGCCGTCATGTGCCCGCGGCCGGTGAACCGGGTCTCCGGTCCTAGTTTGCAGCTGGCGCCGCACCGTGTGGGCCGTTGGGTCCGATGAGGGGGTTTGGGTCCACCAACGTCCTCCGAGGCGCCCACGTACCGCCGATTCGGGGGATTGGGCCGCCCGCTGATAGCCTGACGAGGCCGTTCGATCGGCCGCGGACCTGTAAGAGCCCGGGTGGACTTGCCCCGGCGCGCCGCGCAACAACCTCAAAAGGAGACCACTGCAGTGTCGCTTGATTCCGCTGTCAAGAAGCAAATCATGGACGAGTACGCCACCACCGCCGGTGACACTGGTTCCCCCGAGGTGCAGGTGGCCATGCTCTCCCGTCGGATCTCAGATCTGACTGAGCACCTCAAAGAGCACAAGCACGACCACCACAGCCGCCGCGGGCTGCTGCTGCTCGTGGGTCAGCGTCGCCGCCTGCTCAACTACCTGTCCGACACCGACATCAACCGGTACCGCAAGCTCATCGAGCGGCTCGGCCTGCGCCGATAGTGCGCGGGTGAGAGCGCTGCTCACCATCTGGTTTCAACCGAAGATCAACTGAAGATCACCGCCTGGGGCGCCGTGCCCATTGTTGTGTCGGCGTTCACTGTCGGTCCTCGGTAGTGGCACCCCGGACATGTGCACAGCACATCCACCGGGAGCCTCGATCGAAGACCGGCTCCATTTCTCGCCGGCAACTGCCGGGATGACGCCTCAGGCTCAACGAAGAGGAGGACCCGTGGAGGGTCTGGAAGTTCGCTCGAGCGAAGCCATTATCGATAATGGATCGTTTGGCCACCGCATCATCAAGTTCGAAACTGGGCGACTTGCCCGACAGGCAGCCGGTTCAGCTGTCGCTTACCTCGACGACACCACGATGGTGTTGTCGGCAACCACCGCGTCCAAGCGTCCGAAAGAGAACTTGGACTTCTTCCCGCTCACCGTCGACGTCGAAGAGCGGATGTACTCCGTCGGCCGGATCCCCGGCTCGTTCTTCCGTCGTGAGGGACGTCCGACCGAGGACGCCATCCTCACCTGCCGGTTGATCGACCGACCACTGCGTCCGTCCTTCACCAAGGGTCTGCGCAACGAGATCCAGATCGTCGAGACGATCATGTCGCTCGACCCTGAGCACCTGTACGACGTCGTGGCCATCAACGCTGCATCGATGTCGACCCAGCTCTCCGGCATTCCGTTCAGCGGCCCGATCGGCGGCGTCCGCGTCGCTCTCATCGATGGCCAGTGGGTCGGTTTCCCGACTCACTCCGAGCTCGAGCGCGCCGTCTTCGACATGGTCGTGGCCGGTCGCGTCGTCGAGCATGATGGCCAGCCAGACGTCGCGATCATGATGGTCGAGGCCGAGGCCACCCAGGAAACGATCAACTTGATCGCTGGCGGGGCCACCGCGCCGACCGAAGAGGTTGTCGCACAGGGCCTCGAGGCTGCCAAGCCGTTTATCCGCGCGCTCTGTGAGGCACAGGCCGAGCTCGCCGCGGTTGCCGCCAAACCGACCCGCGAGTTCCCGCTCTACCTCGACTACCAGGACGACGTCTTCGCCGCCGTTGAGCAGACGGCGTCAGCTGAGCTGGCCACCGCCCTCACCATTGCGGGTAAGCAGGAGCGCGAGACCGAGACGTCCCGCATCTCCGACCTCGTCACCGACAAGGTCGCCGGGCAGTTCGAGGGGCGCGAGAAGGAGGTCAACGCGGCGTTCCGCGCGCTGACCAAGAAGCTCGTGCGTCAGCGCATTCTGCGTGACCAGGTCCGTATCGACGGGCGCGGCCCTTCCGACATCCGCCGCCTGTCGGCTGAGGTCGGCGTGGTTCCGCTAGCTCACGGTTCGTCGCTCTTCGAGCGCGGTGAGACCCAGATCATGGGCGTGACGACGCTGAACATGCTCCGCATGGAGCAGCAGCTCGACACCCTCAACCCAGTGAACCGCAAGCGGTACATGCACAACTACAACTTCCCGCCCTACTCGACTGGTGAGACCGGCCGGGTCGGTTCCCCGAAGCGCCGCGAGATCGGTCACGGAGCGCTCGCTGAGCGTGCCCTCGTCCCGGTCCTGCCGACGCGCGAGGAGTTCCCGTACGCGATTCGTCAGGTCTCGGAGGCGCTCGGCTCCAACGGGTCGACGTCGATGGGCTCGGTCTGCGCATCGACGATGTCGCTGCTGCACGCCGGTGTGCCGCTGAAGGCTCCGGTCTCCGGAATCGCCATGGGTTTGATCAGCGGTGAGATCGACGGCAAGACCGAGTACGTCGCCCTGACCGACATCCTTGGAGCCGAGGACGCCTTCGGTGACATGGACTTCAAGATCGCCGGCACCGAGCAGTTCGTCACGGCACTGCAGCTCGACACCAAGCTCGACGGCATTCCCGCCTCGGTGCTCGCCGCTGCCCTGAACCAGGCCCGCGCAGCGCGTCTGACACTGCTCGAGGTCATGTCCGAGGCGATCGACGGTCCTGACGAGATGGCACCGAACGCCCCGCGTGTCATCACCGTCAAGATCCCGGTCGACAAGATCGGCGAGGTCATCGGCCCGAAGGGCAAGATGATCAACTCGATCCAGGACGAGACCGGGGCTGACATCACGATCGACGATGACGGCACGATCTACATCGGAGCTGTCGACGGCCCGTCGGCCGAGGCGGCTCGCTCGATGGTCAACTCGATCGCCAACCCGACGATGCCCGAGGTCGGCGAGCGCTACCTGGGCACGGTGGTCAAGACCACCACGTTCGGCGCATTCATCTCGCTGCTTCCCGGCAAGGACGGCCTTCTGCACATCTCCGAGATCAAGAAGATGGTGGGCAAGCCCCGCATCGACTCGGTCGACGATGTGCTCTCGGTCGGTCAGAAGGTTCGCGTCGAGATCAAGGAGGTCGACGACCGCGGCAAGCTGTCGCTGACCGCAGCCAAGGACGAGGACGACGCCGCGGCAGAAGCTCCAGCAGACGCCCCGGCAGACGCCTGAGCCACGACCAACTGACGTGAGCACCCGCACACTGCACCGGGGTCAGGACGGAAGCGTTGTCAAACGCACCGTCCTGCCCGGTGGGCTTCGGGTGGTGACCGAATCTGTACCGACCATGCGTTCGGTCTCCTTCGGTATCTGGGTCGGCGTTGGTTCGCGTGACGAGTCGGGTAAGCAGGCTGGCGCGAGCCACTATCTCGAGCATCTGCTCTTCAAGGGCACCCGTCAGCGAAGCGCGTTGGACATCTCGTCGGCCATCGATCGGCTCGGCGGCGAGATGAACGCCTTCACCGCCAAAGAGTTCACCTGCTTCTACGCGAGGGTGCTGGATGCCGACCTCCCCATCGCCGTAGAGGTCGTCACCGACATGGTGTTGTCGTCGACGGTCACCGGGCCGGACTTCGAGTCCGAGCGCGGCGTGATCCTCGAAGAGATCGCTATGCACGATGACGACCCAGCCGACGTGGTTCACGACACCTTTGCGCAGACCGTCTTCGGTGACACGCCGCTTGGTCGTCCGATTCTCGGTTCGGTCAACTCGATCGAGACCATCAGTCGCGACACCGTCCGTCGCTACTACCGGCGGTGGTACCGACCAGAGCACCTCGTCGTTGCGGCTTCTGGAAACCTCGATCACGCTGCGGTCGTTCGACTCGTCAAGAAGGCATTCACCGCCGGGGGAGTCCAGCTCATCGGTGAACCACCAGCATCGGCGGTGGCGCGGCGCGTCCAGCCGCGACCGAAGCCGGGCGGAGCTGCCATTGTGATCCCGCGGACGACTGAGCAGGTCAACCTGGTTCTCGGTGTGCCGGGTGTCGACCGCAACGATCCGAGGCGATTCGCGCTCGGCGTTCTCAACAGTGCGCTCGGTGGTGGGATGTCCAGCCGCCTCTTTCAAGAAGTGCGAGAAAAGCGTGGGCTCGCCTACTCTGTCTACTCGTACCAAGCCCAGTACTCCGACGCCGGTCTCTTTGGCGTCTATGCCGGTTGTCTACCCAAGAAGGTCGATGACGTTCTCGACCTCTGTCGCGCCGAGCTGCAGCGGGTGTGCGACCGTGGCGTCACAGCAGAAGAGCTCGAGCGGGGCAAGGGCCAGCTGCGTGGGTCGCTGGTTCTGGGTCTGGAGGACACCGGCTCGCGGATGAACCGAATCGGCAAGGGCGAGCTCGTCTACGGCGAGTTGCTCTCGATCGGCGAGGTGCTGAGCCGGATCGAGGTGGTCAGTCTCGACGACGTACGCGACGTTGCATCCGAAGTGCTCGACGTCGCGCCAACCCTGGCGGTGATCGGACCATTCGACGCCGACCGTGACTTCTCCGGAGCCGTCGCCTCGTGAGCCCCATCAAGGTTGCGGTGATCGGGGCAGCTGGCCGCATGGGTCAGCAGACCTGCCGGGCAGTTGCGGGGGCCGATGACCTCGAGCTCGTCGCCGAGATCGCCCAGAACGGTTCGGTCGACGATGCCGCGACGCGCGGTGCTGAAGTTGTTGTTGACTTCACCCGCCCTGACGTCGTCATGGGCAACCTCGAGCGCACCCTTGCCCTGGGTATGCACGCGGTCATCGGGACCAGCGGATTCGACGACGAGCGACTTGCGCTGGTGCTGACGATGGCCCAGCGGTCATCGGGTCTCGGCATCGTGATTGCCCCCAACTTCGCAGTCGGCGCCGTTTTGCTGATGCGCTTCGCCCGTGAGGCGGCAGCACACTTCACCTCCGTCGAGATCGTCGAGACCCACCACCCCGACAAGGTCGACGCGCCCAGCGGCACAGCGGTGCACACCGCCCAGTTGATCGCGGTGGCCCGTTCGGCTGCAGCCACTGAATCCCCACCCGATGCCACCTCAAGTGCGTTGCCAGGGGCCCGCGGCGCCCGCGTCGACGGAATCCCGGTGCACTCGGTCCGGCTACGCGGTGCAGTGGCGCACGAAGAGGTGATCTTCGGAAACACCGGCGAAATCCTCACGCTGCGCCACGACTCGCTGGACCGCGCTGGCTTCATGCCCGGCGTCCTGCTGGCCATCCGCCAGGTTCCGAGCCGGCCAGGGCTGACCGTGGGGCTCGAGTCGCTGCTCGGCTTGCCCGGCGCACCGTAACGAGTGGTGGGGTGAACGCCAGGATTGTCTCGTGGGTGCTAGCCGCGCTCTGCGGGTTCTACCTGCTCTTCATTGCTCAGCGGTCGTGGGTGTTGGTCAACACGGGTGAGCCGATCGCAGTGGTTCTTGGTGTTGCCTTGATTGCGCTCCCGGTCATCGGGGTCTGGGTGGTCGCCCGCGAACTGCAGTTCGGGGCCAGGACGGCCGAGCTTGGCCGCTTCCTCGCGGCGGCCGGTGGTCTGCCGGAGGACGACCTACCGCGATCTCCCGGTGGCCGGATCGACCGGGCGGCTGCCGATGTTCGATTCGCCGAGCGCCAGCGAGCGGTCGAGGCCGACCCAGAGGACTGGGGCGCCTGGTTCCGGTTGGCGGTTGCCTACGACGACGCCGGTGACCGTCGGAGGGCACGTGCTGCGATGCGGACGGCGATCGAGCGATACGACCCGCCTTAGTCGTCGGCGCGCCCCAACGCTCCAGCGTCGCGCCACCAGCGCTCGATGGCCAGCGAGGCCATGTCGAAGGGCTCGGGACGACCGAGGAAGTCCATGTTGCGGCGACGGACCGGGGTTGCGATCGGACCGACATCGCGCACGGTGATCACGACGCGATCACCTTCGGCGTCCGGGTTGTGACCTCGGGGGGCGGTCGAGACATCGGTCACCAACCGCCACGGGTACACCGCCATCGCACGCATCGTCAGGATGCGAACGCCTGCGTCGTTGACGTAGACGCCGATGGCAAAGAATCGAGTGACGACAATCGCGAATCCTGCGGCGATCAGACCGAATGCGGTGGCGTAGACGAGCCTGTTCACCAGCGATCCGGGACTGAGCAGGATCGAGAAGGCCAAGAACGCCGGCCCGGTGGTGAACAGCACCCCGAACAGGGCCAGGAACACGCGCAGTGGACCGGGGCGGTAGGGACGGATCCAGGTGACTTGGCGGTACGCATTGCCCACCTCACTCTTGGGGCGGTCCGGCCAGAACTTCCAGCCTGCGTACCAGTGGCTCATGGCCTCATCCTGCCGTTCATCCGGCGATCAGTCGCACCAGCGCAGCGACGGCGGCTGCTCCGACGACGACCACGAGGAATGGGGCGCGCAACAGGAGGGCCCCTACGGCAAACGCCAGGCCGGCGGCTCTGGCG
The DNA here is from genome assembly GCA_027118455.1 of Actinomycetes bacterium. Lineage (GTDB taxonomy): Bacteria > Actinomycetota > Actinomycetes > JAHEKZ01 > JAHEKZ01 > JAHEKZ01. The sequence goes on from JAJAYZ010000100.1 coordinate 25,192, forward strand.
TCCAGGACCAGCGCCTTCCCGTCACCGAAGACCTGCGCTGCTGTCAGAGCAGCGAGCAACGCGACCGGGGTCAGAAGGGCGAGGCGAGTGACGCGGGGTAGCTCGAGGACTCGTTGGGGAACGAAGTAGCCGGAGGCCTTCAGTGCGTAGCCGCCAACAGCGACGGCGGCGATCGTCCACCACAGCTCACTCATCGGGACCGTCCGGCGACGTCGGTTGCTCGGGCGGGCACCGCGGTTCTGGCCACGCGATCACGAGCGCAACCACGGCTGCGGCCAGAACGGGTAGGCCAGGCGGCAGCAGTGGCGTCAGCACCAGGGCAAGGGCGGCAGCGCCGGCCGCGACGGCGCGGGTGGTGGCCGTCGTCAGCTGCGGCCAGAGCAGGGCAATGAAGGCGGCACCAACGGCCGCGTCGAGCCCGATCACCTTCGGGTCGGAGATCTGGTCCACCGCGAGGGCTCCGGTCACGGTAGCGATGTTCCAGCAGACGAAGACCGCCGCTCCCGTCGTCCAGAAGCCGGTGCGTGCGAGTTGCTGGTTCCTTTGGGAGATGGCAACGGCCGTTGACTCGTCGATGGTCAGTTGCGCGGCCAGCAGGCGTCGCCATCCGCGAACTCCCAGCAGGGGGGCGAGCCTAAGGCCGTAAAACGCGTTGCGCGAGCCGACGGCGAGCGATGCAAGCGCCCCCGAGGCGGCGGAGCCACCGGCCCCGACGACTCCGACGAGTGCGAACTGGGAGGCGCCGGTGAACACCAGAACGCTGAGTGCGACCGCCTGCAGCACGGAGAAGCCGTTGGCGACGGCCAGGGCACCGAACCCGAGAGCGTAGGTGCCGACCGTCACGCCGACCCCACAGGACTGCAAACGCACAGAGCGGTGCTCGTCAGTCATGGAGTGTCCGACGCCAGCACGGTTCCGAGGCGCACCTGCCGCAGCCGAGCGGCGTCTTCGTCGTCGCTGTCGGTGGCGAGCGTCCGGTGCGCCCCGTCTGCGGCCCAACCAGCTGACTCCAGAAAGCGGCGCAGCAGATCATCGCCGCCGGCGAGCCAGACCACAGCTTCACGCTCTCCGGCCGCTGTTGCGGTCTGCAGGGCCGCGGTGAGCAGCCGTGACCCGTGGCCCTGTCCGCGATGCGCTGGATCGACGGTGAAGACGAGCAGCTCAATGCAGCTGGTTGGGTCCAGGTCGGGGTCGGAGGCCGGTGCCAGTGCGGCTGCTCCCACGACGATCTCGGCGCCGGCGGACGACTCGAGCGCCACCCAGGTGTGGTGCCGCTCGCTGGGTGGCGCCATCACGGCCCTCTCCCAGGAACGTTGCATGACATCGATGTCCGGTGGTGGGGGGAGCCGGAGTTCGGTGTCCGCGGCGAGCCAGCTGCGGCGCTGCACAGCGGCAAATCCGCCCGCGTCGATGAGTCGGGCGGCGCGAACGAATACATCGGCCATTCCTGCATCCTCGCAGGGGAGTGTGCGAAGTTGCAGGTCGCGGGTGGCCCTAGGGTTCCGGCATGCGCGTAGTGGTCATCGGTGTCGGAGTCATGGGGCTGTCGGCCGCAGCCGAGCTCAGCACCCGTGGGCACGAGGTGATCGCCATCGACCGGTTCGACGTCGGCCATCGGTTCGCCTCATCGTCGGGCGCCACGCGGGTCTTCCGGCTGGCGCACGCCGATCGCGACTTCGTCCGCTTGGCCATCTGGAACCACGAACTGTGGAAGCGACTCGAACGCGACATCGGTCGTCCCTTGCGGTTGACCCGCGGACTGCTCTGGCGCGGCGGTCTCGCCGAAGACGTCGCCCATGCCCTGTTTGCCGAAGGTGTTGAGCACGAACAGGTGGATCAAGCCCGTCAAGCGCAGCTCTTTCCTGAACTGCGCTGGGCTGGCGAGGGAGCTGTGGTCTGGCAGCCGGAGGCTGGGGCCGTCCGCGCCGATGACTCCCTGCGCGCCTGCCTCACCCGACTGCGGCGATCCGGGGGCGCGTTGGTCGGCTCGTGCACCGTCGATTCGGTGGAGCCGCTGCCGTCGGGAGGTGTCGAGGTGGTCGCAGACGTCTCGGGCACACGGACCACGTGGGTGGCCGACCGGGTCGTGGTTGCTGCCGGGCCATGGGCGGGACCTTTGCTGGCAACCATGGGAATCGAAGTAGCTCTCACCACATCCCTGGCCCAGGTCACCTACGTCAAAGGGGGCGACGACATCCCGTGGTCGAGCAGGCCGTGCCTGGTCGATGTCCCGCCCGACGGCTCGTCTTTCGGTTTCTACGCGATGCCGACGCCGGGGATCGGTTACAAGGTCGGGCTCGACGATCCAGTCCGGCCCTTCTCCGAGTCAGACTTCGAACGCGAGCCCGACAGCTTGCGCGAGGAGGAAGCGGCGCAACGGGTGCGCCGGGAGTTACCGGCATTCGACGCAACGCCGGTGCGCTCGGAGCTGTGTGCCTGGACTGAGTCGGTTGACGACCGGTTCGTGATCGACCGGGTCGGTGACATCGTGTTGGCATGTGGGGATAGTGGACAGGGTTTTAAGTTCTTGCCGATGTTTGGAGAGGTGCTCGCCAATCTGGTTGAGGGCAAGGCGCACCCTGATGCTGTCGCTGCGGACGTCGCCTCGCTCGGGTTGGCCCGATTCGCCGGTGAAGAGGTCGCCAACGTCGATCGCTAGGGTGACCTTGTGAGCGATTTCGAAATGCAGTTTCGCAGCGACATGACTGTCGAGCTGGTTCGGTCGACCGCCCAGGATGCCGACGTGCTCTTCGCGGCTCGGGTCTCAACGTTGGGCGAGCAGTCCCTCGACGACATCGACACCGACGCTGGCCGATCCGAAGGGCTGATCCGCTATCTGATGCGTGAGCGGCACGGATCTCCGTTCGAGCACAACTCGATGACGTTCTACGTACAAGCGCCCATCTTCGTTTTTCGCGAGTTCATGCGACACCGGATCGCCTCCTACAACGAGGAGTCCGGTCGCTACCGCGAGCTGCGCCCTGTCTTCTACGTTCCAGCAGCTGAGCGCAAACTTGTCCAGCAGGGCAAGCCCGGCCACTACGTCTTTGTCGATGGCACGGACGAGCAGTACTCCACCGTTGTCGAGCAGACTGAGCAGGCGTGCGCATCCTCTTATCAGGCGTACCAGGAGATGCTGGCTGCAGGCGTGGCCAGGGAGGTCGCCCGTGGTGTCCTACCTGTCGCCACGTACTCGTCGATGTACGTGACGATGAACGCGCGCTCGCTGATGAACTTCCTTTCGCTGCGCACCAAGCGTGAGGGGTCGGCCTTTCCGTCCTACCCGCAGCGGGAGATCGAGATGGTCGCTGAGCAGATGGAGATCTTCTGGGCCGGGCTGATGCCGGTCACGCACGCCGCCTTTGAGGCAGCAGGGCGGGTTTCGCCCTAGTTCTGGCCGCTTCGGTGTAACAGAGGAGCCTCTGGCAACGATGACCGGACGACCCCGTCACCGACCGACCCCCCGAGCGGGTGGTGGCGGGGTCCTTGCATGTCACGCCGGTATGCCTCCTCGCATGGGGGTCCCTAGACGCCACGGGCTGCCGATAGCCTGCAGGTATGACCCAGCAATCCGCCTCTCGACGTGCCCCGTTCGGTCGGGTGCTCACGGCGATGGTCACCCCCTTCCGTCCCGACCTCTCCCTCGATCTCGACGGCGTGCAGCAGTTGGCCACCTATCTTGTCGACCAGGGCAACGATGGGCTCGTCGTCAACGGCACGACGGGCGAGTCGCCGACCACGACCGACCACGAGCAAGAGCTTGTGGTCCGAGCGGTTGTCGATGCGGTGGGCGACCGCGCGATGGTCGTCGCTGGCGCGAGCAGCAACGACACCGTCCACGCGATCGAACGGGCCAGGCTGGCTGCCAAGGCTGGGGCCCATGCGCTTCTGGTGGTGTCGCCTTACTACAACCGGCCTCCCCAGGAGGGCGTTCTCACTCACCTGACCACGGTGGCTGACGCCACAGAGCTTCCGGTCATGCTCTACGACATCCCCGGGCGCACCGGGGTGGCGATCGACGTGGAGACGATGGTCCTGGCGGCCGAGCACGAGAAGATCGTGGCCGTCAAGGACGCCAAAGCAGATCTCGAGGCGTCCTCGTGGGTGATCGCCCGAAGTGATCTGGCCTGGTACTCCGGCGATGACGTCCTGACCCTGCCGCTGATGAGCATCGGAGCCGTCGGGGTAGTTAGCGTGGCAGCGCATCTGGTGGCCAGCCGGATCGGCGAGATGATCGCTGCCTATGAGTCTGGCGACGTCTTTACTGCTACGCGGCTGCATCTGGGCCTCCTTCCGGTCTACACCGGTCTCTTCCGCACGCAGGGGTTGATGACGACCAAGGCAGCCCTCTCCCAGCTCGGGGTGGTAGGTGGGGCAGTGCGACCGCCCCTTGTCGACCTCACGCAGGAAGAGTTCGCGACCTTGACGCTCGACCTGGCCGATGGTGGCGTGGAGGGATTCACCGCATGAGCCATCCGCACCCCGAGCTTGGCCCGCCACCCCCGGCCCCCCAAGGGTCACTGCGCATCGTCCCGCTTGGCGGTCTCGGCGAGATCGGTCGCAACATGACGGTCTTCGAGTTCGACGGAAAGCTTCTGATCGTCGACTGCGGCGTGCTGTTTCCCGAAGATGACCAGCCTGGCATCGACCTGATTCTCCCTGACTTCGACTACATCCGGGACCGCCTCGGTGATGTGGTCGGGCTGGTGCTCACCCACGGGCATGAGGACCACATCGGAGCGGTGCCCTACCTGCTCCGCGAGCGCGCTGATATCCCGCTCTTCGGCTCGCGGCTGACGTTGGCGTTCGTTGAGGCCAAACTGCGTGAGCACCGAATCACTCCGGTCACGACGACGGTGACTGAGGGTGACCGCACCGCGTTGGCGCCGTTCGACCTCGAGTACATCGCCGTGAACCACTCCATCCCCGATGCCCTCGCGGTCGCGATTCGCACCCCAGCTGGACAGCTGGTCATTCACACCGGCGACTTCAAGATGGACCAGCTGCCGCTTGACGGGCGCGTCACCGACCTCCGCACCTTCGGTCGGCTGGGTGACGAGGGGGTCGACCTGATGCTGGTCGACTCCACCAACGCCGAGGTACCCGGCTTCGTCGCATCCGAGAAAGACATCGTGCCCGTTCTCGACAGGTACTTTGCCCAGAGCGAGCGCCGCATCATCGTTGCCTCGTTCGCCTCTCACATCCATCGTGTGCAGCAGATCATCGACATCGCGCGCAAGCACCGGCGGAAGGTGGCGTTCGTCGGTCGCTCGATGGTGCGGAACATGGGCATCGCCCGCGACCTGGGGTATCTGACGATTCCGGCCGACACCGTTGTCGACGTCAAGTCGCTCGACGACCATCCCGACGACGGCGTGGTGCTGATCTGCACGGGCTCACAGGGCGAGCCGATGGCGGTGCTCTCCCGCATTGCCGGTCGTGACCACAGCATTGTGCTCGGGCCTCACGACACGGTGATCCTTGCTTCCTCGCTGATCCCTGGCAACGAGAACGCCGTCTACCGGGTGATTAACGGACTGATGCGCTGGGGCGCCACCGTTGTCCACAAGGGCAACGCGATGGTGCACGTCTCAGGTCACGCTGCATCTGGTGAGCTGCTCTACCTGTACAACATCGTCCGGCCGACGAACGTCATGCCGGTGCATGGCGAGACTCGGCACCTGCGCGCCAACGCCGACCTGGCCATTGCAACTGGTGTCGAGCCACGTAACGTCGCGATGGCCGAGGACGGTGTGGTCGTCGACCTCGTCGATGGTCACGCGCGCATCGTCGGAGCCGTTCCCTGCGGGTACGTCTACGTCGACGGTGCATCGGTGGGCAACATCACCGAGGCCTCCCTCAAGGACCGCCGCATCCTCGGTTCGGAGGGCTTCATCTCGGTCCACGTCGTTGTCGACTCGGCCACCGGCAAGGTGGTGGGCGGCCCTGTCGTTTCAGCCCGCGGGTTCCTCGAGGACGACTCGGTGTTCAACGACGTTCTGCCACTGATCACGGCAGCTCTGGAAGAGGCGGGGGCCCGCGGGGTAGGCGAAGCGCATCAGTTGCAGCAGATCGTGCGGCGCACAGTGGGCCGTTGGGTCAGCAGTGCGCATCGGCGCAAGCCGATGATCATCCCGGTCGTCATCGAGGTCTGAGGTCGGTAGTCCCCGGTTCCACCGGGTTCTGTCGAAGCCAAGGGGCGCGACACACCGCACGATCAGCGGTGATCGGGTCCTAGCGCTGGGTAACCTGCCCCCTATGGCCTCGTCTTCCCCACGGGGCGCGACTCGTTCGCATCCCTCGAGTACGCGCCCAACCACCAAGCGCTCAGCGAGCACTCGTGCGTCGAGTAAGCGCACCTCCAGTTCCTCTCGCTCCCGCGCCTCCACATCCAAGCGCGGCCCCGGTCCAGCAACGCGGCTCGCACGTGCGCTCTGGCTCGCCGTCAGAGGAATCTGGCTCGGGCTCGCCCACCTGCTCGGTGGAGCAGCTCGGCGGATCGGCTCCAGCGCCCGCGACCTCGATCCTGAGCAGCGTCGCGACGGCATCGGACTCTTGTTGCTCGCTGTCGCTCTGGTGGCTGCCGCTTCGCAGTGGTGGTCACTGGACGGCCCGGTTGACGTCACTGCCGACGCTGTTGTGCTCGGCAGTGCCGGGCGGCTCGCATGGGCAGTGCCGCTGCTTCTGGTGGGACTGTCGTGGTGGGTGTTGCGGCATCCCGCTGGCCATGCACCGACTGGACGGCTGGTGATCGGCTGGGCAGCGACCATCGGGGGAGTGCTCGGAATCGCTCATGCGCTGGCCGGGACACCGCAGCCGTTCGAGGGTTCTGAGGCGATGCGCTCAGGGGGTGGGTTCCTCGGGTTCATGGTTGCTGCGCCCCTCGTGTCGGGCCTGACCGTCTGGCTCGCTGTACCACTCATGGCGCTGCTCATGGGTTTTGGTCTCCTCATCCTGACCGCGACCCCGGTGCACCAGGTGCCAGAGCGGCTCGCCGTCATTCGTGATCGGGTGCTCTACGGACGGCCGGTCGATGACGTGATCGATCTTGTCGACGCCGACAGCCATGGCTTGGGGGCAACGGAAGCGCCGCAGCGACGTCGCAGATGGCTGCGCTCAAGACGAGCACCAGAGCTGTCGCTGCCCACTGGCCCGGAGGCCTTCGAGACGCCGGTGCTGGCCGACGAGCGCGTTCTCGGGGTCATCGACGACGTGGACAGCGCAGACACCGCCGATAGCACTGAGTTCGGCGTCGACCCAGTTCCGTCACCGGCTACCTTCGCCCCTGGGTCCGTTCCTGGCAGCGGCCCCGTCACCAAGCCGGGCGAGGTTGCTGCCCCGCCGACTCTCCCGGCGCGCGTCGAGCAGTTGCTCTTGGGTGGGGATGTCACCTACACGCTCCCCGACCCTTCGTTGCTGCGCACCGGAACTCCCCACAAACTGCGCAGCAAAGCCAACGATGCAGTTGTCGCATCGCTGACTGAGGTGCTCGAGCAGTTCGGTATCGATGCGCGGGTCACTGGGTTCACCCGTGGGCCGACCGTCACGAGGTACGAGGTTGAGCTCGGCCCTGGCATCAAGGTGGAGCGCGTCACCGCGCTCAGCAAGAACATCGCCTATGCCGTCGCGAGCGCCGACGTCCGGATCCTTTCGCCATCCCCGGCAAGTCGGCAATCGGTATCGAGATTCCCAACACCGACCGCGAAATCGTCAGTCTCGGCGACGTCATGCGCTCGTCAGCAGCCAGAAGTGACCACCACCCGATGGTTGTCGGTCTGGGCAAAGACGTTGAGGGCGGTTACGTCTGCGCCAACCTGGCCAAGATGCCGCACGTTCTGGTTGCCGGTGCCACCGGTGCGGGCAAGAGCGGATGCATGAATGCGCTCATCACCAGCATTCTCATGCGATCGACGCCTGACGAGGTGCGGATGGTTCTCGTCGACCCCAAGCGGGTCGAGCTCACGGTGTACGAAGGCATTCCGCACCTCATCACGCCGATCATCACCAACCCGAAGAAGGCAGCTGACGCCCTGCAGTGGGTCGTGCGCGAGATGGAGATGCGCTACGACGACCTTGCGGCCTACGGCTTCCGGCACGTTGACGACTTCAACAAGGCGGTGCGCGCGGGTTCGGTCAAGCCCCCACCCGGGAGTGAACGAAACCTTCAGCCGTACCCGTACCTGCTTGTCGTCGTGGACGAGCTCGCCGATCTCATGATGGTGGCGCCCCGTGACGTGGAGGACTCGATCGTTCGCATCACCCAGCTTGCGCGAGCCGCTGGGATCCACCTGGTGCTAGCCACCCAACGTCCGAGTGTCGATGTCGTCACCGGGCTGATCAAGGCGAATGTGCCCAGCCGGTTCGCGTTCGCCACGTCGTCGCTCGCCGACAGTCGGGTGATCCTCGACCAGCCGGGTGCGGAGAAACTGGTCGGCCAAGGTGACGCGCTCTTCCTTCCGATGGGCGCCAGCAAGGCCATCCGCGTTCAGGGATCGTGGGTCACAGAGGCAGAGATCGCTGCGGTGGTTGCCCATGTCAAGGGCCAGCTGCAGCCGACGTACCGCGAGGACATCACTGCTACGCGAACACGCAAAGAGGTTGACGGCGACATCGGTGACGATCTCGACCTCCTCCTGCAGGCGGTCGAGCTCGTTGTCGATACGCAGTTCGGCTCCACCTCGATGCTGCAGCGCAAGCTGCGCGTCGGCTTTGCCAAGGCGGGGCGCCTGATGGACCTGATGGAGAGTCGGGGAATCGTCGGCCCATCAGAAGGCTCCAAGGCGCGCGACGTCCTGGTCAAGCCAGACGAGCTCCCTGCGGTGTTGATCACGCTCCGGGGGGAGTAGCCGGAGCCTCCGCCGAGTAAGGGACCAGGAGGTAGCCAAAAGGAGGGGATGTTTGGTGGCTTTGTCCTGCCAGCACTACCGGCCGTAGACTGATGGCGTCCACAGTCTGCGTTCGGAGGGGAGGGTTCAGTGTCTGGCGACTCATCAGCGTCCATCGGCCACGAGGTCTCCACCGCCCGGGCTGCGGTCGGCCTGTCGCTCGCCGAGGTCGCCTCGCGCACCCGGATCCGGGCAACGGTGATCGGCGAGATCGAGGCTGACAACTTCGTCCACTGCGGCGGCGACGTGTACGCGCGCGGTCACCTCAGGGCGATCGCGACTGCACTGGATGCCGACGCGACCCCGTGGGTAGCTGCGTACGACGCCGAGCACGGCACCGTCGCGCCGTCAGCCTCGGAGGTCTTCGAGTCCGAGACGGCCACTCCTTCGCGCCGCCGGGGCGCAAACTGGAGCGCCATCATGGCCGCTGCACTCGTGGTTGCCGTCGGGTTGGTCGCGGCACAGATCGTCACGACTTCCGACGACAGCCGTAATACCACGACAGTGGCCCAACCCGAGCCAACGCCAAGGGCGACAGAACCGAATGGCGAACCGACCGACGACCCAACTCAGGTAGCGCAGGCTGATCCGGAGGAGGTTGTGCTGCGCATGACCGCACTTCCGGGGGCCCTGAGCTGGGTCAGCGTCACGCGTCCTGACGGTGCGGTGGTATTCGAGGGCGAGATCGGCGACAGACAGTCGAAGACCTTCCGCGACCGCGACAAGCTCAGGGCGCTGCTGGGGTGTGCGTCCGCGCTCGAGCTCACTGTCAATGGCCAGGACATCGGCAGCCCGAGCGGGGACTGTAGGCCGGTCAACTTGACGTTCACTCCGAAGGACCCGGACGGGACTGCAGGCTGACGTGACGCCGCGGGTGTCGTTGGTAACTCTGGGTTGTGCGCGTAACGACGTCGATTCCGAAGAGCTCGCTGCGCGCTTCGCCGATGCCGGTCTCGAACTCGTCGACGAGCCGGCTGACGCCGATGCCGTCGTCGTCAACACCTGCGGGTTCGTTGCGGCGGCCAAGAAGGACTCGATCGACACCATGTTGGCTGCGGCCGACCTCAAGGGGGCCGGCGGGCCGCAGGCGGTGATCGCCGTCGGGTGCCTGGCCGAGCGCTATGGGACCGAGCTGGCGGCCGAGCTCGCCGAGGTGGACGCGGTGCTCGGGTTCGATGACTACCCCGACATCGCCGCCAAGGTTCGGGCGGTTCTGGCTGGAGATCGTCCGGCCGCTCCGGTCCCCCAGGACCGCCGGTTGCTGCTGCCGCTGGCACCGGCGGACCGCGCTGCCCCACCGTCTGATGCATCTGCCGGTGCCGGTCCTGCCGGCCCAGCGTCCGGCCCGAGGGTGCCCCGTCGGCGACTGGACTCAAGCCCCATGGCACCGGTGAAGATTGCCTCCGGCTGCGATCGGCGCTGCGCTTTCTGTGCGATTCCCCGGTTCCGGGGTTCGTTCGTTTCGCGGCCACCGCAGGAGATCGTCGATGAGACCGGGTGGCTCGCCACACGTGGCGTTCGCGAGATCTTCTTGGTCAGCGAGAACTCGACGTCGTACGGCAAGGACCTCGGCGATCTGCAGGCGCTGGAACGCCTACTCCCGAGCCTGGTCGCGATCGACGGGATCGACCGGGTCAGGGTCAGCTACCTGCAGCCGGCTGAGGTGCGCCCCGGCCTGGTCGAGGCGATCGCAGGGACGCCGGGTGTTGCGCCGTACTTCGACCTGTCCTTCCAGCACGCGAGCGGTCCATTGCTCCGTCGGATGCGCCGGTTCGGCGACGCTGAGGCGTTCCTCGACCTGATCGGCTCGGTACGGTCCTTGGCGCCGACTGCGGGGATTCGTTCGAACGTCATCGTCGGCTTCCCTGGTGAGACCGAGGCCGACGTGCAGACTCTGAGCGACTTCCTGACCGCAGCTCGCCTCGACGTCGTCGGTGTTTTCGGCTACTCCGACGAGGACGGCACTGAAGCCGCTGATCTCGACGATCAGCTCTCCGGCCATGAGATCGAAGAGCGTCGGCGGCATGTCGACCAACTCGTTGAGTCGCTCGTGGCCGAACGGGCCGCTGCGCGGATCGGAGAAGCAGTGCGTGTGCTGGTTGAGGAGCACTCCGACGGGGTGCCGATTGGCCGGGCGGCCCATCAAGGTCCCGAGGTTGACGGAGTAGTCGAGCTGCCCGGCGTCGACGCCCCCGTCGGAACATGGGTTGATGCACGGGTGGTCGACTCCGCTGGAGTCGACCTCATCGCCGAGCCGACGGGGTCTGGCCAGCACTCATGAACAGCGAGAGCAGGGCTGAGGTTTCCTCGTGGAACGTCCCCAACGCACTGACGGTGGGCCGGTTGCTGCTCGTTCCTGTCTTCGTGGTTGTCGCATGGGTGGGTTTTGACCGCAACGATGAGGCGTGGCAGGCCTGGGCCGCATTGATATTCCTCGTGGCAGCCGTCACCGATCTCATCGATGGAGAGTGGGCGCGACGCACCGGCCAGGTGACATCGTTCGGGAAAATCGCCGACCCCATCGCAGACAAGGCCCTGACCGGTTCGGCGCTCGTGCTGCTCTCGTGGTTCGAGTTGCTGCCATGGTGGGTGACCATTGTGATCATCGCTCGCGAGGTCGCTGTCACCTGCTTGCGGTTCTTGGTGATCCAGCACGGTGTGATCGCCGCAAGTCGTGGAGGCAAGCTCAAGACGGTGCTGCAGATTTTGGCGATAACGCTGTACCTCCTCCCACTGGCCAGCGGAGCGTTCGCTGTGGCCCAGTGGGTCATGGGCGCTGCTGTGGTCGTCACCGTTCTGACCGGTGTCGACTACGCGTTCCGAGCGATTGCACTGCGCCGAGGTGCCGCCAAGGCGCCGCGACAGGCGCAGGCGTGACCGAGGTGGCGACTCCGATGCCGGGAACTGGCAACGGAGCAGCAGGCGTGGTGGCCGCGATGCGCGAGCGTGGTCTCACCCTGGCGGTTGCGGAGTCGCTCACCGGGGGGCTGGTCATGGCCGCACTCACCGAGGTTCCAGGGGCCAGCGCGGTGTTGCGCGGTGGCCCCGTCGTCTACGCCACCGACACCAAGACGTCCGCCCTCGGAGTCAACGCCGAGCTACTTGCGGCCCGCGGACCTGTTGACCCTGAGGTCGCTGCAGCCATGGCATCGTCGGTCAGGCAGCTGTGGCAGGCCGACGTTGGGCTCTCCACCACCGGGGTGGCCGGTCCTGACCCACAGGCAGGGAGCCCGGTCGGCGAGGTCTATGTGGCGGTCGCTGGTGCCGAAGGATCGGCGGTTCACCGGGTCGATCTGGCTCCTGCTGGTGACCGTGATTCGATCCGACGGGAGACCGTCCGGCTGGCGCTGGCGGCGATTCTGGAGCATCTGGGGCTTGCCGGGGAAGCCTCTGTGGGTCCCCGCGGTTACACTGGGGGAACCCCCGACCACGGGAGTGACGTCTCTCAGAATGTCTTGGGCCCGAATCGGAAGGAGCGCCGATGATCGTGCTACGCCAGCACCTCGGCGACGAGTTGCGCCGACAGCGGCAGCAGCAGGGTCGTACGCTCCGTCAGGTCTCTGCGTCGGCTCGGGTCTCCCTGGGCTACCTCTCCGAGATCGAGCGTGGCCAGAAAGAGGCAAGCAGCGAGTTGCTTGCCTCGATCTGCGGTGCGCTCGAAGTGCCCCTCTCGCAGGTCCTCCGCAACGTCGGCGATGACATCGCCCTCGCTGAACTTGCCTCAGTGCCGGTCCGTCGGGGCGAAGATGGCGAAGACGGAACCCGAGCTGCGGCCGGGGTTCCCGCCGCAGTCTGAGCGTGCCGGCTCGCCAGTCGCCCCACGTCCGCGCCGGCAACTCCATGGAACGGGCGCGCGTTGGAATCCTTGACGCCGCGGCCGACCTCGTTGCCACCGGCGGCCCAAGAACTGTGACCATGGCGGCGGTCGCTCGCAGCGCAGCGGTGGCCAAGGCGACCGTATACAACCATTTCCGGGATCGGAACGAGCTGCTGCTGGCGCTTCTCGCCACTCAGCGTGAGCGGCTCGTCGCCCACTGTTTGTTGTCGCCCCCTGGCGAACGGCTCGATAGGGCCGCCGCGTGGCTGAGCGAATCAGTGGTGATTGCCGGGGTTCGGCGCCACGATCCCGGCACTCTGGTGCGCCTGGCTGAGGCGGCGGGCAGCGACGACACCGTCGCAGCCGACGTCCAGGAGTGGTGCGCTGGCGGCACCGACCCCGGCGCCGCCAGACGTTGGCTGATCTCCTTTGTTGTCGCTCCCGCCCGATCCACTGAAATCGCCTCGGGGCCGGCGCAGGCGCCCTAGGCTTTCGTAGCAGGCGCCCGATGGCGCAAGGGGTGGGGGAGGAACCGTGGGCCAGGCACGTCATCGTCGTAGCCAGCTGGGAGTGGTGCCGTTCGCCATCCTTGCGGTGATCGCCACCGCGGTCGTTCCCCTCGTGACCAGTGCTCCAGCCGCGGCCACCGCGGTGGCTGTCTCCGATGGATACTCGCTCTCGCTCGTGCGCTCAGGGTTTAACAAGCCGCACGCGATCCGTTACGCACCGGACGGACGGCTCTTCTTGCTCGAGCAGGACGGCCGCGTCAAGATCGTGCGTGCCGGGGGCGTCACGACGGCACTGACACTTGACCCGACCAACGTCGTCGCGCCTGGTGGGTCCGCCGGTCTGCTCTCCATCGCCTTTCCCCCTGACTTCATGACCGCTGCCGTGCAACACGTCTATATGGTCTATACCCACGAGCCGATGGCTGGGTATGGCTATCCGCACAATGTCGTGAGCCGATTCACGATCTCCGGTGACACGATCGACCCGGCCAGCGAGGAGATCCTCGTCCACCTCGACTCCCTCGTCGGAGCCGACGGCGTCGTCAAGACCATGCACTACGGCGGCGACATGGAGTTCGGAGCCGACGGGAAGCTCTATGTGACAACCGGTGACTTGCTGATCGGCCCCAACGCGCAGAGTCTGGCGAACCGCTACGGCAAGGTCTTGCGCTACAACCCAGACGGATCCATCCCGAACGACAACCCCTTCGCGGACACGCTTTTCGGACCGTTCCGGGCGATCTGGGCCTACGGTCTGCGCAATCCGTTCAAGATCGCGCAAGATCCAGCGAACGGAAGCATGCTGATCGGCGACGTCGGCTCGTCGACGTGGGAAGAGATCAACCTGCTGCCGACCTCGGCAAGTGGGAGCAACTTCGGGTGGTCCGACACCGAGGGGTATACCAGCGATCCCCGCTTCGTCAGCCCGTTACTGGCCTATCCGCACGACCCGGCATTGGCCGGTGTCGGAGAGCCACACGGTTGCGCCGTGATGGGTGGAGACATCTATCGCCCCGATAACCAGGTTTTCCCGCGCCAGTACCGGGGCGACCTCTTCTTCGCCGACCACTGCGAGGGATGGCTGCGCACCATCGACCCCGATACCGGGGCTGTCGGTCCCGCCCTCGTCACCGGGCTCGAGCAGCCGGTCGACATGGCCGTTGCACCGAACGGATCGGTGATGATCATCTCGCGTGAACTTGCTGGAACCATCAACGGATCTCTGCTCCGACTCGACTACACCGGTGTTGCGAATGCACCGCCGTCACTTTCGTCGCAGCCGAAGCCGGTGACGGTCGCACTCGGCCAGCAGGCCACCTTTGAGGTCTTCGCCAGTGGAAGCACCCCGCTCTCCTATCAGTGGACGAAGAACGGTGCGCCGATCAACGGTGCCACCGATGCCGCCTACACCACTCCGTCCGCACAGCTCGTCGACGACGACGCTCGGTTCGCTGTTGTGGTGACGAACGCGTTTGGCGACGTGACGTCTGATGCCGCTGCCCTCACCGTGCTCAATGACAGCCCCCCGCAAGCCACCATCACCTCTCCTTCAGCCGGCACCACCTTCGCCGGTGGTCAGACCATCCACCTCGACGGCGTTGGCGTCGACGACGAGGACGGCACGCTTCCGCGATCTGCGTTCACCTGGGATGTGGTGCTCCACCACAACACACACACGCACCCGGAGTTGGGGCCAATCACCGGCACCCGGTCGCTGGACTTCACGGTGCCGCGTAACACCGAGAACGACCCCGACATCTTCTTCCGGATCCACCTTCGGGTGCGAGACAGCCTCGGGGTGGTCACCGAGGTATCCCGTGACGTCGTGCCGCGCACCTCGACGGTGCACCTGCGCACCCTCCCTGCTGGCCGGTCGCTGGTCCTGGACGGGGTGCCGGTGGCCACGCCACTTGACCTGACGGCGGTCGCTGGTATCAACCGAACGCTCACCGCGCCTCCCGCAACGGTCTCGGGCACCGCGATGGTGCTCGACTCGTGGTCGACGGGCCAGACGGCAGCCGAGATCGCCTTCGGCGCCCCTGCGCGCGACACGACCTACCGCGCCTTTTACCGCGTTGACGGTGGATCGGTGGGAACCGGAACAGGCCTCAGCGCCTCGTACTTCGGCGCCCCCAACTTCACGGGTCCGGTGGTCAGCCGCAGCGACCGGGTGCCGTACTTCATGTGGGGGCGCAAAGCCCCAGCACCCGGGGTTCCCAAGAACGGCTTCTCCGCTCGTTGGAACGGTTCGTTACGGGCGCAGTTCTCTGAGGCCTACACGTTCTCGGTTCCGGTCAGGGGCGACGACGACGTGCGGCTGACCGTCGATGGCGCCACGTTGATCGACACGTTCGGTAACGGGGCGACCGGAACCCTGAGTGGGCAGGTCACTCTTGCGGCCGGAGTGGCCGTACCGATCGTGCTCGCGTTTGCCGACGGTAGTGGAAACGCCTCGCTGGCCCTCACCTGGTCCAGCATCAGTACACCGGCATCGGCGGTGCCAGGCAGTCAGCTAGCACCGCAATGATGCTTGCTGCTCCGGTGAGTGCCTCCAGAGGTCTCGTGATTAGCCTTGTCCTGTCCACTATTGCTTTGGCACTGGGGGCAATGGCGGTTCAGGCACCACCGGCAGCGGCAACCCCAACCGGGTCGTCCGGCTCTGCCGTCACGTTGGTGTCAGACGGCATCAGAGAACCGGCTGCATTACGTACCGCCCCCGACGGCTGCAGGGGCTCGGCACTCACGCTCGATGCTGCGCAGATCGTCGAGCACAACAACTCTGCCGGCCTCCTCAGCATCGCCTTCCCACCTGACTTCACAACGGCAGCCGTTCAGTACGTCTACCTGCTGTACACCCACGAGCCGGTGGCTGGGTATGCCTACCGTCACAACGTCGTGAGTCGTTGGGTGATCCAGGGCAACACCATTGATCCTGCGAGTGAAGAGATTCTGGTTCACCTCGATCCGCTCACAGATGCAGCCGGACCTGCAGGCCCAGCTCTCCGGAACGATCCACTTCTGGTCGATGGTCAACCGCGACGAGACCCTCGTCGTCAAGGTCGGCGGAACGACGGTGATCAATGCGACGCAAACCAATGGACCAGTCACCGGTGCGGTGCCGTTGATCTCGGGCCAGCGCTATCCGATCGAGGTGCTCTTCACCGACGGCAGCGGATTGGCTTCGCTCCAGCTGACGTACGGGCCTGACGAGGCGCGTCGCAGTGTGCTCGCCGGGAGCCAGCTCTACCCCGCACCTTGATGGTTCGGGGGCCATCAGCGCCGCGCCGGGATGCGGTCTGTGCGAAGGCGTAGACCGCGCGGAGTCAGCAGGAAGCCGGCCTGTTGCAGGGGCTGGCGCCAAGGCGATGGGTGGATCTCGGCGCCGTCAACCTTGAGCAGGTGCAGTGCTGGTCGATGGCCCGAGCGCACTGCGCTGACCAACGCAGCCGTTGCGGCCCCAGCCCGGTCGCTGCCGGGAAGGCACCAACTGAGCAGCGATCGACCCCCGCGCTCGACAAAGAGCGCAAGCCCAGCCTCGTCGATGATCACGGTCGCGCCTGCCTTACGGCCAGGCAGATGCGAGGCAGGAGAGGATGGCCAGGGCAGTGCAGCGCCGTAGGGGTTGGCCGGGTCGGTCCCAGCGAGTGCGTGCACCCGCTGGGCGGTGTCTTCGGTGCGCAGTTGATCGACAGCCGCACTGCCGGCGAACTGGGCGGCCCCCAGCCCTTCGATGAAGTAGCCGCGCTGGACGCGCCCGGCATCTTCCATGGCCGCGAGGACCCGGTAGGTGGCGGCGAAGCCTCCTGGAACGCCTTCTGCTGCTGCTGACCCGCGGGTGAGGACTCCGTGCCGACCGAGCAGGGCCGCTGCCGTTGCATGGGCGCGAAGGGTGGTCGAAGCTGGTGGTTCGTTCACGCGGAACCATCGCCCAGGGACGGCGTCAGCTACGACGGGTCGGCTGGTACGCGTCATACGGCCGGTGCGGGTGGGGGAGCGGCTACCGACTGAGGGGGTGGAGCGGCCGAAGGCGGTGCGCCGGGTGCCTTGGCGAGACCGGAGTGCGGCGAGCGAGTCGTTGGTCAGAAGGCCGGCCCAGACAAGGTCCCAGAGTGCAGTGTCGACGACGTCAGATGGGTACGCGGACAGCGAAGCGTGAACGCCGCGTGTGAGCAGGGCGACCCCGTCGCCAAAGAGCTCGAGCAGGGCAGCATGCGCGTCTGTGCGGTCGTCGACTGCGGCTGGTGCTGGGAGGATAAGTGCCGACTGCTCAGCCGGGACGAACCCGACCCAACCGTCACCTTGGGGAAGCGCACCAGCGCCGAACCAGACGACATCACCAGACCCGGTGAGCTGGTCGAGCCAAGCAGGCTGGTAGCCGCGCACTCGAGTGGCGAGGATGCTGCGCTCCCACTCTGAGGCGGGAGCGGTGGCGCCGGCGAGCTGCTCAATGACGCGATAGAGGCCGTCGACACCGATGGCTGCCCCTCCCACCCCTTGCCACTGTGGGAGGAAGGTGGCAAGTCGCTCGGCAGGTACTGGTTCAACCGCACGCTGCGCGATCGCAAGGCTGGCCCGCCTGATCTGACGAAGCACGTCGGCGTCGCACCACTCCGGCCCACTTCCCCCCGGACGGAAGGCGCCAGCCACGACGCGCCCAGAGGTGGCCATCTGGTCGAGGGCGGCCGACACCACAGCGGGTCCGAGCCCGAGAGACTGCGCGGCATCGGCTGTGGTGAAGGGGCCGTTGGTGCGCGCATAGCGCGAGACGAGGTCGCCGACCGGATCGGAGACCGACGCTGCGAATGCTCCGGAGACACCGGGAGGTAGGGGGATCCCCAGTGCGTCGCGGAGTCGGGCCAGGTCTTCAACGGCGACCCATCGTTGTCCGGCCCGGATTCGCACCGAAACCGCACGCCGGCTCTCGACGAGTTCGTTGGCCCAGCTGAGTTGGCCGCCGCGAGCGAGCAGGTCGTCGTCAGAAAGGGGTCCGAGAACCCGGAGGGCATCGGCGACGGCTTCTGCATCGCGCAGACGCCGCTCGTCGGTGAGCCAACCGACCCGTCGCTCGACGAGGGCGATGGCGTCCGGATCGAGAAGTTCACGCAGCTCGGCCTGGCCGAGCAGCTCGGCCAAGAGTGCGGTGTCGACCGAGAGTGCGGCAGCTCGACGTTCTGCCAGCGGCGCGTCACCCTCGTAGAGAAACGCACCAACGTAGGAGAACAGCAGCGATCGGGCGAACGGCGAAGGGCGCTGCGTCTCGACCTCGACGACGCGTATCTTCCCGGTGGCCAGGTCGGCGAGAAGCTCGCGGAGCCCTGGAACGTCGAAGACGTCCTGGAGACACTCGCGCATCGTCTCCAGCACCAGGGGGAACGTCGGGTGACCCGATGCAACTCCGAGCAACTGAGCCGATCGTTGGCGCTGCTGCCAGAGGGGCGTCCTGCGGTCGGGCCGACGTCGGGGAAGGAGCAGCGCCCGCGCTGAGCACTCGCGGAATCGGGCGGCAAAGAGCGCTGACCCCCACACCGCGTCAGTCACCTGACGTTCGGCGTCGTCGGGGTCGATGAGGAGGTGCTCGACGATGTCAGGGGCGTTTTCGTCGATGTCGTCGCCAAGGTCGGGGAGGCGCAGCACGATGCCGTCGTCGGACGGCATGACCTGGACGTCCATGTCGAGCTCATGGCGAAGCCGTGCGGCCAGGGCAAGCGCCCACGGCGTGTTCACCCGGCCACCCGCAAAGGAGTGCACCACCAGGCGCCAGTCGCCGATCTCATCGCGGAAGCGCTCAATCACGATCGTGCGGTCGTCGGGCACCACCCCGCATATCTCGTGCTGCTCCTCGAGGTAAGCGAGTGCGTTGGACGCCGCATTGACGTCCAGACCCAATGCGGTCAGATCCTGTTCTGCTTGCTTGGGCTTGCTGCTGCGCAGCTGCCGAATCGTGGCGCCGATTGCCTGGCCGAACTCACGCGGCCGACCCACTGTGTCGCCATGCCAGAAGGGCAGTTTCCCCGCGCGTCCTGGGGCGGGAGTGACCAGCACCTGGTCGTGGGTGATGTCGACGATCTGCCATGACGTGGAGCCGAGGGCGAAGACGTCTCCGATGCGCGACTCGTAGACCATCTCCTCGTCAAGCTCGCCGACCCGGCGGCCGGGGCCTCCGCCACCTGCCAGAAAGACGCCATACAGACCGCGGTCTGGAATTGTCCCGCCGTTGATCACCGCGATCCGGTGTGCTCCGGGCCTGGCGGTGAGCAGGTCGGCATCGCGGTCCCAGACGAGGCGCGGTTTGAGCTCTGCGAAGGCATCGGAGGGATAGCGGCCGGCGAGCATGTCGAGCACGGCGTGCAGTGCTGAGTCGGGCAGTGCGCGAAAGGGATCAGCGCGGCGGACCACGGTGGCAAGTTCGGTGACGGTCCAGTCGTCCATCGCGACCATCGCGACGACATGTTGGGCGAGGACGTCGAGCGGGTTGCGGGGGACGCGAAGCTGCTCGATCTGGCCGTGTCGCATGCGGTCGACGGCAACAGCGCTCGGCAACAGGTCACCGCGGTGCTTCGGAAAGAGAACTCCGCGGGAAACCCCGCCGACCTGGTGGCCGGACCGGCCGATGCGCTGCAAGCCGCTGGCGACCGACGGAGGAGACTCGACCTGAATCACTAGGTCGACGGCTCCCATGTCGATGCCCAGCTCAAGACTGCTGGTGGCGACGACAGCTGGCAGGGTTCCCTGCTTGAGCTGCTCCTCGATGTCGGCGCGCTGCTCGCGCGAGACCGAACCGTGGTGGGCTCTGGCGATCTCTGGTGTGTTGCCAGGCAGCGTCATGCCGGCCTGTGCCATTACTTGGGCAGGGGAGTCGTGCTGGGTTGGCACTTCAAGGACGCCGCCGCCGCCCGCTGCGCGCCGCGCTGCCTCTTCGTTGAGCCGCGCGGCCAGCCGCTCGGTGAGGCGCCGGGAGTTGGCGAAGACGATCGTCGATCGATGGTCGGCAACGAGGTCGACGATGCGTGACTCGACATGGGGCCACAACGATGGCGCCGTTGGCGCGATCTCGCCGTCGTCGGTGAAGGTGACCTCGTCGCCAAGAGCGGTGAGGTCTTCGACGGGGACGACAACGGATAGATCGAACTCTTTGCTGCTCGGCGGTTGAACAATGGTCACGGGGTGGGGACCCCCCAGGAAGGCGGCCACTGTCTCGGTGGGCCGGACCGTTGCGGACAGCCCGATGCGCTGCGCAGGCGCCTGCAGGAGTGCGTCGAGCCGCTCCAGCGAGAGGGCCAGGTGCGCGCCGCGTTTCGTGCCGGCCACCGCATGTACCTCGTCGACGATCACCGTGGTGACCGACTGCAGTGTTTCGCGCGCCTTTGAGGTGAGCATCAGGTAGAGCGACTCGGGCGTGGTGATGAGGAGGGTGCTGGGGCGTCGAAGCTGCCGCTGGCGCTCGGACGCCGGGGTGTCGCCGGTGCGGATGGCTACCGAGATCTGCGGGGGAGTGAGCCCATCGAGCTCGTAGGCGTTCGCGATACCGGCGAGTGGCGCTCGCAGGTTGCGCTCGACGTCGACAGCGAGCGCCTTGAGCGGAGAGATGTAGAGGATGGTCGTTCCGACACCGCCGACACCGCCGATGTCGGTGCCCGCGCACCGGTCGAGCGCCCAGAGGAAGGCAGCCAGCGTCTTGCCTGAGCCCGTCGGTGCGACGACGAGGGTGCTCTGGCCAGCGCTGATGGCCAGCCAGGCAGCCTCCTGCGCTGGGGTGGGCTCGGCGAAGACGCCATCGAACCAACGCCTGGTCTGCGAGGAGAAGGTGGACAGGGCGGCGGACACGGCTCCATCTTGGTCGGTGTCGCCGACAGCCACCACCGGCGTGGTCGCTTGTGATGCCTTCCGCAAGACGGATGAATAGGCTCATGGCACCTCAGACCTTGCTGGCTTGCTGCAGGCAAACATCGCGACCGTCCAGGCGCAAGGCTGCGTTGCGGCGTTCTGTGTCAATGGCGGCGCTGGCTGCTGTCGGTCTGGTCGCGCTTTCCGGCTGCTTCAAACTGGACATGTCGCTGCAGCTCTCGCCGGACAACACCGTCGATGGCTCAATCATTCTCGCTGTCGCCCGTGACCAGGCTTCGGTGTTCGGCGGCGAGGACGCCTTGCGCGAGTCCTTGTCAGGTGAGGGCAACGGGTTGTTCGGCGACGAGCCGGCGACCGGGTCGGTTGAGACTAAAGACTTCGAGGACTCCGACTGGATCGGCAACGAGTACGTCTTCACCGACGTCGCACTCGACGAGTTCGGCGGCACCGACACCGGAGACCTGTCGATCACGCGCGATGGCGACGAGTTCATCGTGAACGGGACACTCGACTTGTCGCAGGGCGCCGACGGCGACCCATCTGCGGCTGCGCTGCTGGACTCTGCAGAGGCGGCGATCTCGATCACTTTCCCCGGTGACGTCAAGAGCAGCAACGGCGTCGAGGACGGAAACACTGTGACATGGACGCCGAAACCAAGTGAGGTCACCGATATCACTGCGGTCGGGAGCGCCGTTGCGGGAATCCCGTGGACACCGATCATTGCGGTTCTGGCCCTGGTGACTCTCGTTCTCGTCGGTATCGTGTTGCTGATGGTCTTGCGCAAACGGCAGGGCGCCGACGAGCCGGTGGCCGGTCCACTGCCGGAGGGCAGCATCGTTCCGGGAGCCTCCGGAATGGCTGAAGTGCCGGCGCCTGAACCACCTGAACCACCTGCGCCCCCCACGAGCTGATCGTCGCTGTCGTACAGTCACGCCCGTGCGGTTGACTGACTTCTGGGAGCGCATGGAGACCCATCTCGGTTCCTCCTATGCGCGCAGTTTCGCGCGCGACCACGTGCTGAGCGAGCTCGAAGGGCGCACGGCCGAACAGGCGCTCGATGACGGTGAGGACGCCACCCGGGTGTGGCGCGCCGTCGTCGTTGCGCTCGACCTACCGGTTCGCTACCGATGAGCTGTCAATGAGCTGTCAATGAGCTGGCCGTGACGACCGCGCTGCAGCGGCGGACGGTACGCGTCCTGGCTGCGGCTCAGGTGCTCACCGGGGTCGGTGTTGGGGCAGGAGTTGCTGCCGGAAGTCTGTTGGTTGCCGAGCTCACCGGCACTGAGGGTCTGGCTGGCCTGGCACAAACCTTCGGAGTCATCGGGACTGCGGTGGCAGCCGGCCCACTTGCTTGGCTCTCAGTCAAGTCCGGACGGCGGATCGGCCTGGTCACTGGGCTGTGGATCGCTGCGCTCGGTGCCCTGGTCGTGATCGCCGCGTCCGTCCTTGAACTCGTCCCCTTGGTGTTGCTCGGAACCTTTGGCGTCGGCGTCGCCTCAGCGGTGGGGCTCCAGGCGCGCTATGCCGCCAGCGACCTCGCTGCGCCGGAGCACGTCGGACGCGACCTCGCACTGGTGGTGTGGGCCACCACCATCGGTGCAGTGCTCGGTCCCAACTTGATGCAGCCGTCGTCGGCGCTGGCCGAGGCCATCGGCCTGCCGCCGCTCAGCGGGCCATACCTGTTGACGGCGGCAGCCATCACGCTGTCAGCGCTGCTGGTATCGGGGCTCCTGCGACCGGACCCGCTGTTGGAGGCACGCAAGCTCGCCGGCGTGCGCCACGCCGACGGTGAGCTCGAGCCGCGCAGAGCAGGGATGAGAGCCGAGCTTGCACACGGCACCCACGTCATCCGGACGTCGCCTGGCGCATCCCTAGCTGTCACCTCGATTGCCGTCGGCCATGTCGTCATGGTGATGGTGATGGTGATGACGCCGGTGCACATGCAACACGTCGACGTCACCTTGCAGGTGGTGGGTCTGGTGATCAGCGTCCACATCCTCGGCATGTATGCGTTCTCTCCAGTGGTCGGCTGGCTTGCTGACCGACGGGGGACCATTTGGGTGATCAGCGTTGGCGTGGTGGTGCTGACCGGCGCCACACTGGTAGCTGGCACCGCCCCTGGCGACTCTGTCGTGCAGCTGGGTATTGGGCTGTTCCTCCTCGGGCTCGGCTGGTCAGGCACGCTGGTGGGCGGGTCAGCTTTGCTCTCAACCTCCGTCCCCGACCAGCATCGTCCGGCGGCCCAGGGCGTTGGCGACACCGTGATGAATGTGGCCGCGGCCGTCGGTGGGATCTTCGCCGGGGTCATCGTCTACACCGCCTCCTACGCCTGGCTCAACGTGGCAGCGGCGCTCTGTCTGCTGCCGCTGGCCGCTGCCCTGATCCGGCGGCGTGTCGCAACTGGCGTTCGAACACCTGTTCGGTAGAGTCTTCCCAACGCTCCTCGCCAGACCAGCTCAACCGGCCGGTTTTCCACCGGTCGGGCGCTCCAACAGCCACCTGTCGGAGGTCGGGCGTAGCGTCGCCCGCGACAACAGGTTCGACGCACGTTCGACCCAGCCCGACCATCCTCGAAGGGGATCCCATGGCAGACCGCGACAAGGCCCTTGACTCAGCGCTCGCCCAGATTGAGCGCCAATTCGGCAAGGGCTCAGTCATGCGTCTCGGCGACGAGACTCGCGCACCGATCGAGGTGATCCCCACGGGGGCCATCTCGCTCGACATTGCACTCGGCATCGGCGGGCTCCCGCGTGGCCGGGTCGTTGAGATCTACGGCCCAGAGTCTTCGGGTAAGACCACCGTCGCGCTGCACGCCGTTGCCAACGCCCAAGCGCTAGGTGGTATCGCTGCTTTCATCGACGCAGAACACGCGCTCGACCCGGAGTATGCCAAGAAGCTGGGTGTCGACACCGACGCGCTGCTCGTCTCCCAGCCCGACACCGGTGAACAGGCGCTGGAGATCACCGACATGCTGATCCGCTCCGGTGCCATCGACATCATCGTGATCGACTCGGTGGCAGCCCTCGTCCCACGTGCCGAGATCGAAGGCGAGATGGGCGACAGCCACGTCGGGCTGCAGGCGCGCCTGATGAGCCAGGCGCTCCGCAAGATCACCGGCGCGCTCAGCCAGACCAACACCACGTGCATTTTTATCAACCAGTTGCGCGAGAAGATCGGCGTCTTCTTCGGTTCGCCGGAGACCACCACCGGTGGCAAGGCGCTGAAGTTCTACTCGTCGATCCGGCTCGATGTCCGCAGGATCGAGACGCTGAAGGACGGCACCGAGCCGGTGGGTAACCGCACCCGGATCAAGGTTGCGAAGAACAAGATGGCTCCGCCCTTCAAACAGGCGGAGTTCGACATCCTCTACGGCCACGGGATCTCCCGCGAGGGTTCGCTGCTCGACCTCGGCGTCGAGCAAGGCTTCGTGCGCAAGTCCGGTGCTTGGTACACCTACGAAGGTGACCAGCTCGGACAGGGCAAGGAGAATTCCCGCAACTTCTTGATCGACAACCCCGACCTCGCCAACGAGATCGAGAAGAAGATCAAGGAGAAGCTAGGGATAGGCCCACAAATGAACGCAGAGGCGGCCAATGCCGACCTCACCGAGCCGGCCCCTGTCGACGCCTAGTCGTGGCTTTCGCTGCAAAGGGAGCCCGCGCTGCCCGCAAGCGTTCATCCGCCTCCGAGGCGTTTGCCGATCCGGACGGTCGCGAACCGGAGGCAGATCCGGTCGAGGTGGCCAAACGAATCGTGATGCAGCAGCTCAGCGTCAGCGCCAAGAGCCGCCATCAGCTCGCCCAGGTCCTTGCGCAGCGAGCGGTTCCTTTTGAGGCAGCTGAGGTGGCCCTCGACCGGTTCACCGAGCTCGGGTACATCGACGACGCCGTCTTCGCTCGGAGCTGGGTCGAGTCGCGTCAGCGCTCGCGGAGCCTGGCTGGCCCTGCCTTGAGGCGCGAGCTGGTTGTGAAAGGGATTGACCGCGAGATCATCGACGTTGTGCTGCTCGAGTGTGTCGACGACGACGCCGAGCGCGTCGCGGCCGGTGAGCTCGTCGCCAAGAAGCTCCGTTCGATGCGGGGAGTCGATGCAGACACCGCGACGCGGCGTCTGGTGTCGATGTTGGCGCGCAAGGGGTACCGCCCTGGACTCGCGTACAGCGTGGTCCGCGAGCAGCTGAGTCTCACCTCACACCGATGAGGTGGTCGGGGACCAGGGCGACGAGGCGCCGGGGTTGTCATGACGGGGCCTTGATGAATCGGCAACTAGGGAAGGAGTAGGCGCGCGACGAGCAGATTGTTGTTGACACCGTTCGCGGTCAGGCCGACCACGACGACACGACCAGCGCCGTCCAGGGTCACCGCTTCGCCGAAGTCCTCGTCGGCGGAGAAGTTGTAGCTGTTCTTTCCACCAGCGCCGAACGCGCCATTGAGCTCACCGGACGTCGTGACGCCGCCGACCAGCACCTGATCGAAGCCCGCGCCGCTGGCGCCGGTGACGTAGATGGCGCCAGCGATCACGGCGGCGCCATAGACGCTTCCCCCGTGGGCAGCAGAGACCTTGCCGTCAGCGCTGTAGTTGGAGTCGAGCGAGCCATTGGCCAGAAACCGGACGCCACCAAACTTCTCCTGGTTCGACATGGCGACGACCACCCGATCGTTGGCGCCCACTCCGACTGCGTTCGCGGTGTTCTGTCCTTTGCTGAGGTTGGCGGTGGCGAGACCGTCGCCGGAGAACGCGGTATCAATGGCTCCTCCGGCCTTGAAGCGGGCGATCAGGCCACTCCACAGCATGGAGTAGACGCCATCGGAGGTAGTTCCAACGACGATGGGGCGGTCGGCCGAGTCGACGGCCACGTCGCTCACGTTGTCGACCAGACCAGAGCTCACGGTGGCCTTACCGTCGCCGGAGAAGTTGGGGTCGAGCGTGCCGTTGCTGCGAATCCGGGCAACGGCGAAGTCGCTCTTGCGATACCCCGGACTGCTAGC
Source organism: Actinomycetes bacterium (assembly GCA_027118455.1). GTDB lineage: Bacteria > Actinomycetota > Actinomycetes > JAHEKZ01 > JAHEKZ01 > JAHEKZ01. The sequence continues at coordinate 51,236 of JAJAYZ010000100.1, forward strand.
GCGCACCAGCGAGCCACCCGCGACGATTCGACCTTGGCTGTCGATCGCCAGCCCCTGCATCTCGTAGGGGAGCGAGATCACCCCGTCGCCGCTGAATGTGGTGTCAGGTGCGCCATCTGCAGTGAGCCGGATGACCCGTCCGGGGGTGTTGGACGTCCGCTGACCGGCGAGCAGAATCTTGCCGCTCGGCAGGAGCTCGATGTCGCCGACAGTCAACAGGGTTACTGGGGCGATGCCGTCACCGCCTCCATAGGTGGTATCGAGGTCGCCACCGAGCGTGTAGGCGAGCACCCGCACGACGTCGTTGCCCTCTTCCTGGACTGCGTAGATGCGCGTGTCACTGGTCGCAACGGCTAGACCATCGTCAGCGATGCTGAAGTCGGCGGTGACAAAGCCATCCCCGCCACCGAAGTCGCTGTCGGGCGATAGGTCAGCCCATGCAGCGGTGGCAGTGGTCACGACCAGTGCCACGGCCACAACCGCCCCAAGCCGTGCAGTCGTCAATCCAGCGCGCATGAAAGCCCCCGTTATCGATGTCTTTCAGAGCAGCGTAGGGGTCGGCCAGGCGTTGGGCAGGGAGTTTGGGAATTCTCCGTGCCTGATTCCTCGAGGGACTCAGCGCTCGAGGGGGAGCAGCGGGACGTCCGGGGGAGTGAAGCCGAGGACCTGGCCATAGAACGAGAGCTCTGATTCCAGCGCGGTGATGTTGGACTCGGCCTTGCGAAATCCGTGCTGCTCCCCGGCGAAGAGCAGGTACGCGTGGGGGACACCGGTCCCGGCTAGCGCGTCAGCGACCGCTTTCGGTTGGGAGGGCGGCACTACCTTGTCGTCGTCGCCTTGCAGCAGCAGGATCGGCGTGCGCAACTGGTCGAGGTGAGTGAGCGGAGATCGCTCGACGTAGAGGTCGTGAGCCTCAGGTAGCGGACCGATCAACCCGTCCAGGTAGCGCGACTCGAAATCATGAGTGTCCTGGGCAAAGGGCAGCAGGTCGGTGACCGGGTAGTACGCCGTACCGGCGGCGAAGGTCTGCGTTTGCACGAGCGCGGCAACGGTGGTCCAACCACCCGCCGAGCCTCCACAGATACCGAGACGAGCTACGTCCGCGTCCCCTGCATCGGCAAGTGCCCGGGCAGCTGCCACAGAGTCTTCGACGTCAACGACGCCCCACTGTCCGAGCAGCCGATTGCGGTACTCACGTCCGTACCCCGACGAACCCCCGTAGTTGACGTCGATAATGCCGATCCCGCGGCTGGTGAAGTACGCGCGCTCGAGGCTGACGCCGGGGACCGAGTGCCCGGTCGGTCCACCGTGCACGTGGACGACGAACGGTGGAAGCTCGCCATCTGCGGCGACCGCATCGGGGTTGGTGGGGTGGTAAACGAAGGTGTGGATCTCACGGCCGCCGACCCCGATGAAGGTGCGCGGCTGCGCCGTCGGAAGGTACCCGGCATCTGGCAGATGTTCTGCGGAACGACGCACGACGTCGAGTGCGACGTCGGCACCGCCAAGTTCGGCGACGACGACTGATGACGGCAACGTGTCAGAGCTGGCCACCGAGACGACCGAGCTGCCCGCTGTCATGACGAAGGTGTCCCACGAGTGTGAGAGTCCGCTCGGCACGAGCGAACCGGTGGCGGGGTCGAGCACCGAGAGCTGCTCATGGCCGCGTCCGTGCGTCACGGCGAGGCGCCCGTCGGACAGCACACCGTAGTAGGTCAGGCCGAGCAGCCACAGCGGGCTGGCGAACTCCTCCTCGCGTGCCGCGATTGGTTCAAGGGCGCCATTGGCGAGGCCGAGCCGGTAGAGGTTCCACCAACCGCTGCGGTCGCTGATCACGTAGAGGTGTTCGTCGTCGGCCCACTCCGGTTGCAGGACTGACTCACTCGTTGATCCGGCCAGTACGCGTTCAGCTGCGGGCAGCTTTGTGTTGACCTCGACGACGGCGGCCACGGTTCCGTCCCACGGCATCTGCGGGTGGTCCCATGCGATGTACGAGACTCGCTGCCCGTCCGGCGACAGACGTGGGTGCGTGTAGAAGTGGTGCTGGTCGTTCAGGACGGTGACTTTGCCGTCGTCGTCGGCTGCCGAACCGTCTAGGGGAACCATCACGAGTGACCGGCTGACGGCGTCGCCGGCCCGGGTCTCGCGAACGGCGATCAGTGTTCCGGTGGGGCCCGGTCGAGGTTCGCCGTACATGTGCGTGGTGCCGTCCCTCGGTGCAGTCGTGAGTGGACGAGGTTCCGACGCGCCGTCGCGCAGCAGGTAGAGACGTTGGTCGTCCCAGAAGCAAAAGACGGTGGCGTCGGTCGCGTCTTGGGAAGTTGCCGCCTCGGTAGTGACGCGCGTCCACGGGTGAGCGCCGTACTCGATGATGCGACTGCGCACACTCCACTCCGGTCCGAGTACGTCGCTGATCGCGCCGTCCTGGGCCCGGCGCACGAGTGCGAAGCGGCCACCGTCCTGCGGCCGCCCCTCGAGCCACCACGCTTCGTGCTGACCGGTGCTGTCAGCGGAGTTCACCAGCCCCGGAAACTCCAGGGAGATCGATCCGCGCGCCACGTCGGCTGCGCTGATCGGAGAAGGCCAGCTGCCGTAAGGGAGAACGATGGGGCTGCTCATAACGGGACTCTAGCCAGGGGCCACGATTTCGGCGCCGGTCCGGTAAGTTCACTGAATGGCCATTCAGTGAACTGGTAGGGTGAAGCGCATCAGGCACCGTCGGAGGAGGCCCCGTTGACCAGCGTTGAAGACACCCGCGTGCAACGACACACCCTGCCAGGACGTGACTACCGCGACCCCGAGATCTTCGAGCTGGAGCGGCAGCGCATCTTCCTCCGATCGTGGTTCTGCGCCGGACGCGCCGAGCAGGCTCCCAGTCCCGGCGACTGGTTCATCGTCGACGTCGTCGGTGAGAGCGTGATGGTGCTGCGTGGTGACGACGGTGAGCTTCGGGCGTTCTACAACGTGTGCCGACACCGTGGCGCGCGCCTTCGCGATGAGCCCAGTGGTAACGACAAGGGCACCATCATGTGCCCGTACCACGCGTGGTGCTACACGCTCAAAGGCGACTTGGTCGTCACGCCGAAGGTCGAGGAGGACGAGCTCGACCGCAGCAAGCTCTCGCTCTGGCCGGTGCACGTGGACGAGTGGCAGGGTTTCGTGTTCGTCAACTTGACGAAGGAGACTCCGCGTCCGCTGCGCGAGACCGTTGGCGAGGCGTACGACGACATGCTCAGCTTCGAACGATTCGGGATGGATGAACTTCGCATCGGCCACGTCACCGAGTGGCTGGTCGAGGCGAACTGGAAGATCCTGATCGAGAACTACAACGAGTGCCTGCACTGTCCGACCGTGCACCCCGAGCTCGTCGACGTGATCCCGGCGTACCGCAAGGGCTGGGTCTTCGAGGATGGCCGCGACGATGGCGGTGTCACGCTCGCTAGCGGGTCCTCGTATGCACCAGGCGATTCATCCCTTCCTGTGCTTCCCGGCTTGAATGAGATCGATGCGAACTCCGTCTTCGGTGGCACCATCTTCCCCAACGTCATGATCGACACATCCGGAACCGCGATCATCGCCACCCAGCTCTTGCCCCAGGGGCCGTCTCGCACTCGACAGGTCGCGTGGTACCTCTTCCACCCCGACACGATCAAAGCTCCTGGCTTCGACCCCAGCGGCCTCGTGCAGTTCGGTGAGCTGGTCGGGGGCCAGGACAACGCCATCTGCGAACGGGTGCAGCTCGGCGTCAGCTCGCAGGCTTTCGAGCACGGCGTTTACCCGGAGAAGGACAAGTACGTTTACGCGTTCAACCAGCGCTACCTTCAGGAACGCGAAGGGCGCTGATCGTCGCGTTTCGGGTTCCCCCCAGTTGTTCCCGGGGGGTTGACGTTGTGGGTGGGTGAGTCTAGTATCGAACATGTGTTCGAATGATGGGCGATGACCCCTTCGAACTGGTAGCCGGCGTTGAGGGCTGAGTTTTCGGTTGAGTCAGCGGCTGAGCGAGCCGCTGAGAACGCATCAGCCCTGGCCCGGTCACTGCAGATGGTCCAGGCGACAGATGGTTCTGCTTTCACCCTGTTCACCCTGTTCTCCCTGTTCTCCCTGTTCTCCCTGTTCTCTGCTGACCGTGCCTCGCCGGAAGGAGCCAGCCATGGGTCGTGACCACGCCGATCCGGTCGAGCCTGGTCCGGTCGAGCCTGGTGCCGCCGACGGCTGGGCCGTGCCGGGACGGCGTCCGCACAATCCGTTCCCGCCCGGTGCCCACCTCGTTGAGGAAGTGCAGCAGGTCATGTGGGGCTTCGTCCGGCAAGCCGAGGCGTTGCCGACCGGCGAGCAACTTGTCTCGATGCGACACATGATTGACCAGCTCGAGGGGCTGTGGCTCGCGGCAACAGCTGACTTTTCTGAGTCCGGAGAGCTGGCCGAGAGCGGCCATCCGACATTGGCATCGTGGATGCGGCACCACTGCAACCTCGCCCCAGCCGAGGCAACGTCTCGCGCAAAGGTCGCCTTTGCGATCACCGCGTCGCAGCCGATCACCGGCAAGGCAGTCCGAACCGGTGAGGTGTCGTGGCGCCATGCGCAGGTGATCGAGCAGGCCCTCCGCCAGGTTCCGGAAGAGCGGCGCGATGAGGCCGAGACGAGCCTGGTCGAGCATGCCCGGGTGCTCGACCCCGGACAGCTCCGTCGGGTCGCTGACCGGCTGGTGCACTGTTTCAACCGTGATCGCGCCGATGATGCCGCGATTCGCAAGCTCGACCGCCGTGGCCTGTCCGTCGCCGAGACCATGGATGGAATGGTGTCGGTCAACGGCCTGCTCGATCCAGTCAATGGCGCGTTGCTGCTGACGGCACTCAACACCAAGCTGCGCCCCATGCCCTCCGGCAGGGCCGACCACGGAGACGGCCACTCCGGCTCCGGCACCGACGTACCTCGCGGCGCGGGGGCCGGCGATGAGGTGCGCACGTGGCCTCAGCGGCGGGCCGATGCATTGGGCGAGGTCTGCTCGGAGTGGTTGGAGCAGGTGAACACGGTGCAGGTGGCCGGGGTGCGCCCGCATCTGTCGGTGATCGTCGACCACGCCACGCTGGCCCCTCGAGGCGAGGCGCCGTCGTTCAGCGGCCTCGAACCGGCCCAGTTGGCATGGGCCGGTCCGATCACAGCCACCGAGGCCCAGATGATCGGGTGCGATTCCACCGTCTCCCGGATCGTCACCGACGGTGCGTCCCAGGTCATCGATGTCGGGCGGGCCACTCGCACCATCCCGCCAGCACTTCGCCGCGCTGTCTCCGCGCGCGACCGTAGCTGCGCGGGGCTGGGATGCCACCGGTCGCCCGAACAGTGCGACGTTCACCACATTGTCTTCTGGGAGCACGGCGGCGAAACCTCACTGGACAACACCGTGCTGCTCTGCCGACATCACCACCGCTTGGTTCATCTCAAGCAGTGGCGGATCGTGATCGAACCTGACGGCACTCGAAGACTCACGCTGCCCTCGTGACGGCTGCGGCGATGGCGTCCTACGCGGTGCGAGCTTCGGTTGCCCGCACGCTGGCTGGCGGAAGGTTTCGTGGGTCCACCGGGCCTTGGCGCGGGTGCAAGAAGATACCGGCGCGAGGTTTGGGCTCGATGTAGGTGCTCTTCGGCGGCATCACCTCACCGCGTTCGGCGACACTGATGAGTTCTTCGTACGTTGGCGCCGCCAGAACGAAGTAGGCGTCGTCGGGGTGAGTGGCCGCCACTACGTCAGAGTTGGAGAGTTCGGAGACGTAGGTCACCCGGTCATGGCCGGAGGCGACACCGAGGATCGGGCGCAGGATCTGCGCATCGAGCCGAGCAACGTCCAAACCGGTAGCCCCCTCAGTCACTGAGCTCTTGGGCATGTCCACCCGGTACCAGGAGCCGGCGAGGTGGAGTCCGAAACCTCCGTGACGACGCGTTGGCCCTGACGCTTGGGTGACGTGGCAGGTCTGCTTGAGGCCATCGAGCAGGGCCTCGCTGTCGACCGGTCCCGCGACGAGACGATCGAACGCCAGGAGGTGAGTCTGGTTCTCGGGGTACAGGACACAGAGCACCGTGCCGCCCCGGGGGCTGCCGTGGTCGCGCCAGCGGGCCACGGTGGCGGCGACCCGATGATGCCCGTCGGCAACGTAGTGGCGCAGTGCACTGAGTCGTTCGATCAGTTGTGGTGAGTCGTCGTCAGCGACTCGCCAGACCTGTTGCTCGACACCGGTAAGGTCGGCGACTGTCAAGATCGGCGCTTGAGACGTGGTCGCGGCGACGATGTTGGCTACGTGGTTGTCATTACGGTGCATGACGGCGACCAGCTCGGATCGGGTGGGAACGGCTTCGAAGTGTTTGGCGAGCGCCTGGACCTTCTCCGGTTTGACGTCTTCGTGGCCGAGCACTCGGCCGTCGACGAACCCGCTGACGTCGATGTCGGCAACGACGCCGGTGTGCACGTCGCCGTCGCGGTCGATCCGATAGACGTAGACAGCTGGCTCACCCAACTCACCGTAGGAGTCCGACCGCAGCAGCCGTTCCAGCCCAGCGGCGTTCGCCGCTCCGATCTCGTCGTAAGAGGCACCGGGCATGTCGAGTGAGTTGCGGGTGACGTTGAGGTAGCTCAGCGGGTTCTCGAGCAGCAAGTTCGCCCGCTGCGCCGCACTGAGTGCGTCGTGCATCGGACACACCACATCAGTGGCGTGCTCCTGCTTGACGATGCGCGCCGGGAACGGCCTGACTAGGGTCACCCGGTCGTCCCGCCAGGAAGTGCTGCAGGGTTGACGACGTGAATCGGGGTACCGGTGACGAATCCGGCCACGACATCAACGACACCTTCGGCGACGGCGAGCTGCGCCTGCTCGGTGGAAGCGCCGATGTGATGAGTTCCCACAACCGCTGGGTGCGTCGAGAGCGGGGAGGTCCAGTCGGCCTTGCCGCTGCCCGGCTCATCGGGGAACACGTCGAGCCCGGCTCGCACGCGCCCCTCGTTGAGGGCGACGAGGAGCGCTTCGGAGTCGACGACGTCAGCCCGGGAGGTGTTGATGAGTATCGCGCCGGGCCGCATGGCCTCGACCGTCTCGCGGTCGACGATTCCGGCGGTGCTTGGACCTGCCGGGATGTGCAGCGACAAGATGTCTACGGCTGCTGCCAGATTCGGCAGCGAGTCGAGCAGGTCGATGCCCAGATCGGTAATCCGCGCCTGTGACTCCGGTGACCGGCCCGGCCGCTGCAGTGCGCTGACCTTCATGCCGAAGGCTTTTGCGCGCTGGGCGACTGCGAGGCCGATGCTCCCGAGGCCGACGATCCCCAGGGACGCGTCGGCAAGCCCGCGGGCTCCCTTGCTCATGCCCTTCTTGTCCCAGTGGCCCGCCCGCATCTCGATCACACCGTCGGGGATACGCCGGTCGATCGCCAGCATCAGACCGAAGGCAAGCTCGGCGACGGCCGCGGCGTTGCGACCTGGGACGTTGGTGACGACGACCCCGGCCTCGGTGGCGGCGGCGACGTCGATCGTGTTCGTTCCTGCGCCAGCGCGGACGACCAGGGTCAGCGCCTTGCCTGCTGCGATCGTGCTGGCCGTGACCTTGGTGCTGCGCACGATGAGTGCTTCGTGGTCGCCGATGTGGTCAGGGAGCGTATCGCCGGACAGATCAGGGTTGATGGTGCACGTGTGACCGGTCGCTTCGAGGGCAGCGACGGCCGATGACTCGAGGGAGTCGGCGACGAGGATGCGCATGATGACCTCTGATCTGTCCGCAGGGGCGTGGGTCGTGCAGTGATGCTGAGTGATGCTGAGTGATGCTGAGTGATGCAGCCAGGTTGGGTCGTGCAGTGAGATGGTGGCAAGGATCGGGGACGGGTGGAGACCAGCGTGGCCGAGCGTTCAGCCTGACAGGGTGATCACCTCCGGGGCGAGCATCTGATCCACCATGTGGCATATCGATACCACAAGGTGGCATCGCGAGGAGGATTCCGCATGAGTTGTCTCCAGATGCCGACGCCGGGTGTGGCGGAGAGAACAACGGGACCAGCACCTACCCTGGTAACCGTGACCGTCCGAACTGGCGCCGCCCGTGCCGATACCGCCCGTACCGATACCGCCCGTGCCGATACCGCCCGTACCTATGAGGTGCGCACCTACGGGTGCCAGATGAACGCGCACGACTCCGAGCGGCTCGCCGGTTCGCTGGAGTCAGCCGGCTACGTCCGTGCCACCGAGGTCCAGACCCCTGACGTCGTGGTCTTCAACACCTGCGCGGTGCGGGAGAACGCCGACAACCGCCTCTACGGGAACCTCGGCCACCTCGCCCCCGTGAAAGAGGCCAACCCGGGCATGCAGATCGCCGTCGGGGGATGCCTGGCCCAAAAGGACAGGAGCCGGATCGTCGAGAAGGCGCCGTGGGTCGACGTCGTCTTCGGCACCCACAACGTCGGTGCGCTTCCAGTTCTGCTCGAACGAGCCCGCGTCCAGCAAGAGGCGCAGGTGGAGATCCTCGAGTCCCTGGAGGTCTTTCCTTCCACGCTGCCAACGCGTCGCGAGTCGGTCTACGCAGGCTGGGTGGCGATCAGCGTTGGCTGCAACAACTCCTGCACGTTCTGCATCGTTCCGGTGCTGCGCGGCGTCGAGAAGGACCGACGGCCCGGTGATGTGCTGGCCGAGGTGCGAGCGCTGGTCGACGAGGGCGTGCTCGAGGTGACGTTGCTCGGTCAGAACGTCAACTCTTACGGGGTCGAGTTCGGCGATCGTTACGCCTTCAGCAAGCTGCTGCGCGCCTGCGGTGAGGTCGAGGGCCTTGAGCGGGTGCGCTTCACGTCGCCACATCCGCGCGACTTCACCGACGACGTGATCGATGCGATGGCCGAGACGTCCAACGTCATGCCCCAGCTACACATGCCGTTGCAGTCCGGCTCGGACGCGATCCTCAAGGCCATGCGACGCTCTTACCGGCGCGAGAAGTACCTCGGCATCATCGAGCGGGTGCGCGCCGCAATGCCCGACGCGGCCATCACCACCGACATCATCGTCGGGTTCCCCGGTGAGACCGATGCGGACTTCGAGCAGACCATGGAGGTCGCGGCGGCTGCCCGGTTTGCCAGTGCATTCACCTTTCAGTACTCCAAGCGGCCCGGAACGCCAGCTGCGGACATGCTGGGCCAGGTTCCCGCTGATGTCGTCAAGGAGCGCTACCAAAGGTTGGTCACGCTCGTCGACGACATCGCGTGGGACGAGGGCAAGCGACAGATCGGACGCACGGTGGACGTACTCGTCGCCGAGGGGGAGGGTCGTAAGGATGGTGCGACCGGACGGCTCTCGGGTCGGGCGGCTGACAACCGCCTGGTTCACTTCGCGGTTCCGGAGGTGGCGGGCGTAGCCGGCCCGGTGCCGCGTCCTGGCGACCTCGTCACCGTCGAGGTGACGTACGCCGCCCCTCACCACCTGGTCGCTGACGGTCTCACCTTGGCCCTCCGACGCACCGCTGCGGGTGACGCGTGGGAGCGCAGACAGGTTGAGATGTCCTGTGCACCTGTCGATGCATCCGCTTCGGGTGGGCTGACTTCGGGCGGGCTGACTTCGGGTGGGCTGACGGGAGTTGGAGCAGTTGCTCTGGGGTTGCCAACGGTCGGAGTCAGCGCCACCACGGTGCGCTGACGGTGCTCGTCTCAGCCGCTGTCCTTCCGCACCCTCCCGCGCTCGTGCCAGACGTTGCAGCCGGAGCGGCCCACGAGCTCGAGTCCGTACGCGCGGCGTGCGCGGCCGCGATCGATCAGGTGCGATCAGCTGAACCGGATCTCGTGGTCGTGGTCGGCGGGGGCAGTGAGCTCGCCACATTTGGGCCGGGATCGGTGGGTTCCTTGGCCGGGTTCGGAGTGCCGGTGCGCGCGACGCTTCCCGGGGCCGTGCCGGATGCTGATGCAACGCTGCCGCTCTCGCTGACCGTTGGTGCCTGGCTGATGGCGCAACACGAGGGCTGGCCACCACTTCGGGCGGAGTCGGTTCCGCAGACAGTGACAGCCGGTGAAGCTGCGGCTTTCGGCCGCCAGTGGGCCGCGGACGCCGACCGCGTGGCCATCATCGCCATGGGCGATGGTTCGGCCGCGCTGACGGTGAAGGCTCCCGGGTACCTGGTCGACGGCGCGCAGCTTTGGCAGAAGGGAATCGCGCATGCCCTTGCTGACGTCGATCTCGACGTCATCGCCGCGATCGATGCCGACGAGTCGTCGGCGTTTGTCGTGGCCGGCCGACCGGCATGGCAGGTGCTGGCCGGTGCCGCCAGGGACCGGACCGGACCAGGCCGGTGGCGCGGCGATCTCTTGGCCGACGAGTCCCCGTACGGGGTCGCCTACCCGGTGGCGACCTGGACGTGGGAGCAGGCGTGAGCGAGCCGGCCGGCCCAACCGGTCAGCCCGCGCTCATCGCGGTCGTCGGTGCGACGGCCCTAGGAAAGTCCGACCTCGCCGTCGAGCTCGCGCTGGCGGGTGCGGCAAGCGGGTCTGGAGCGGAGGTCGTCAACGCTGACTCGATGCAGGTGTACAGCGGTATGGACATCGGCACCGCCAAGCTCACCGAACCGGAGCGTCGGGGCGTGCCGCACCACGTGCTCGACGTGTGGCCGGTCACGAAGACAGCGACGTTGGCCGAGTATCAGAGGTTGGCGCTCGCTGCGATCGAGGAGATTCGGGCCAGGGGCAACCTGCCGATCATGGTCGGTGGGTCCGGGATGTATGTCCATGCAGTCGTCGACAAGTGGGACATCCCCGGCACTGACCCCGAGGTCCGATCAGGGCTGGACGCCGAGCTGGTTCGCGTCGGGCCCGAGGTTTTGCACCAACGGTTGGCTGAGCTCGACCCAGCGGCAGGGATCGCCATCTTGCCGACCAACGGACGGCGAATCGTGCGCGCTTTGGAGGTGGTCGCCATGCGCGGCTCGTTCTCCGCTCAGCTGCCAAGCTTCGCGCCCAACCCCGACGTTCGACTCATCGGACTTCGCGCTCCGCGTCCGGTACTCGACGAACGCATCCAGCAGCGGGTCGACCGGATGTGGCAGCAGGGCTTGGAGGACGAGGTGCGTGGGCTCGAGAGGGCGGGACTGCGTGAAGGCCGAACGGCGTCCCGCGCCCTCGGGTACGCACAGGTCTTGAGCGCTTTGGCCGGGGAGTGTTCCGAGGACGAGGCGCGCGAAGAGACCGTGCGGGCCACGCGGCGGTTCGCCAGGCGACAGGAATCGTGGTTCGGCCGTGACCCACGCATCGAGTGGCAGGACGCGTAGGCTCTCTCCCGTGAGTTCTGTGCCGGGGGTGACCGAGGAGGGGCACGCACTTGCCTCGGCGGCGCCAGCCTTCCTGAAGGGTCATGGCACGCAGAACGACTTCATCGTGCTGCTCGACCCCGACGGCACGTTCGGGCTCAATGAGCGTCAGGCTTGGGCGCTCTGTGACCGGCGCCAGGGCCTGGGTGCCGATGGCGTCCTGCGCGCGGTTCCGGCAGACGGCGGTGGTTGGTTCATGGACTACCGCAACGCCGATGGCAGCGTCGCTGAGATGTGTGGCAATGGCGCTCGGGTCTTTGCCCTCGCACTTCGGGATGCTGGGCTCGTCACGGTCGATGAGTTCGTCGTGCCGACCAGAGGCGGTGACCGCAGTGTGCGATTCCTCGATGGTGATGTCATCGTCGGCATGGGGGCGGCCACGACTTCCGCGCGTGCGGTCACGGTCAGTGCTGGACGCGGTGAGTGGGCGGCGACGTCGGTGTGGGTACCGAACCCACATGCGGTGGCTTTCGTCGACGACCTGGCTGACCCGGGATCGCTCAGCAACGCCCCTGACGTCACGCCTGCCGATGCGTTTCCGGACGGTGTCAACGTCGAGTTCGTCGTCCCGCGTGCGGCTGATCGGATAGCGATGCGGGTGCACGAGCGGGGAGTCGGCGAGACCCGGTCGTGCGGCACCGGGGCGGTGGCAGCCGCCTGGGCATGGCGGCGTCGCTCAGATGCATTGAGCGAAGATGTGCCGCCGACCATCCGCGTCGACGTTCCAGGCGGGACGGTGTGGGTGACCGAACACTCCGGTGGGGAGCTCGATCTCAAGGGACCGGCGGTCATTGTCGCCCGCGGCGTGATCGACGAGCACTGGTGGAGGGAACGCGCATGACGGCTTCGCATCAGGCGAGAGCAACTGCAGTGGCCGCCAAAGGGCCGATCGGCGATCTCGGCGGCAACTGGATGATGGGCGAGGCCGAGGAGCAGGCCACGGCCGCTGCGGGGATGGTCGACTGGCAGCTGTACTTCCTCGGCCGTCATGGGGTGCTCGGCGATGTCGACACCGACGTCATCTTGGCGGCCGCCTTCTTCTTCCCGCCCGACCATCTGCGCCGAGAGTGGGGCACCGCCCGCGCACTGATGACACCGGAAGAAGGGCTCGGGCGGTATCTCGCGGTCTGCCATCAGTGGGGGCGTGAGCGACTGGCCGGATTGGCTGACGTGGATCGTCTCTCCGAGCTTGGTGTGAAAGTGATCGACGCCTCCGGTGTTGTGGGGCTGCCGTTGTTCGCGGGTTGGCGAGCCGTTCCGCTCCCTCATTCCGGGCCGACCACCGGTGCCGAGCGCTGTGCCCAGGTGATGCAGGTGCTGCGTGAGCACCGGGGCGCCTGTCATGGGGTGGCGCTGGCTTCATTGCAGCTCGACCCACTTGTCGCCGTCCTGGCCAACCAGGGTGGGGAGCAGAACGCCGTCGAGTACGGATGGCAGCCGCCGTTCGCCAAGGTGACCGAGGCCGATCGAGTGCTCCGCGAACGCGTCGAGGAGCTGACCGACGACCTCGTGGCCGTCGCCTACGACGGGCTGAGTGTCGGTGAGCAGGCCGAGCTCGGCGAGCTGCTTGAGGCTGCCCACACCCATGTTTTCAAGTGACTGTGTCTCGATGACACCATTGAGATGACACCATTCAGCTGACGTCGAGCGACGCCGACAACGCGGGGCTGCTCTGCAGGGTCTGAAGCACGACGCAGTAGCGCTCCGTGAGGCGCAGGAGCGTCTGTCGTTGTTCGTCGGTCAGGTCGCCGTCGACGGCGAAGTGCAACCGGATGGCGGAGAACCCGACGGGGACATCGCGGTCGACGCCCAGCGTTCCGCGGACATCAAAGTCTCCTTCAGCGGTCACCGTGCCACTCTCAACGGGAAGGTCGAGGGCGGTCGCCACCGCCTGCAGCGTGACGCCGGCGCATGCGACGAGAGCCTGCAGCAGCAGGTCGCCTGAGCAGGCAGCCATCCCTGTTCCGCCGGTCGATGGGTGGAGTCCTGCTTCCACCATCTGCCGACCGGTGTCGACCGAGCACGTCACCCCCTCACCCAAGAACCCCGAGGCGCGCAGGGTGACGGTCGCCGTCTCGGGGGCAGCGGCGTACCCCTCCTTGAGTGGACGCTGGGTCTCGCGGAGCTCCTCAGATCTCATAGCGCCATCTTTGACGTTTCAGGACCACCTGTCTTGGGCCGGGTCGAGTCTGGAGCCGATCTGAAATAATTTGCCAGGCGTGAGATCCTCAAAGTGATGACAGAGACAACGCCAATCCCCGTGCCATCCCCCGACCCAACGCGGCCGCCTCGGCAGCCCGGGGCCAGGACGGATCCCGACGTAGGAACGCTCGACCTCGAAGACCGGTCCGCCCTTCGCCGGGTCGGGGGTCTGTCCACCGAGCTGCAGGACGTCTCCGAAGTTGAGTACCGGCAGGTCCGACTGGAGCGTGTCGTCCTGGTAGGCGTCTGGACATCAGGCAGCATCACCGATGCCGAGAACTCGCTGCGTGAGCTTTCGGCCCTGGCCGAGACCGCCGGTGCTGAGGTGCTGGACGGAGTTATCCAGCGTCGCGACAAGCCGGACGCCGCGACGTACATCGGATCAGGTAAGGCGCGAGAGCTGCGCGACATCGTGATCGAGCACGCCGCCGACACGGTGATCTGCGATGGTGAGCTGACGCCAGGGCAGCTGATCCAGCTCGAGAAAGTCGTGAACGTCAAGGTCGTGGACCGCACCTGGCTGATCCTCGACATCTTCGCCCAGCATGCCAAGAGTCGAGAGGGCAAGGCGCAGGTCTCGCTGGCGCAGATGCAGTACCTGATGCCGCGACTGCGTGGATGGGGTGAGTCGCTGTCACGCCAGGCCGGTGGTCGGGCCGGTGGTGCGACAGGCGGCGTAGGAACACGTGGTCCCGGTGAGACCAAGATCGAGACCGATCGACGGCGCATTCGCGACAAGGTCGCCAAGCTGAGGCGCGAACTTCGGGCGATGGAGACTTCACGGGCGACCAAGCGCGGACGCCGTAAGGCCAACCGCGTCCCGGCTGTGGCGTTAGCGGGGTACACCAATGCAGGCAAGTCGAGCCTGATGAACTGCCTCACCGGTGCCGGGGTCCTGGTCGACAACTCACTCTTCGCAACGCTCGATCCCACCGTCCGGAAAGCGCGCACCAGCGACGGCCGCATTTACACCCTTGCTGACACGGTGGGGTTCGTACGACATCTGCCACACCAGTTGGTCGAGGCGTTTCGGTCGACGCTGGACGAGGTGACCGACGCCGATCTTGTGCTCCATGTTGTAGACGGCTCAGATCCCGATCCCGAGCGGCAGCTCACGTCGGTGCGTGAAGTACTGGCGGAGATCGGTGCCGAGAACTTGCCCGAGATCGTCGTCATCAACAAGGCTGATCTCGCTGATCCGATGGCGGTCGCGAGACTCCGCCGCCGTGAGCCGGGAGCGATCACGGTTTCAGCGCACACGGGTCTCGGCCTCGATCAGCTGCGCGAACGCATCGAGGGCGCGCTGCCGCATCCTCCTGTCGACATCGCGGGCGTCGTTCCGTACGACCGCGGTGACCTGGTGTCACGGATGCACACCGAGGGGGAGGTGCTCAGCGAAGAGCACCGCGAGGACGGCACGCTCGTGACCGCGCGCGTGCATCCGGACTTGGCGGCGGCTCTGACAGGACTTGGAACGGCCTGAACAGTGGATGTGGGCGGCGTGCCGGTGTTCAGGCCGCGCTAGAGCCCGCGTACGGCATTGAAGGCGTCCTGGTAGCGAACCTCTTCGTCGGCATCGAGTGCCTTGAAGATCTTCCGGCGGTGGTGGAGTCACTGGAATCCTACCGTCGACGTTACCGAATCAGATACTAGAATTCGATTCAATGGCACCATGACAAACGACGAGGACACTGGAACCGTGCAACCCACGATGCGACTGCTGCGAGGAGGGGTGGTCTGGACCGGGCAGGGCGACGACTCGGTCGCGCAGGCGATTGCGCTGCGCGGTGACCGGATCGCTTGGGTGGGCGCAGACGCGGATGCGGACAGTTTCGTCGACGAAGCGGATGAGGTGATCGACCTCGCCGGACGGCTCGTCACGCCCGGCATCGTCGATGCCCACAACCACGTCCGGTTGGGCACGGGTAGTGACGCGGTTCAACTGGCTGGTGCAACGACGCTTGCCGATGTACGTTCAGCAATCGGCGGATGGCTGCACGAGAACCCCGACGCCGCATGGGTGCACGGCGAGGGCTTCGACTACGCCGCGCTCCCTGCAGCGCGCCACCCGCGGGCCGAAGACCTCGACGGAGCGGGTGGTGGGCGCCCGGTGATGCTGCTCGACTACAGCGTGCACGCGGCCGTCCTAAACCGCCCGGCACTTGAGGCCTTCGGGATCGGTGCCGGTTCTGGCGACGTTCCGTGGGGAACGGTCGAGCGCGATGCCGACGGGCAACCCACCGGCTACGTCGCCGACTTCGCGGTCAAGGGGATCGAGGATGCCGGTCAGAAGGCGCTTCAGGAGGTCTCGCCTGCCTACTCGCTAAACGCGCAATACGGCCGGGTCGTAGCCGGGCTGCAGATGGCAGCGAAGTACGGGATCACCACGGTGGTCGAGCCACAAAACGCCATCGACGACCTCGCGCTCTTCGAACGTGCTCGCGCAGAGGCTGCAGCCCCCACTCGAGTGGTCGCGGCACTGTTCCATCCCGTCGGCACGTCTGAGGCGACGATCGATGCGTTCGAAGTGGCCCGTGACCGGTACGCAGACGACTGGTTGAAGGTGGTGCCGGTCAAGCTCTACATCGACGACATCGTCGAGCCGCACACCGCGGCGATGTTCGAGCCGTATGCGAATCGACCGGACACCCGCGGTCGGACGTACTACGACCCCGATGAGTTCGCCGATGTCGTCACCGAGCTTGATCGGCGCGGATTTCCCTGTTTCGTGCACGCAACGGGGGACCGGGGGATCAGCACTGCGCTCGACGCATTCGCCGCCGCGAGGTCGCGCAACGGTGGTCGCGCCGCGGGCCGCGACATCCGGCACCAGATTGTTCACGTTGAGTGCACCGATGAACGTGACCTCAATCGATTTGCCGAGCTCGACGTGGTGGCGTGCATGCAGCCGCGGCACTGCGCACCCGAGATCGTGCAGCAGTGGCGCGAGAACGTCGGTGAGCAGCGGTGGCGCTTCGCGTGGCCGATGCGGAGTCTCGCCGACAGCGGCGCCACCTTGGCGTTCTCCAGCGACTGGAACGTGGCAGAGATGGACCCGCTGGTTGGCCTCTACACCGCGCTGACCCGAGCCGACCTCGATGGAGAGCGCTCCTGGGTGCCGGAGGAGCGCGTCGACCTCGAGACCGCCTTACGCGCTTACACGTGGGGCAGTGCCTACTCCGTCTACGCCGAGGCCGACCGGGGTGACTTACGGGTCGGCTCGTACGCCGACCTCGCGGTCTTCTCGGCCGACCTCTTTGCCTTGGAACCCGCCGAACTACTGGAGGCGCAGGTCGACTTCACGATGGTCGGTGGGCAGATCGTCCACCAGGCGGTATGAGGTGGGCAGCCGGGGCGCTGAAGGGGTCCGGCTCAAAGACATAGCGGACCGAGTCGGGATGAGTCCCGGCCACATCCTGTACTACTTCGGTCGCAAGGACCGGGTGCTGCTTGAGACGTTGCGCTGGAGCGAGACCGAGCTCGCCGAGCAGCGTCGCGCAGAACTGGCCAGGTACCGGTCGCCGTGGCGGGCGATCGAACGGTTCGTGGATCGGTTCCTGCCGGTGTCAGCCGTCGACCCGCGCTGAAATTTCTGGGCGCAGGTCAGCGCCCAGCCACCCGGCGACGTCGACGCGCAACGACAGATCCTGACCTCGAACAGGGATGGATCACCGACCTGAGCGAGTGGGTCGCTCGTGGCGTCGAGAGTGGCCAATCGCCGCCCACGATGCCGCAGAGGTCGACGCCTTCGCCCTGCGGTGGGTGCTGATGATGAACGGCATCGCCGAGCAGGTGCGCCTTGAGGTACCCGGTCACGCCGCGCGCTGGGCTCGCCACTACGTGCTGGCCGGCATGGCGTCAGACCTCGGCCGCTGACTGCACTACTCAGGTGGGGTGAGCCCTACATGCCACGCGCGACCGGGACTACGACCGCCGCGACGGTGATTGCAGCGGTCACGATCCACAGCAGTATGGTCGTTTCGGCGTTGTAGAACAGGTTGGCTGAGAACGGCAGGAGTCCCGGAAATGTCATAACTGCCAGGACGGCGAAGAGGGCCAGCGCGCTGAACCGTAGCGAGCTCTCGGTGCGCCCTGAGCTGGCAAGCGAGCCGATCGCGAAGAGCAGCCCCCACACGCCAGCAGCATGCACCGAGTCGACTCCGTAAGGGAGTACCCACAGGCTCAGCACCATGGTCGTCGCGACTCCTGCAGACCAGTGGAACGCCAGCCACAGAGGTTGGAGCGCGCGGAGCCGGACGGCACGCGTTTGCTCGACCCAGGGTGAGTAAATGGTCAGCGAGGAGATCTGGACCATCACAGGAAGCAGGAGCGCGAAGGTCGAGAGCTGTTCAAGCGGATGAGTGCGATCGACTGGATTGGGGTCGATCTGCGGCAGACCGATCCACCCAGCTAGGACGACGAGGGCCCAGCAAACGGCCAGCAGCAGGAACCAACGTCGGTCGACGCCATGCATCCGCGAGAGATGCCGGAACAGATTCACGGAAGCTCGGTGGGCAAGTCGCGACAGGCGGTGATGTCTCGTGAGTGTTCAGTGAGCCAAGCGTCGCGAACTTGAGGGTCTAGGTTGGCGAACTCCGCTGCGGCGGCGCGTGCAGCCTCGAACTCAGGAAGGTCGAAAGGCGTTGAGCCAATGGAACTGCTGCCATCTAAGGGGATGTCGAACCGCTCTCGCCACCAGATCTGCAAGGCGTCACTTACCGTGCGCTGCTCGGTGTCGGACTGGTCGAAGCATCCGGTCTTTCCAAAGAGTTTCTCGCCGAAGTCACTGAGAAAGAGTTCGCGATCCACCAGGGTGGCCGGCTGTGTGAAGCCCGAACTGGGTTGAAGCAACATGATAAGGGCGCCGTCGGGGACCGCGCCCACCACGTTCGCTTCCTGAGCGATCACGGTGGGCCGCACCCCGGGCGGAAGTGCCATCACCGCTTCGTGCGCGGCGGCTGAGTACGAGGGAAGAGCGAACGCGTAGGGCAGAGTGGTGCAGACGATCGGTTCGCCGTCAAGGCATTCTGCTGCGTCCGCTCCAGAGGTGGGGACGAGGGCCGTTCCAGCGAGGAGTACCAGGGCTGCAGAGAGCGAGGTTACCCACAGGCTTACGGTGGTGGTCCGCTTCCAATGGAGCACAGAGGCGGCGAGGACGGTGGCGATCGCGAGCCAGAAGGCCGCACGAGCGGCCCAACCTGTCGGATCTGGGGTGAAATAGTCGAAGCCACGTAAGTCAACGAGGAAGAAGGATTGCCAGGGCCCACCGTAGAGATAACTGCCGACGGCGTACCACGCGTAGGGGGCCACGGCAGCGACTGCGAGGGCTATAAAGACCGGCCGGATCTTGGCCATGACGATGCCGAGGGACGTCCAGGCCAGGGCGCTAGCCAAGGTGGCTGCGGTCGACAGGACCAATGTGAGGGGAGGACCGCTCAGCGAGCCGCCCAACGCCCAGGGAAGAGCGATCAGGGCCAGCGCGCACCCTGCGAAGCCGACGATACCGGCGCTGCCTACGTAAGCCATCACAAGAAGTCGGTAGCAGTAGGGGCGGCGTGAGGCGAGCGTGATGGTGTCTTGGTATTGGAAGGTGCGGGGCAAGGAGGCGAGCCAGGTCGCTACGAGACAGACCACTGACAACCCGAAGATCGTGACCGTCTCCACGGCCCCAGCGGTGCTGGGCGCCCATCCCAGCCATTCGGGGGCCCGCACCCAAGCGAATCCCACCCCTTGCACGAATATCAGCAGCACGAGTCCGAGCCAGGTGAGCCAGGGCCGGTTGAGTGGGATGCCTGCGACCCTCACGCAGCCTCGTCCGTGCCGGTGATTGTCATGGTCCATGCCTGTCGAAGAGTCTGCAGGCTCACTTCAGTTGATCCTGTCCTCCCGACGAAGTCTTGCACCGAGCCGGTAAAGGCGCTCCGACCTCGATGGATCACCGTCACTCGATCGGCGATTCCTTCGACATCTTCCAGTAGGTGAGTCGAGACGAGGACGACGCGCCCGCGCCCGAGATCACGCAGGGTGCGGTGAAAGAGGGCGCGTTGGTCGGGATCAAATCCGGCTGTCGGCTCATCGAGGATGATCAAGCCCGGATCGGCGACCAGTGCCGCGCCCAGCGCGAGCCGCTGCGATTCCCCACCGGACAGTTTCCCAGTCGTCCGATCGGCGAAGTCTGTGAGGTCAACCGTTTCGAGGGCGTGCGCCACTGCGGCCGGTTGAGCGTCAGCGTCAACGGACTTCAGCCACGCTGCGGATTCGAGGAAGCGGTTCACCCGCAGTCGAGGAGGAAATCCTGGGTTCTGCGGCATCCATCCAAGGCTCTGGCGGAAATGTTGGAGGTGATCGCCGCGGTCGGTTGGTTCGCCGTTCCATGTCACTGTTCCACTATCGATCGGAATCAACCCGCAGATGGCGAGCATCAGGCTCGACTTACCGGCCCCGTTGGGGCCGAGCAGCACGGTGACGCCTGTCGGAAGCGTGGTGGTCACCTGATCGAGCACCAGGCGACCACCACGCTTTACGCAGAGATCCTCAGCGGCCAGCACTTGCGTCGTAACCTGCTTTCTGACGTGGGTCTACCTTTTTACTAGTACTTGACAGACCAAGCCCCGCAGAGATCAGGCAAGTTGTTTACGTCTTGACAGACCCGTGACTCAACTCCATCGAAAGAGCAGGGCCAGAGCCCAATGGAACCGGCTATGGTGCCGCTCCTGATGACGTAGCTTGTCGACTTCGTGTTTGTCGTGTAGCGACCTATCTCGTTGTCTCCACAGTTGTTGATGACGACTTTGCCAGAGTAATAGACGGCTTTGCCGCTGGTGGAACGGAGATTGCCCGACACGGCCGCCCCGTTTCCATAGCTCTGGGTTCGGTACTGAACACCGTTGCCGTCGTTGGACGAGACATTGACCGCGTATGCAGTCGCGGGCGCGATAGTCAGCAGTAGCCCGAGCCCGATCCCGCGGGTGATGGTCTTCGATCTGATAGCCATGTCGTGAGGTCCCTCTCTGTCGTGAGGTCCCTCTCTGTCGTGAGGTCCCTCTCTGTCGTGAGGTCCCTCTCTGTCGCTGCGACAACCTACCAGCCCGGGTACGTTGCACTGTCTGCGATTCGGACGACGCTGATGCGTGGCGTGTGGATGGTGAGAGGCGCTGACGGCGACTGACCCTAGGCTGGCCCGGTGTCCGAAACCCGAACGCCGCCGACTGTGCGCGACCTGCTCGAGGCAGCTGTTGCCGCCATCGGCGGGACGCCGCGCGCCGGCCAGCAGCAAATGGCTGAGGCCGTCGCTGACACCCTCGACACCGGGGAGCACCTGCTGGTGCAGGCCGGTACCGGAACCGGCAAGTCGCTGGCCTACCTGGTGCCGGTCCTCGCGCACCACGACAGCGCCATCATCTCGACGGCGACCATCGCCCTGCAGCGGCAGCTGGTCGACCGCGACCTGCCACGCCTGGTCGACTCCCTCGAACCGCTCCTCGGGCGACGCCCCGTCTTCGCGATGCTCAAGGGACGCAGCAACTACCTGTGTCTGCACCGGCTCAACACGGGGGAGCAGGAGCCGGACGACGAGGATGCCCTGTTCGCGCCGACGCCGACTTCGAAGGCCGGTCGCGACGTCGTCCGGATCCGCAAATGGGCCGAGCAGACCGAGACCGGTGACCGTGACGAGGTGCTCCCCGCTCCCGACGAGCGGGCTTGGCGCAGCCTGTCGGTGACGCCGCACGAGTGCCTGGGTGCCCAACGTTGTCCCTTTGCCGACGACTGCTGGGCCGAGATCGCCCGCGAGCGGGCCCGCGAGGCGGATGTTGTGGTGACCAACCACGCGATGCTGGCCATCGATGCACTCTCCGACGCCCGGCTGCTGCCGGAGTCCGACGTGATTGTGGTCGATGAGGCGCATGAGCTTGCCGACCGCGCGACCGGTGCTGTCACCGACGAGTTCACCGCCCCGATGGTTGAGCGGGCAGCTCGGCGTGGTCGCAAGTTTGCCGGAGAAGGGCCGACCCAACGGCTGCTCGACGCGGCTGCCGCGCTGGACGCGGTGCTCGCCGAAGCGCAGGAAGGCCGGCTCAGCGAAGTCACCGGCCACCTCTTCGATGTGCTCGTGGCAGTGCGCGACGCCGGACACGATGCACTGTCGGCAATCGGCACCGCCAAGAGTGGTGACGACGACGTCGCAAGCCGGGTGCGAGCACGCGCTGCCGTCGAGGAGGTGCACGAGGTCGCCGGGCGGCTGGTCGTTGCCGGTGAGCAGGACGTCGTGTGGCTGACCAAGCCCGAGCGACGTCCGCCGACGCTGTATCGCGCGCCGCTCTTTGTCGGCGGATTGCTGCGGGCCGGCCTCTTCGAGGAACGGCGCGTGGTGCTGACGTCGGCCACCCTCGAGCTCGGTGGCGGCTTCGAGCCGGTGGCGCGGGGCGTCGGGCTGACCGGCGAGGGTGCACCGCCGTGGCGCGGCTTGGACGTCGGGTCACCGTTTGAGTACGGCAAGCAGGCCATCCTTTACATGGCGGCGCAGCTGCCGCCCCCCGGTCGAGACGGCCTGGGTGAGCCGACACTGGCTGAGCTCGCCGAGCTGATCGAAGCAGCTGGCGGGCGCACGCTGGGGCTCTTCTCATCGATGCGCGCGGCGCAACAGGCGGCCGAGGAGATGCGTGAGCGGCTGGAAGTGCCAGTGCTCTGCCAGGGTGACGACGCGATCTCCGAACTGGTCCGGCTCTTCGCTGCCGACGCCGAGACCTGCCTGTTCGGCACTCTGTCGCTCTGGCAGGGGGTGGATGTCCCGGGGTCGGCGCTGCAGCTGGTGGTGATCGACCGGCTGCCGTTCCCGCGTCCGGATGACCCGCTCGCCTCGGCGCGGGCGCGCTATGTCGAGTCGCACGGCGGCAGCGGTTTCATGCAGGTGTCGGCCACCCAGGCATCGCTGCGGCTTGCGCAGGGCGCCGGCCGGCTGATCCGGTCCGCCGATGACGTCGGAGTCGTTGCGGTGCTCGACTCGCGGCTCGCCAACGCCCGCTACGCCGACTTCATCCGGGCGTCGCTCCCGCCGATGTGGCCGACTACCGACGGCGCCCTCGTGCGCGCCTCACTGACGAAGATCGACGCTGCCGCCCCACCGGTTCTGCCGGTGCCGGAGCGGGTTGTGGCCGCCGGGGCCGCCGCAAGTTCGGGTGCCGCAGCCGACGACTCCGACCGCCGCGGCAAACGATGGACCGACGCCGAGGACGCTCTGTTGGCCGAGGGCTTTGCCGGCGGGGCCGTGGCGTCGCAGCTCGCTGACGAGCTGGGCCGCACCCGGTCAGCCATCGGAACCCGACTGCGGTCGCAAGGGCTGACCGCGCGGGTGCTGTGGCGCGAGGGGTCAGCTGTACCCGTCATCGACAAGCTCTTTGCCTACGCGCTCGCTGAGGTCCCACCACCGCTTGTGGTGGATCTGGGTGATCTCCTTGGGGCGCTCAAGGCCGACCAGTGGTCCGCCGTGCTCGACGGCGACCGCCTGCGCGTGACAGCGACGCCGGGGGGTGACCCGCTGGATGCAGTGGTAGCCGTCGATTCGACAGACCCGCTGCTGATGGGGGAGGCGTCGAGCCGGTTCCTGGTTCTCGGCGAGGGGGCAAAGGCCTGTCCACCCGATGCTGACGCCGTGGTGTCGCCGCGGAACCAGGCGGGTAATGAGGGAGTCTGAGCCATATGCGTCGAGGGGTCAGCGCGGTCGTTGTTCTGGCAGCGCTGGGCCTCGGAGCGGTGACAGCTGTCGTGGTCGCTTCTGACAACCGCTGGCCGGCAACGCCCCTTGCACCTCTTAGCGTGACTGCCGACGACCCGCAGGAGCTCGTCGGCACATGGCAGGTGATGGGGAGCCCAGCCATCGATGGCCAGGAGGTGCGGCTGCACGCCGGTGGACGGGTCTCGCTGCGCGAGGGTGCCTGCGTCCTTGGCGGTGGCTGGTCGGCGACCGAGGCGGGCCTGATGATCATGAGCATCAACGCCGCGACCAACGAGTGCCGCGACCTGGACGGCGCCTTCGAGTACTTCCTGGGTGTGCAGTGCTATGACCGAATGGATGGCTCGGTGCGCCTGAGCAACCTCTCCGGCGGCACGGTTGCGGTGTTGACCGCGGGCACGCCGCCGGCCGATCCGACGGACCGTTTCGCCCCCCGCGACCCTGCTCCGGATCTGCCGGTGGACGTCCAGGTGCCTTCAGTTGAGGTGCTCACTGCCGGCCGATGGATACCGGTCCAGACCATCGGCAGTGATCGATGGCCCGATGACACGCGGCCCCAGGCCGAGTTCGACTCCGACGGCACCTGGCACGGTTCAGACGGGTGCAACGGGCTCGGCGACCGCTGGTCGATGGACGTCACGACCGGAGAGTGGCTGGCTGGGATCGGCGGGCAGACCGAGATCGGCTGCGACAACGTCGACGTGAGCACGATGGTGGGTTCGGCCCGGGCAGTCGGCATCGACGGCGATGAGCTCGTCTTCTACGCCGCCGACGGCCAGGAGACGGGACGATTCACGGCTGAAGACGGCTGACGTGGACGACGACCAGGCTTGAAGGATTTGGGCCGCCACAAAGGGTTCTGCGACAATGAGGTGTCGGACGTGACGCGTCTCACGTCCTCGATCCATCAAGTCGCTCGGCTGCAGATCCGAGGAGAACGCTGATCGGATCTTTCGATCGATGCACCATCCACTACCCGTGAGGACCCCCCCTTTCATGACGAGCACAGCCATGACGAACATCAAGAACTCAGAGCACGACGTGCTCGAGACCCCAGCCGCCGATGTCACAGCCGCCGACGCTCCTGCCGCCCCGGCAGATGTCATCGACTTCGCCGACGAGTACGGCGACCCGGTGCGTTACGACCTTGAGTACGGCACCGCCGGCCTCGACATCGCCTTCTACCTCGCGCTCGCCGAGCAGGCCGATGGCCCAGTGCTCGACATCGCTACCGGCACCGGACGCATCGCCCTGGCGCTCACCGAGGCTGGCCACGAGGTCACCGCAGTTGACGTCAACGAGGCCATGGTCGACTTCGCCATTGCCAAGGACGCCGACGAGACCGTCACCTGGGTCGTGCAGGACGCTCGTGAGCTCAAGGCCCGTGGCAAGTTCGGCCTGGCGATCGTTGCCGGTAACGCGCTGCAGCAGCTGCTCACCAACGACGACCGCACCGCCGCGCTGAAGGCGATCTACCGCCAGCTCGCGCCAGGAGCCACGTTCGCCTTCGCGATCCGCTTCCCGCACGTTGCCGAGCTTGCTCGCCGCGTCGAGACTCCGGAGATCTGGCACTCGTACACGGATGTGACCGGCAGCCAGGTGGTCGTCTCTGGCACGCAGCGCTACGACGCCGCCTCCCAGGTCATGACCCACGAGACCTACCGGCAGTACGCCGTCGATGGCACCCCAGCCGCCGCGCCGACCACAACCGCGGTGCGCTACTCGTTCCCCCAGGAGCTGGAGGCCGCTCTGGCCGCCGTCTGCTTCGAGGTCGAGGGCACCTACGTCGACTTCGTCGGCACCCCGCTAACCGACCAGAGCGCCGCCACTGCGTCCGCGCTGGTCTACGTCTGCCGCAAGCCGGAGACCACCAAGCGCTGAACCTGCTCGACCCAACGCGAAGGACCCGTCCACTGGCGGGTCCTTCGCACGTTGGTCGGAAGTCTTCGAAGACGGGGTACCTTCAGTCATGCGTCACCGGTCTCGGCATCGCCCTGTGTTGCCGCTCGGCGCGCTGTTGTCCGCGTTCGCGCTTGCCGCCTGCTCGGGTGGGTCGCCGACGGCAGCGCCGTCTGTCAGCCAGTCACCCGACTCCACCCCGAGCGCCACGCCCTCCGCGAGCGCAGTGGACGCGCGGCTATTGCCGGCTCTCACCTCGTCATGGGTCGATTCCGACGGTGGGCTGGAGGGGCAGCTGGACCTGCGGCTCATGGCGCGCGGCGTGTGCGCAACCCTCCGCAACCCTGCGTATCCCTACAGGCCCGGGCCCTTCGTCCGGTGGCCCGCCGGCTACCGCGTGGTGGGTCAGGACCTGAATCGGGTCGTGGACGCCCGAGGCCGTTTGGTAGCACGCGAGGGTAACTATCTGTGGCTCCGCGGTGAGGCAGGCGATGTGGCACAGCAGGTCGCAGCGGACGACGTGCGCTGCCCGATGCCTGGCGGACGCAGCTTCGACGTGGTGAAGGTCAGTGAGCCTGGCCGGCCGCTCGGTGTGGCGAAGCGCCAGGTGATGGTGATGCAGTGGTGCATGGGGCTGCCCGTGGTGCGTCCGGAGTCATTGACGCTGGCCTGTGACGGCGGCAAGAGTCTGAACGGCATCCGCTGGACGTCGTGGGGACGCGCGGGAGCGACCGGAACTGCGCAGTTGCACGAGAACTGCTACAACCCGTTCGGTGCCGATGACATGAGGGTGACGTTCACCTACCCAACAGTCGAGAAGGCCTACAGTCTGCGGCTGCTGGATGGTCTGCGGATCGACTATCCGCGCGAGCCCTGCAGCTGAGCGAGCAGTTCTACAGGCTGCGCAGGACCGCCGTCACCTTGCCGACGATCACCGCGTCGTCGCCGAGGATCGGCTCGTAGTCGGCGTTGTGCGGCATCAGCCAGATGTGGCCGTCGCGCTTCTTGAACGTCTTGACGGTCGCCTCGCCGTCGAGCATCGCGGCGACCACGTCACCGTTCTCCGCCGTCGGCTGTTGCCGGACGACCACCCAGTCACCGTCGCAGATGGCTGCGTCGACCATCGAGTCGCCGACCACCTTCAGCAGGAAGAGCTGGCCGTCACCGACGAGCTGCTTGGGAAGGGGGAAGACGTCCTCGATGACCTGCTCGGCCAAGATTGGCCCCCCGGCAGCGATCCGGCCGACGACCGGGACGTAAGCGGCCGCAGGTGTGGCATTGCCGGAGTCGGTGAGGTCAACGGCCGACTCGGCGTTGTCGGGAAGACGCACCTCGATCGCCCTGGGGCGGTTCGGATCGCGCCGGATGAAGCCCTTGCGTTCGAGTGACGCGAGCTGGTGCTTGACGCTGCTGGGGCTGGTGAGGCCGACGGCGTCGCCGATCTCGCGCATGCTCGGCGGGTAGCCACGCTCGCTGATCGACTGATGGATGTACTGCAGCACCAGACGCTGTCGCTGGGTAAGGCCGTCGTCAGCAACCGGACCGTCTGGCATCTCATGGACGCCCTGGCGGGCTCCGCCGGTACTGGTGCTCTCTGGGCCGGGGCTCATGGGCTCATCTCCTGCGGTTGGCTGGTCTGGCTGGCTGGTCTGTCAGACCCGGGGTGCACGGTGGAGCCATGAGCAGAACCCACGCCCCGTGTGACGGCACTGACGGTTGTGACTGCACTGACGCTAGCGTGAATCGAACGCTTGTTTCAAACACCTGTTCGATTTTTTGGCCCTGTGTCGTGACTTTGTCGGAGCCATGGTGTAGAAATCGTACAGACGTTCGATCGAACACCCGTTCGACCCCTTCCCCGGAGGTCTTGATGATCAGCACCGCTCCCCGCCCCGCGCTTTCTGCCGCCGCAGCACCAAGCCTGTCTGGCGGTCTCTCGATCGCCAGCGGATCGGTGCGCCTCACCCGCCGGGGTCGCCTGGCTTTGGTGGGTTTGTTGGCAGCCCTTGCCTTCGCCCTGGTCTCACTGGGACAGGTAGCGGCCTCGGCCGGTCCCGCCGGGTCCGATGGCAGTGCCGATGCCGGGGCCAGCACGCCGGTGAGCACCACCTGGGTGGTGCAGCCGGGGGAGACGCTCTGGGTGATCGCCGAGCTGGTGGATCCGCAGACCGATCCCCGCGAGACCGTGGCGCGAATCGCGGCGATGAACAACCTGCCGAGCTCGTCGGTCCAGGCCGGCCAGGAGCTCCAAATTCCGGCCTGACCTGCGGTGATGGGCTCGGTCACGCCTGTCCGACACGCCGGTAGAAGAAAGTTGGCGGCAACACTTGCCAGCGCGGTTGGCGGCGCGTACGGTACCGCTACATCTAGTACTTACATCTCTGTAAGTCCTCCACAGATTGTGGTCTGGTATCCTCACACGTGACGGAGTTATCCCCGGCTCATCCCCAGGAACTCCCCAGGTTTGTCCCCAGAGCACCCGCTGAACGGGGCTTTCCGAGGTCGGCGACACGAGTCAGCGGAACGGAGGGTGCCCGTCATGTACTGCCCCTTCTGCCGTGGCGTCGAGACCAGGGTGATCGACTCTCGGACCGCAGATGACGGTGCCGCCATTCGGCGTCGTCGGCAGTGCGCCGAGTGCGGTCGCCGGTTCACCACCGCCGAGCACGCCGCCCTTGTGGTGGTCAAGCGCAGCGGGGCCACCGAGCCCTTCAGCCGCCCAAAAGTGCTCGTCGGCGTCCGGAAAGCCTGTCAAGGCCGCCCGGTCACCGAGGACGACCTCGCGCTGCTCGCGCAGCGCGTCGATGAGACGGTCCGGGCCACCGGCGCCGCCGAGATCGACTCCCATGAGGTCGGCATGGCCATCCTTGGCCCGCTCCGCGAGCTCGATGAGGTTGGCTACCTTCGTTTTGCCTCGGTCTACCGAAGTTTTGAGTCCCTCGAAGACTTCGAGTCCGAGATCACCTTGCTCCGCGCCGCGCGGGGACCCCGCGGCGGGGGACCCCCGCCGGTACCCCCACCCCCCCCACCCCCGATTTACCCCGTTTTTGTGTGTGCACCAGGCGGGGGAGTAACGATGACCGCAGCCGCCCCCCAACCCCCGCAGGGCC